>DDBN01000142.1 GCA_002333145.1 Moraxellaceae bacterium UBA2031
GCTATTTTCCGCCTATTGGAGCAAGGGAAAGAATATCGGCGATGCGGCGGTGCTGGCCGATATTTTGCCTGCTGATCTGTTGGCACAGGCTAGTGATGAGGCGGTAAAGGAAAAGCTGAAAGCGGCGACTGATGAAGCAGTGGCGCGTGGTGCTTTTGGTGCGCCATCCATCTTTGTGGGTGATGATCTTTATTTTGGTGAGGATCGGGTGTTTCTGGTGGAGCATGCCCTTAAAGGCTGAAGCAGTTAGTGCCGTGACAATATGGTCGTGACATTCGTGACCGCAACAGAATAGTTACTGCGGGATAGTCGCTACAGGATGACCCGAACAGGATAGCCGCATGAGTTACTCACACACATTTCTTGATGGTTCTCCCTGTACTTTTCCCGTGGGCAAGGTGGTGTGTGTGGGGCGTAATTATGCGGCGCATGCGCGCGAGTTGGGTAACGCGGTACCAGAAACGCCAATTCTGTTTTTGAAGCCGACGACGACGCTGGTGCCGTTATCCCCATCATTTTCTATCCCTGCAGGGCGTGGTGAGTGCCATCATGAAACGGAAGTAACTGTTCTGATTGGCCTGACATTAACTAATGCCAACGAAGCAGAGTGCCGTGCAGCAATAGCAGGCATCACGTTAGGGTTGGACCTGACGCTGCGTGATGTGCAAAACGTATTAAAAAAAAACGGGCACCCATGGGAGGTGGCTAAGGCGTTCGATGGTGCAGCGCCCCTGGCGCCGTTTATGGCGCCGGCTGCTTTTGGTGATTTGCTGGATACGACATTTTCATTAACGGTTAACGGAGAGTTGCGTCAGCAGGGCAATACGGCGGACATGATTACGCCAGTACTGGCATTGCTGCAGTATATCTCTACTATTTTTACGCTGTTGCCGGGCGATGTGGTGATGACGGGTACGCCGGAGGGCGTGGCGGCACTGCACTCCGGAGATGTGCTGGTATTGACGCTTGGCGCGCTGAGCGCGGAGACTGTTATCCAGTAACCGTGTGCAGGGGAAATAAAAAATGGCGGCCAGTAGTGCCGACTTTTTTATTTCCAGCTGTCTTGAAATTTATGAATCTGGCGCCTGTCCTTTTTACTTGGGCGATGATCTGGGTGAGCTAAGTTTTGGGCTTGTCGGTTGGCCGTATTCTCTTGGCGCAGCGCGATGCTCTCTGCAGTTTCTTCGTAGAGTGCTTGAGCTGTGCTAGCGGGGCCGCGCACCTCGGATAGCGCTTTGACTGTGACGGTTTTTTCATCAAAGCCCTGGCGGATGGTGAATGTCATGCCGAGCCGTACTTCCTTGCTAACCTTTACGCGGGCACCGTCACAATGCACCTTGCCGCCATCAATGGCGTCCTTGGCCAGTGAGCGGGTTCGGTAAAAGCGTGCGGCCCATAACCATTTGTCGATACGGACTTTTTCACTGTTGTGGGTATCAAGTTCAGGCATCGTAAAGCCTCAGAGAAAACCTGTGCGTACGGGAATTGGCAATAAATCATCAAAATGCTGAAGCGCTGGAAAGTGCAGGCCTTCGCGCGGTGGGCGCTGGCTGTCGGGCTGGGCAACGGTGAGCAAATGAGCAATGCCGAAGCGTTCAGCTGAGCGCAGCACGGATTCACTGTCATCAATAAACAAGGTGCGCGCCGGATCAAAATTATCGCGCTGCTGCAGTGCGGCCCAAAACTCCGGGTGCTCTTTGGGCATCTTGAAGTCGTGTGAGCAGATGATGCGCTCGCAGTACTGCAAAAATGGCGAGTGATNNCGTGCTTGTGCGCAACGATGTCTAGATCCAGCTCAGCACTCCAGTAATCCAAGCAATACCAGTTTAGCGTGCCCTGCTCTTTGGCAAAGCGATCCACCAGCTCCTGATGTGCGGCTTCAAGCGGAATGCCTTTGTACATGGCGTACGTGTCCGGCAGGTGCTTTAGCCAGAAGTGGTTGTCGAAATAGAGGTCGAGCAGGGTGCCATCCATGTCGAGTAACACGGTATCAATGGCTTCCCATGGCAGGGGCAAGGACATGTACACTTTCCGCAGACAGTTGAATGGACCTGAGTATGGCAAAGCTGCCGGAAATCCTGAAGCAAACCGTGATCGCCCGTAGTCGATTCTTTGCGGTGGAGGAGATTGAGCTCAAGTTTAGCAATGGTGAGCATCGCACGTATGAGCGTTTGCTTGCTGGCGCATCATCGGCCGTGATGGTGGTGGCCGTGCATGAGGATGGCACGGTATTGCTCATCCGCGAGTACGGGGCCGGTGTGCATGCGCATGAGCTGGGGCTGCCCAAAGGGCTGGTCGAGGCGAATGAAACGCTGGAGCAGGGGGCCTTGCGCGAGCTTCAGGAAGAGACGGGGTTTGCTGCGCGNNGATGAGCCGGAGCCCATCGAAGTGGTGCCAATGCCGCTGGCCAGCTTGGAAGAGTGGGTGTGGCGTGAGGACCTTACCGAGGCCCGCTCAATTGCCGCACTGTATTTGGTGCGCGATATTTTGCGGGCGGAGCAGCTGGCGCCAGTAATGACAGCGAACGAGAGCTGATCAGTCTTCGTCGTCATCGCCTTTTTTTACGGGTGCGCTGACATTCTCGCCGTTCAGCCATTCGACCTTAAAGCTGGCCTGTTTGTGATCACTGAGTACAGGTGTTAACCAGCTCAACAATGCTCTGGCCTTGATGTCGAACTGCCAAGGTGGGTTCACCAGAATCATGCCGGTGCCATTAAGGCTGAGCTGATTGTCCGGTGGCATCACGCAGAGTTCCGTGGTCAGAATCTTTGGAATATATGTGTTGCGCAGGCGACGGTAGAAACGCGTAATAGCGTAATGGTCCTTGATCGGGAACCAGACTGCGTAGGTCCCTGTAGGCCATTTGGCGTGTGCTTTGGCGAGGAGTTCTACCACCGGGGCGTAGTCGTCGCGTTCTTCTTCATAAGGGGGGTCGATCAGTACCAGTCCACGCTTTTCCTGTGGGGGAATCAGTGCGGTCAGGCCTTCGTAGGCATTACGCATGTGGATGGAGATGTTGGGGTAGCGCGAGAGATGCTGCTTGAGCTTGCCCGCATCCTCTGGGTGCAACTCCATTAGGATGGCGCGATCGGATTCGCGCATGGCATTGAGTGCCAGCCACGGTGATCCGGGATACCAGAAGCCATCACGCTCTTTGCCAAGTGCCGCAACGGCCTCCAAATACGCTGTGATCCAAGCGGGCGCCTTAGTTTTGTCTGCCTCCTTGACGCGACTCAGCCCGCTTTTGAATTCCAGCGTTTTTTGTGGGGCACTGGCCCCAAGGTCATAAAGGCCACAACCGGCGTGGGTGTCGATGTAGCAATAGGGCGATGTTTTACGACCAAGGCTGTCGAGCAGGCCCAGCAGCAGGATGTGCTTGACGACATCGGCGAAATTGCCGGCATGGTAATGATGACGATAATTCATGAGTTCAGGATCACTGGCACGGGCGCAAACAAAGTGGCGGCATGCGGGTTGGCAATATATAGGTTGCCGCCATCATACCTGATCCTGACACGGCACTCCCGGGTTTCCCGGAAGGAACGTGCCAGTGCCGCTGAGCGCCCACAGTTAAGGCCTAGTATTGCCCCGTGCGCAGCAATACCAAGGTGCAGGCTTCCTCGGCTTTGATGCCGGCCTTTTCCAGTGCTTCCTGCAGGTACGGGCTCTCAGAGCCGGGGTTGAATATCACCCGCTTGGGCTTCAGGTGCAGCAGGCCGGGTAGCAGTGGCGCGGAATGCTGTGGGCCGACGTACAGGGTGACGGTATCGACCGAGCCTTCCTTTAGGCCATCAACACTGGCGATGACAGGCAGGCCTTCGATTTCTGTTTGCGCCGGGTTGACCGGTAATACGGTATGGCCGTAATCGCGTAACAGTCGAATAGCCTGATTACTGTAGCGCTCGGATTTAGGGCTGGCGCCCAATACGGCAACGATCTCACTCATGACAGGCCTCCTGTTAAGGAAATACGCGGGGAAGTTGTGCCCCTCTCATTCCATCATGATAGCCGCTGCGCACTTATTTCTCATGCCCGGTTAGATCCAGCGACTGAGGCAGGTATGCAGGTCTTCGTAGCGGATGGGCTTGGACAAAAAGTCGCTCATGCCAGCGGCCCGGCACGCTTGTTTATCTTCGTCGCGGCTGTTGGCAGTGAGGGCAATAATTGGGATATCGGAAAAGCCCCTAGAGCGGAGTTCTCGGGTAGCACTGATGCCATCCATTTCCGGCATTTGCACATCCATCATGATGACGTCGTAAGGCAGTTGAGCGGCCATGGCCAGTGCCTCAAGGCCATTACCTGCCATGTCGACGTGGCAGCCCATTCGCTCAAGCATACGCGCTGCAACCTTCAGGTTGATGGCGTTATCCTCGACCAACAGCACGCGTATGCCTTTGCGTAAGGTAAGCAGTGGATTGCCACGGGAGTGGTGGTGACTGAGCGTATGGCGCGTGACCAAGCCATCATGTTCGTTAGTGGCCAAAATATTCATGGCGCTGATGATCCAGCCCAGTCGCGCGGGCTTGGGCAGGTAGGCGGCAATGCCATGCGTGCGGCAGAAGGCTTGATCGCTACTGTCTAGGCGCGAAGACAGTAGAATCAGGACAGCGGCTCCCAGGGCTGGCTCGGCGCGTAAGGCCGTGATCAGGGCGTCGGCATCGCCATCGGGGAGCTCGGCATCCAGTAGCACAAAGCGAGGGCTTTGACGCTGAACCGCCAGTAAGGCTTCGGCAACGCTGCCAGCCCCATAGACAGCAAGCCCACCCTTGGCGAGCCCTTTGACCAGTAGTTCGCGATTAGTGGTTGACCCATCAATCACCAGTACGGGTGCGCCGCGCAGGCTGGGCACGATAGCTGGAAGGGTTTGGTGGCCGGCATCCGGGTCAAGAGTCAGCCAGAATGTGGCGCGGAAGGTGGAGCCGCTACCCGGTGCGCTGGCCATGCTGACCTTGCCACCCATACGCTCGACCAGTGCTTTACAAATGGCTAAGCCCAGCCCAGTGCCGCCAAAGCGATGGTCGCGGTTAGTGTCGACATGCGTGAACTTCTCGAAGAGGGCTGACTGTTTATCGGGATCAATACCGATACCGGTACCGGTATCCGCCACGGACAGTTCGAACAGCGTGGCGCCGCGGCCACGCTCACGGGTTGTCAGACTTACCTCAATGCCGCCTTGCTGGGTGAACTTGATGGCATTGCTTAGATAGTTGAGTAGTACCTGGCGGAAGCGGCCGGGGTCGCCGATCACGTGGAAGGGTGCCGTGGGGTCCAGTTTAACGGTCAAGCTGAGATCTTTTTGGCGAATCGCGGGCAACAACAGCTCACACGTTTCATCGATGGCGATTTGCAGGTCGAAAGGAACCTCTTCAAAGGACAGTTTGCCGGCCTCAATTTTTGAGAAATCGAGAATGTCATTAATGATGGCGAGCAGGGAGTGCCCCGACTGCAGGATGGTATTGAGTTGATCGCGCTGCTCGGAGTTAAGGGGGCTGCTGGCCATTAACTGGGCCATGCCAAGGACCCCATTCATGGGTGTGCGAATCTCGTGGCTCATGGTGGCCAGGAATTCGCTTTTCTCATGCGAGGCGGCTTCGGCCGCATCACGAGCCTGGATCAGGATTTGCTCATTTTGTTTTTGCGACGATAGGTTGGTCACCATGGCCAGAAAGTAGGGCTCACCGTGTAACTCGATGGCACTGAGATGGAGCTCTGCAGGGAATAGCTCTCCATTGGATAAGCGTCGGAACATCCATTCTCTATGTTGCGGCCCTGCTGCTATGGCCTGCTGCATGATATGACGGATACCGCTCTCAGAGGGCTGGCCATCTGGCTGCGTCAATGGTGATAGAACATCGATATTGGCATGTTGTAGCGATGCGGAATTGGGTAGGCCGAATAGCTTCAGCGCAGCGGGGTTGGCGTCAGTGTAGTGGTTTTCTTGTGTAAGCAGGATGGCCAGCGGTGCCTCGGCAAACAGCAGGCGGAACTTTTGCTCAGAGACAAGAAGATCGCGTGCCTGCTCGCGTTCGCGAGAGACATCGCGGGCGATCATGGTGGCTCCCAGCAACGCGCCATCACCCTCGCGTCGTGATGAGAGTCGGGCAACGAATTGGCGTGAGTGCTGTGTCCGATGCAGGCTGAACTCAAAGGAGGCATGCCGGTGGGTACGGACTTCATTGAGGGCATTGCTGAGATCGGCATGGGCGGCCACGGGCAATGCACTGGCGAGTGGCTTGTTGAGGAAATCCTCACGGGGTTGCCACGTGTTGCTGTGCGGAGGCTCGTGGCAGTCCATTACGCGGCCATCAGGATCGAGCACGAAGACCCAGTCATCCATTGAGGCAATGGTCGACTCCAGAAGAGTTTCACGGTCACGCAGTGAGCTGCTGACGGTTCGGGTTTTTTCTTCGGCATCACGGCGTAGGCTACTGCTGAAGCCAAGTGCGCCCGCCATTAGTAGGCTTAGTAATGTACCAATGGCCAAGGTCATGGGGGGTAGCCAGCGGTCGGCGCCACTGTAAAAGGCAGGGTTGGCGCTGATACTGACTTGCCAAGTACGGCCACCAAACTGGATGGTTTCGATGTGCTGGGGTTGCTGCGCATGGGGTAGTCGTAACCGTTGTTCGCGCTTTTGCCCGACGTTAGCGGTGGACGGTAGATTGGAGTAGAGCAGGTTTTCCGCATCGGTGATGTCGGAAATGCTAAGTGTAAGGCTGGTGTTGAGCGCCTTGTCGTCACGCAAAAAATTGAAGAGGTGATCGCCATCGATGGCAGCAATTACCCAGCCACTAACGTTGCTAGAGTGCGCTAAGTCGCGGTAGTACACAGGGAGCATTAACAGAAACCCTGTCTTAGTGTTGCTGGTGGATTTACTCACCAGCGGTAGCAATGGAGAAAGTGCAGGCAGGCCAGTCTGCATGGACTGATAGGCAGTTTGCTGGCGCAGGGGCTCGCTGGCGAGGTCAAGGCCAATAATGCCTTCTTGTTGAGTAGTAGACTCTGCCAGTCGCAGCACCCAAGCCTCTTGCCCGGCGTTAGGATCCGTCTGGCCGTCAAGGCGGATATAGTGGCTAATCTGATGCTGCGCTAGATGTTCACGAGGAAGTTCTTGCGCAGGAATGCGCTCGGCGAAGGCCCATGTGGTGACGCCTGGAAACTCGCGCACGTGGTTGTGAGAATTGAGGTAGGTCTGGAAGCGTTCGGGGGTGATGGCTTCGGGGGCTTCGGAAAAAATACCGCGAATACCTTTAAGGCCGTAAACATACAGCTCCAGACGACCGCGAATACGCTCGATATGCCGCGTGCTTATCTGCTCAAAGCGGGCCTCGACTTGCTTGTCGACTTGCTGTGCTACCCAGAGAGATAGCGCCAATGACAGCGAAATACCGCCGATCAGCGCTGCCAATACTACTTTGTAGCTGACGTGACGCAGGCGGGCAAACAATGGTGTGGCTGCCGTTGGCATTGCTGCTCCCTGGTGCCCTACTCAAACAGGGCACATTTCTGATTTTTTTAGCAGAGGCGCTTATTCTTTGGAGCTTAGCCTGCGCCTGTCTTTTCTGCACGAACTAGAGCATGCCGTAACAACAGGGCGAGTAGCTCCGTTTGCCGGATCGGCTTGCCCAAAAAGTCGTTCATACCGGCCTCAATACAGCGTTCCCGATCGCCCTCTAGGGTATTGGCCGTGAGGGCGATGATAGGAATGCCAGAGGGGCTGGCAGATAGGGCCTGTAGGCGTCGGATTTCCCGTGTTGCTGCATAGCCGTCCATTTCCGGCATCTGGCAGTCCATCAAGATGATGTCGTAGCGAAACTGAAGAAACATACGCACGGCTTCAAGTCCGTTATTGGCCACATCCACGCGAGCCCCCATTTTTTCCAGCATACGCGCGGCGACTTTCTGATTGACGACATTGTCCTCTGCGAGCAAGACGCGTAGGCCATGAGGAAGTGTCAGCGAGGTAGATTCAATCGGGTGTATTTCTTGGAACGCGGTAGATTGGTCGGGGTATTTTAGGCGCGACAGAATGTCGAGTAGTACGGGAATGCGTACCGGTTTATTGATGAGGGCTGCACAGCCAGTAGCAGTCATTGCTTCTCGTTCATTTCGAGTGACGCCATGGCTCATCAATATCACGGGAACATTTGTTAGTGATGAATTAGTCTGCAATAAGCGCGTCAGGTTGGTGCTGTCGTCGCCCAGTAGCGGGTAATCAAGCAGCATAAAGTCGATGGGCTGAGGTGTGTCTGCCAGTTCGCGAAGCGTGCTGAGCGCTCCGCTACAAGTAGATGCGGTCATAACATTAAGACCATAAGCACTGAGTCCTTCCTCTAGCGTTTCCCGTACCACGCGGGTGTCATCCACAATAAGTACAGTGACACCGTTGAGCGCCGTGGTCGTGAGGTGTAATTCAGAACTTGCTTGGCGAGTGAGGGGCAGTACGACATAAAACGTACTGCCATGGCGCTCATCACTTTCCAGGCCAACATAGCCGCCCATCAGTTCAGCCAAGGCCTTGCAGATAGCCAGACCGAGACCCGTACCACCAAAGCGGCGTGTTGTAGAGGTATCGGCTTGAGTGAACTGTTCAAAAAGGTGCGTCTGTTTTTCGTGTGCAATACCAATTCCTGTGTCGGTAACAGCAAGGCGAATCAGTGCTGAATCATCACTGGCGCTTTCGGCATTGATGTTAATGAGAATGTGGCCTGTATTGGTGAACTTGACCGCATTTCCCAAGAAGTTGAGCAGTATTTGGCGAATGCGGCCAACGTCCCCGATCAGTAGGCGAGGGCAATCAGGTGCATAGCGCACGACAAGCTCAATGGGTTTGTCCTGCATCTGTGGCAGCAGTAAGTCACAGACCTCGTCAACGGCTTGTGCTAGATCAAAAGGAATCGGTTCGATGGAGAGTTTACCTGCCTCGATTTTCGAGAAATCGAGAATTTCGTTGATGATGCTGAGAAGTGCCTGGCCAGAGTGATACAGCGTACGTACATAATCGCGCTGCTCGGGATTCATGTCCGTTTCCATCAAGAGCTGTGCCATGCCAAGCACCCCATTCATGGGTGTTCGGATTTCATGGCTCATGGTGGCAAGGAATTGGCTTTTCGCTTGAGTGGCTGATTCGGCAGTATCTTTTGCGGCAATCAATGCCTGTTCGGCTTCCTTGCGCGCAGAGATATCATTGATGGTGCCGGAGGCTCCGATAGGAGCATCCTTCTCGTCACGTAAAATAGTGGACCATACCTCTACCCAGCGAATGTGCTTTTGACGGGTAATGATGCGTATCTCTACTCGAGAGCTTTCAATTTTCAGTTGCAGTATCGGAATTAAATTATTGATGGCGGTTTGCAGGTCATCAGGATGAGCGGTACTGACGGCGTAACGCCCTAATGATTCAGCAATCGTATAACCAGTAATTTCTTCCCAAGCAGGATTGAGAAAGGTCCAGCGGCCTTGCATATCAGTTTGAAAAATAATTTCTTTTACGCTATCGACCACGCGACGGTACTGGGCCTCCGACTGCATGATCTGATGGCTCTGCTCGTACAGGCGTGCCGCCGACTGATTCAGTGCATTGTTCAATTCACTGATTTCGCGGGTGAAAGAATTAACATGGATTTCTCGTCGTTCCTGGTAAACATCCATGTCCTGCGCAAAGCCGATTAGGCGGCGTAGTTGCCTGATGGGAAGATGCAGTAGGCCAAGAAAGTACAGCGCTGAAAAAATGGCAAGTAATACACCGGTGCCAACTTCAGCACGAAGTACTGCCAGATAGCGCTCGGATTGAGCTGAGTAGTCGTATTGCATAAAGACCCAGCCCTGATCGGCGATGGCAAACCAGAGCTCGTAGATGTCACCGCTGCGTCGTGTTGCTTCACTGCCAGTAGCCGGCGGCTGCATATCCTTTGTATGGAAAATCTCTTGTGGTATCTGATTTTTTGGATGGATAACATCGCTAATGACGCGTCCTTGGTTATCGGTTACCACGATACGGCGTACGGCAGGGAACTCCGCTGTCTGCAGAAGCAGTTCGCGAATCTCGTCATAATTAGCCAGCAAAATGTCACGATAGGCGGCAGAGGAATAATTACGGATAACGATATTGGCCTGAGCAACGGCCGCTTCTTCTTGCAGGGTGGCCTGTTTGCGATACATCACATAGCCGAACACGGTCAGCGAAACTAGCAGCGATATAGCAGAGAGAATGGCGACTTGTTGATTAAAGCCGCGCGGGAACAGGAAAAGGGCAGATCGTTTCAAAAGCTTAATTAGCCACATCAGAAGTCTCTGCGGCTATCAGGTTGGCAAAGAAGCTGTAATCACGCTCTAGGTCTGCTTCTATGATGTTTGGCATCTGTGCAATGGGCAGTAGCTCTGCATGGCTTTCTTTTAGATGCAGCAGTGCGGCTTTCATTTTGTGTAAGTCGTCGGCGGGGATGCGTCGGGCGACAGCAAAAGCTTGGCCGGTCATAGGAGATGTTTGATGGATGGTGCGCATCTGCTGTGCTAGCCCTACTGGCATGAGTTGCAGGTAAGCGCTATTGCTAATGGCGGCATCAAGCTTGCCTAATATGACGGCGCGCAGACCATTCGAATGCGTACGGTGCACATGGAGTCGAGGCTGAATTCGTATGCTCTTAAATGTCTGGGTATATAACATTAAAGAAGCCATATCGTTGCCGCCCGCCGTAGCAAGAGTGTGCTTATTAAGATCGGCGAGCGATTGAAGCGGACTGTCTTTTCGGACCAGTATCATGTCGACGATGGGTGCCGCATCACGAACGATGGGCAGATAGCGTGTCCGGACCTTCCAGAGTTGGAGGGGGTCGATTAAGGCAAAGTCAGGCTCACTTTTTTGCAGGCCCTCCTCAAAATCGATGCTGTCTTTATAAAAGTGAAACTTTAAGACAAAACCGGTGTCGCGCTGTAACTGATCCAGAAGTGGCTGCCAGCGGCGCTTGATTTCCGTAGCAGGTAGCGTTGGTGCTATGGCAATGGAATAGCGGGCGCCTGCCGCGGCAGCTGGCTCAGGAAAGAAGCCAAGCAGCGAAGCCAGCAACACAAATGCGCTCAGCCAGCAGCGGTTGACAGGCATGACTCATCCTTGTTCAGTCATTCATTTCTAAGAAAGAGTACCACTGCCAACCTAAGCTGGGGAGGCAAGTGATGGCAATACGTCGGCTAGTGCATCTTCCAGTGCCCAAAGCCGATCCTGACCCCAGACAGTACACCCACCCTTGGGCAGGTGCAGATGGAGGGCCGGAACGCCCCATAGCCCCAGTGCCGTGAGTGCATTGCGGTTTTGCTCTGCCATCAGTCGCCAACTCTCATCCTGAAGGCGGGGAGCGACAGCTTGCCAGCTTAGGTCGGCACGGGCCGCGAGCCGAGCTAAGCCGCGGTCACGGCTGACATCGGCCCCATCAGCCCAGATACCTTCGGCGATTGATCGCATAAAGCCATCAATACGCCCCGCCTCGCTGGCGGCAGAGAACAACGCCATGCAGCGCTCAACGCCGATCCCTACAGGGTCACAAATGCGGCCAAAAGGAATGCCCAGTCGCTCAGCTTCGCGGTTGGCATCCAGCAGGATGTACATGCGTTTTTCACGGGGCACCGGCAGGCCGCGCATCACCATCGGTAATACCGGGCGTATTTGCAGGTCTAGGCCATAATGTTCGGCCAGTGCAGTAACCCGTGACAGGGCCAAATAGGAGTAGGGGCTACGAAAGGAAAAATAGAAGTCCAAGCGCAGATGCAGTGCACGCAAGCTTGCTAGGTCGGCCGGCTCACTGATCAGAAACTGATGGGGTACAAGGCCTTTTTCCCCGGGGAGTGGGGCATCATTCAGCACAAAATCATGCGCCATCCGAGCGATGCCCAGCTCCTGTAGACGTTCGGCAAGATAGGGCAGGCGATCAATGCCCCAGTACCACTCGCCACCATAATGCAGCATGGCGGGCTGATAATGCCCAAGGGCTTTCAGACGCTGTAGGTTGCTTTCGAGTTGTACGGCAGCCGAGGAGGCGGTCATGGGGATAAAGCGACTGGCTAATGTGCTGAGTTTTTTGTGATAGCCACGCCAGAGCGCCGCCAGTGCTTGTCGCGCCAGTGGCAGAAAAATCGCAGGGGGTTGTTTGGCGTGTGCCAGTAGCAGCCGTGTCGCCAAATCCGTGTCAGTAATATCGGGCGCAGCCGCTTGGTCAGGAAAATCCAGTGCTTGCCGCCGCGCCAGCAGTACGGCATCGCGCCGGGCATAGGCGGCAAGTTCTGCAGGTGCCGGAGTAGTGGCTTCCTCGTGACGGTTAATGATGTGTACCTGCAGGACCACATCAAAATGCGCAACAAAGCGCGGAAGAATCTGCACCAGCAAATAGCTGTAGGGGTCATCAGCACGCAGCCACACCGAGACGACATGAGGCTGGGCGCCAAGCCGACGTTTGGTTTCCTGCAATTGCCGCAGTGATTTGCGGGTGCGAGGACTGGTCAATAGNNAATAAGAAAACGGGAGCAGATGCTCCCGTTTTACCTCAGAGGTATTTGTCGGTAACAGCACCTTCAGATGCGCTGCTGACCGTCGCTGCGTATTTGGCCAACACACCACGCTTGAACTTGGGTTCTGGCCGTACCCACTTGGCCTTACGCGC
>DDBN01000011.1:0-306 GCA_002333145.1 Moraxellaceae bacterium UBA2031
CCGAAATGCGCGCACATCAGGCGACCGCTTTACCACCTGCTAGCGACTTACAACACAAGTTTCTTGCCACTCTCCCTTTTCCACTGACCGGCGCACAACAGCGTGTGCTCAAGGAAATTGCAGCTGACGTAACAACCAATCACCCTATGTTGCGTTTGGTACAGGGAGATGTTGGTGCCGGCAAAACAGTGGTTGCTGCCATGGCGGCGTGCCATGCATTGGCGGCAGGAAAGCAGGTAGCACTGATGGCGCCGACAGAAATTCTTGCTGAGCAGCATGCGCTTAATTTTGCGCGCTGGTTTGAAC
>DDBN01000011.1:325-20649 GCA_002333145.1 Moraxellaceae bacterium UBA2031
CGAAAAGGCGAAGGTGGGCTGCTAGCCCCCCATCAACTGATCATGACCGCCACCCCTATTCCGCGCACGCTGGCAATGAGCGCCTATGGCGATTTGGATACATCAGTTATTGATGAGCTACCGCCGGGGCGCACACCTATTCAAACTATTCTGATCCCCAGCGAACGGCGTCCAGAAATTGTTGAACGCATTCGCGCGCAATGTCTGCAAGGGCGTCAGGCTTATTGGGTATGCACACTGATTGAAGAATCAGAGCAGNNGAACTGGGCATTGGCCTCGTGCATGGCCGTCTGAAAGCGGCTGAAAAAGCGGCTGTGATGCAGGCATTTACGCAGGGCGAGCTGCAGTTGCTGGTGGCCACCACTGTTATCGAAGTGGGCGTGGATGTGCCTCGCGCCACACTGATGGTGATTGAAAACCCGGAGCGCTTGGGGTTGGCACAACTGCACCAGTTGCGTGGACGCGTTGGCCGTGGTGCTGAACAGAGCTTCTGCGTACTGCTCTATCAAACCCCACTGGGCCAGCTGGGCCGTGAACGGCTGGGCATTATGCGAGAAACTACCGACGGGTTTCGTATTGCCGAAAAAGATTTGGAGTTGCGTGGCCCCGGCGAAGTTCTGGGCACGCGTCAAACCGGCGAAATGAGTTTTCGGCTGGCCGATTTGCTGCGTGATGCGCCGTTACTCCCCGCCGTACAAACCTGCGCACGCGATCTGTTGGCAGAGAACCCTTTAGCGGCTGAGGCACTGCTCACACGCTGGGTAGCCGCGCGTGAGCATTACGCCAGAGTGTAGGCTGGTAGTCGACAGTAGCTTCGTGACTCCGAACCCCAATAACTTAGTGCCCGCGCTGCAACATAAAAGTATCAAATTCGAGCTGATCCAGCTTACGGCTGAGAACCCAGAAACCTGCCATGTTCACTAGCAGCAGTGCAATCGCATAACCATAGCCATAGAAGCGTGGGCCTAACGACAGCGTCACCGCCGTAAACAAGCCATTCAAAATAACGAAAGCACCTGTTAGGAATAATGTCTCCCAACGCTTGTCGAGATAGAAGAACACGTTTAATACGGCGAGAAACACTACCTGCAAGCCTGCTGAGACTAAGTTAACGAATAGCAGAGGCAAGTAAAGTTCGGAAATATCCAGATAATGCAAAATGGTCGGCGCCGCGATGTACAACAGCAGTGCAGCAATCGCCTGTACCTTGAGAATCTGATAAATCCCCTGACGCACGATATAGACCATTTCGTTACGCATGGTCTCTATATATTCTAGCGAGCTGCCGCCACGGACAGCATCGTAGAAACGATTATAATAATCGACAAAATCCGTTTCCATCTTTACCAGAAAGACTGCCATGCCAGGAATAATAGAAAGGTAGGCGAGAAATACTGGAATGTCGTAAATGATCGATGAGTGCAGTGGGCCGATCACCTGCGTGCCGGTGGCGGGATGCAGCCAAAACATGAATTTGTCGAGCCAGTATCCAAGATTATAAAAAAGCCCAACAGCCATCATGGTGAAGTACATATCCTTACGGCTGAAGAACTCCAGACTGAAAAATCTGCCGGCAGGATAGCTACGCAAAATAAGTGTAATCATGCCGATCAGAAGCAAGAACTGGCCTAGTACAAACCCACCAAGCAACCCCTCAAGACCAAAGGGCCGCAACAGAAGTGCTGCTGTCACGGCAATGCCATAGCCGAGTGCAAATAGCAGTAGAATTCCTTTGTACTGCTTCATGCTGGACAGAAAAATAGTCGCTAGCCAGATATCACAAATCACAACGAAGCCTGTCAGCATCAGCAGTCGATACATGACGCTCTGTTCAGTAAAGAAGAACGTTATTACCACGATACCGATCGCGCCAGACACCAGCATCTGATACAGCAGCAAGCCATTAAACGCCGGCATGATGCTTTCATCTTTCCCTTCGAAGTGTCGGTCGGCGGTGAAGCGAGTAAAGGCCAGTTGCACTACACCCGTGAGGATGAGGCTAACCGCAATAAGCCAAGTGACACTCACTTGGAACTGCGTAATTAAAATATCTGGCGTAACAATTGAGACCGACAGCACGCCGATCACCAAGATACCCAGAATAGACAATACCCACGGTCCCGAGCTGATGATGCCGGCATAGGCATAGGTTTGCATCAGCCCGAGTAGTGTGTCGCGCTGCATCAACTTGCGCAGTTCAAATCCAATGCCGGCCATCAGGCATCTCCTCCTGGGGGTGACGCGAGTGCCGATGTATAGACTGCACGATACTGTGCCAGCATGCCGACCTCGGTGTAATAACGTCGCACTCGTTCGATTCCTGCTTTTTGTGCCGCGTGCCAAACATCGCTGTTAGTGAGCAACGCGACGATGGCTTCCGCCAGTGCGATAGGATCAGCGATACCCACAACTGCGCCAGAATGCCCAAGCGCACGATCCTCGTCTGTATCACCCTCAATCAGCTGTCGGCAGGAGCCAACATCCGTGGTGACGCAAGGAACACCCGCGGCATTGGCCTCAAGCACCACCAGAGGTAAAGCCTCCGAAATAGAGGACAGCACCAGCACACCTGTTTTTGGCAGCAGATCGGCAACCTGCTGATAGCCGAGAAACTTCAGGTGCTCGCCAAGACCTAAGCCCTCAGCAAGGTGATGACAATCGCGAGCATATTCAGCATCTTCTTCCTCTGGGCCAGCAATCCAGATTTCCACATCTGGTAACTGATTGGCCACCGTGCGCATAGCACGGATGAATGTTTTCACATCCTTAATTGGCACAATACGGCCAATGAAACAAACCGTCAGCGGGACACCAGGCGCGCGCTGCTGCTGAAGCGCCTCAAACCGCGGAAAGTCGATACCATTTGGAATGCAGGCAGTAAGGGCTGGCGGCGCACCATCGGCAATTTGCCGCTGCCGATTGACCTCATATAACGAAAAAATACGATCGGCATTTTGATAGCACTCGCGGCCAAGGGCATTAAAGAAACGCACCCACATCTGTCGGAAATACGCGATTTCCGTATTGTCTTTTTCAAGCACATTACGGTTATCGCTAATCCATTGCGCCTGAAACAAATCAATACGACGCTCTTTGGTGTAGATGCCATGCTCTGTAAGCAGCAGTTTCTTACCCGTGCGCTGATGCAGCAAGGCGCCAAGGTAACCGGCATAGCCGGTGGAAATACTGTGGTAGACGCCGACATCTATAAATTTTTCAGCGATCCGGATTAGCTTCCAGATCGGCGAATGCATGATGCGCACCGTCCAGAAATAGTCGACAAATGACGGGTCCGTGCAGTGCTCACGGTACTGCTCAGTGATGTAATTCCAGGAGCTTTTACTGTAGAGAAAGTCTTCCTCTTCGTAGTGCCCATCCCGAAAAGCCTTGATGATGTCTTGCGTAGGATTTTGGCTGGCATCTTGATGCGGGCAGCGAAAATATTCATGCAACTCGCCAATCTTCTTGGCTATCGCTGGGTCACCCTGGCGCGGCTTAACGGGGCCACTACTGCCGGCATCATGAATAAAGTGCGCCTCAACATGCACAACATTTTCTGGTAGCTCGTAGCGCATTTCGCCATAGTCTTGGCGACGACTGCCGATAAAGCAGATGGCAAATGTCAGCTCAGGAAAACCACGAATAATCTGATTGACCCAGCTCGACACTCCTCCACTAACAAAGGGAAAGGTACCTTCCAGCAATAAGCCGACATCCGCCTTCTTTGCCTTGCGAATAATCATGCCGTACCCCAGTAATCTGCGACCAACGCCATCTGCTGGCTACGTCCATCTTTCTGAATTTGCTTCATGTGCTGACGAACCGCCATAAAATCACGACGCTGGAAAGCCAGCTCAGCTAAGTAGGGCTCTACACGCACAAGAGGGAACTGTTTTTTCACAGCAGTTTCAAATGCCGTACGTGCGCCGTCAAAATCTCTTTCCAATATCCGCATNNTGTTTTTTAACCTGCTCTAGTGCATAACGACGCATGTCCCCTTGGACTAGCCCCTGATACACCAACTCCCAATACAGCTCGGCCAGCTGTTTACTCGCAGCATATTCAGCCTGCGGATCCTGCGCTGCTTTCAGCGCTTGGCTGGCCACATGAATACGCTCATTGATTTGCTTTTCCTTGCCATCCAGCATGCCAAAGGCGAGTAGCCGCAAATCATCAGAAGGGTCAGCCATCACATCGCGCATAATTTCTGCTGCTTGGCGACCGGGAATATCCTGCAGAGCCAGGAGTGCTTTCATGCGCAAATCCAGTGGCACGCTGGTGCTGGAAAGTTGGTGGCGCACCTGCCCCATACGCAAATGGCTAATCCGCTGCGGGCCATGCTGCATCTGAAATCGTGGCGCTTGGACTTCAGTAAATGAAGTCTGATCACTCAGGCGTGGCCACCACACTGACAAAATAACACCAATAAAAAACCCACCCAGACCCAGCACAGGAATAAAAAAGCAGATAGAAAATAGCAACAACAAAACCGCCAGCCGCGGCTGCCGATAGCGGGCCGGCAGGAATGCCCAGACGAAAGGAGCTGCCATTGCACTGGCCATTCCGTGCAAGATAAAGAACTGATACAGCAGGTTGGTGTCAGAGCTGCCCAAATACAGCAGAGCCATCGCAGCCAGCTCGGCCAGCAGTGCACCCAGAGCTAGCTTCAGCTCAGTGCCCATGTTCGCACTCCTCAATCATGGTGCGCAGCAAGTCAGGAGGCGGTGCCGAACCGATCAGCATGCTCATTGGCGTAACGCCGGCACTTTGGAAGTCGGCGAAACCAAAGCTATCGTTTAGCCAGCCTTCGGTTCGCTGCAGGTAACCCGCCATCGCGGCTTCGCCGTGCAGTGGCATCAAAGTCATTAGAATGCGCTTCCCGCCACGGGAAAAATCCCACAGCTGATCAAACTTACGTGATTGACGCAGTACTTCGATCGCAATTTCGGTCTGACGTGGGCCCGGTGCAATGACCAGTGCGGCGAGCATGGAGCGGATGCCGACATCCTGATGAATACGATGCAGACGTACCATCTCTGCCGCAAAATCCAATGGACACTCAGTAACAACTCCTTTTACTGACTGGATGGCGTGAGCATTACTGACACCATCCGCATAGTAGCCAAGCATCACGGACAGAAACTGCAGCGACTCTTCATTCAACGAAAGAAACGGCATACGTTCCACTGCGAGCAAGCCCAGCACCTGCATGTCACTGGTCATCAACGGCGCCACCACGAGATAACCGCTGCTATCGTTTTTCAGACCCTCAGACTGCACGTGACAGAGGAGCTTATTCTCTAATGCATATTGCACCAGCGGGTCATCAATCTTGAGTGGCTCAGCCTCACCAACTTGGGCTGCCGCGGCCCTCTCTGGCTGACCTTGATGCACCACATGAAGACCCGCCTTTTCAATCTGACAGGCTTGGCTCACTAAGCGCAACAATTCAGCTGCCTCTGGCAGCGACGCCTCCGCCTTACGCACGGTCAAGCGACGCAGACCCTGCAAAGCATCGCGCAGCGTCAGCGGCTTGATTAGCAACTCGTGCTCCAAACGATCATGCGACAGACGCAGCAAATAGTGGCGCCGAGTCAGCGCATCCAGATGCTCACCCACATAGCCGTTCACGTCGGCGACGCGACGCAGACGAGCGCTCCAGACATCGGAAAACTCACCGGCGATCAAGGTCATGACCAGGCCGCCGACAAAATGTGTGAGCGGAAAAGGACCGCCACCCACCCCGATCAATGGCATCAGGTACCACCCCAGCAACAGCAGTAGCGAGCTGCCAAAGGCAGCCGGAGTGCCATAGCGCAAGGCCAGAATGAGTGGCACCAGCCACAGCCAAGGGAATGGCTGTGTCAGCAAATAGGGGTCATCTGGCTGTAACAGCGCGGCTACCAGCAGGCCAACTAAGGTCAGACCGATAATCTCGAAAATACCGGCCTTGCTGATTTGCTTGGGAGCAAACCAGGCGGCGACTCGGGAGGACTGGTAGGCGCGCATGGGAATTTCCTGCTTAACGCTTAGTGGACGACAGAGCCTTGTCGATCAGGCTGCCTGTCAGCTTCTGGGCGACCGCGGCAACCGCTTCGCGGCTCCAGCCGGTACGTGCACCACTGCCCGTCCACAGCACGCGGCCACTGGCAACATCGACAATGGTCAGTGTGATGCCGGCAGCAGGCTCACCGTCCAAACCCGTCTTGTAACGCCACTCTTGGACGGAACCATAGACCGCATACTTGGCATTCTGGCCACGCGCCCATACCAGAGCGGCTTCTTGAGCGGCCCGGTCTGCTGCTGGCAGCAGGCCTTCATTGCTGCTACCGGGATGGCGCTGCACATCCTTAATGCCCCGTGCCTGCAGAAGGCTAACGGTAATGGCATCCAGACGTTCGCCTGCCTGAGCAGTCTCTGTATTGTTGACCGCCGGCAGTAGCGCCCAGCGCGCATCGGCATCCAGTGCCGGAGCAGTTGCCGTTTCCAAGGTAGAGCAAGCCGCAAGCACCAGGGCTGGCAAAATCAGCAGCAGTCGTTTCACGTGTTGCATTACATCCTCTCTTACAGGCACACGCCTGCGGTCAATAGAAGAACTGGTAGTCCAGGTTAAGAATAAAGTTCGTTTGAGCATTGGCTTGGGCACCTTCGCTGCCGTCTGCATAGAACCGTAGGCGATCGCGTCCACGCACCGGCCCCAGCACCCCAACACGGGCCTGATAGCCGACACCAATGATGTCGTCATGGGTTACTTCCGCCGACGCAAAGGGGCGCCAGCGTCGCTGGTAGCCATATTCAGCGGACTCACCCCAAGACACCCCTAAGCCGGCGAGTGTGTAATCTTCCGGTACAAACAAGCCAGGACTAGGCAGTGCCGCCAGCGGCGCTACGGCAATCAATTGTGCTGGCAACACGGCCTCGAAAATGGAGGTGAGCTTGGCCACGCGAGCACTCAATGACCACGCGCTATTAAGCTGGTAGTAAGCCCCCAGCATGACGGTATCGGCTTCGCCAAGATCACCACTCCCTTGCGCAACCAGCAGTGCATGATGAAATTGCGCCTGCAGACGGGTGCGCGGCGTCAGCTGCCAGCCGCCACCAATCTGGATGTAATCTTGGTATCCCCCTACCCTAAGGCCCGCCGTTTCGGTGCTGGGCTGGCGCAGTCCTGCCTCAAGGCTGAGCTGCACAGGATGATGGTTCCACTGCACCTCACCCCATAACCCTTCATGCTGTGCTGTACCATCCAGGTAAGTAAGCGCTCCCTCCGCACGTAACGCTTCACCCTGCCAATAAAGACCGACAAGAGAAAATGACTGTTGCGGCTCTGGCAAGCGCACCTGCAAGGGATCACTCGTCAAATCAGCGACTTCATGGGAAAGATGCAGGCCAACGTGTTCGGTCAGGCCATGCTGTAAATCTAGCGCGAGAACATCACGCTTCAGCGAACTGAAGTCTTCGTGACGCAGGGCGATACTGACACGGTTGCCATCTCGCCAGATGCGCTCCTGGAGATACTGGTCAGCGACATCATCAAACGGCCGGTCCTCAGCACCACGCGCCGCTAGGAATGACGCTTCACCGGTCCGGCCAAGCCGGATCGCACCCACGACTCGGTCATTGGCGGGCAGGGAGTCAGGATTCTCTAATAGCGTACTAATGGCGACTTTATCGTTAATCAGCAATGCTGATCCCAGTTGTGACCAACGTGGTAGAGGGGTTTCAGCCGGCAAGGCTGTGCCAATCTGGGCTGGTAGCGTGTCACTTGCCTCGCCCATCCAGGCTTCGCCTAGCACCAAGTCACGGACATAACTCCGCACTCGACCATCCTGACCCTGCTCACGCTTTATTATGTTGCGCAGGGTCTGTCGCCGACCCTCCACCGGGAGTTGCGCGAGACGCAGACGAAACAGGGCATCGTTGTATTCCTGCTGCAACTCGGCCGATAGCGGAGCACTGCCCAAACGTCGACTCCACACGGCTTGTTCAAGGAGACGAGCCCGGTCCGGCTGGTTAACCGCCCGTAGTGTGTCGGCCAACGCCAATGCGCTGAGGTCACTTGGCTTATGTCGGTAATACTGCTGCAGCCAAGGCAATGCTTGCTCCGGTGCATCCAGACGACTCCAGCCAGCAGCCCACAAGGGCCATAACTCAGGCTGACGGGCCGCCAGACCACGCTGCTCCAATAACAAACGACGCAGCGCGGCTGACTCACCATTAGCAATCAGCCAAGCTGACCACGCCTGACGCAGCCAAGTATTCCGCGGGTCTAGCACCAGCGCAGATTGCAAGTCTCGGCCGCCCTCGGCGATACGGCCCCGGGCGATATAAAGGCTGGCACGTTGCTCGAGGAAAGTAGGATCTTGCTCTAGGCGGGCAAGGTCCTCGGCACTGAGCTCGGCCAAGAATGCCTCGGCTGGCGCCCATGCCTTAACCCGATTCCACTGGTATAACGCCGACACCGCTGCCAATGGTTGCCGGTCTTGCTGCCATGCCCGCTGATAGAGCTGCGCGGCGGCGAATGGATCCTGCTGCTCCACGAACGCGGCCTGGCTGAGCAGGTTTTGGCTGACCGCCTTACCGGGCACATTCAAGCGCTCATAAGCCTGCAAGGCCCCGGCAGAGTTGCCTGCCATCTGCGCCACATCGGCACGCATTTGCCAGAATTGCTCGGCAGTCGCTGGCATGGTTAGGGAGGCTTGCTCGAGCAAGGCATCTGCCCGCACGACCTGACCTCGCTGCAGGTGCAATCCTGCTGCACGTACTATCCATTCCTCACCCGGGCCAAACCGGCGATTAAGCTCAAGCAAGGCCGCGATCGCTTGCTCATCATGTCCACTACGTTGCGCTAGATTGGCCTCGGCCTCCAACACTTTGCGGGTACGCGGCAAGCCCTGCAAAGCCGCTAATGCAGCCTCAGGCTGACCCACTTCTTCGTAGGCCGCCACCAGTGCTTGCAATGCATCTTCGTTGCCGGGCTGACGCTTCACCTCATACTGCCGCCACGCCAGCATAGCTTGGGTATCGACCAATGCTGGTGCCAGCTTATTAACTTCACGCCACGCCTCGCTTGATCCGGTCTGACGGGCAATCGCCAGCCAATTGGCCAAGGCCACTTCTGGCCTGCCCAGCCATTGCGCCACTGTCGCTAGACGGCGACGCCATTCACTATCGCTCGGACGCTCTCGCACCGCTCGTTCTGCCACGCGATAAGCAGCTGCCTGATTACCGTTGCTCAGGTACACCTCATAGCCCAGCAGAAAGCGCTCTTGATTAAAGGGCGCGGCTGGCTCAGTGACCTGCTCAAGCGTTGTTGGAGCGCCCAGAGCAACGCCACTGCTCAAGGTGCCTATCAAAGTAGCTCCAACAGCAATTTTCAACGCAGCGCTCTGGGCGGCTCTTAAAGCAAGACTACGCTTCATGGACGAGCCTCCTCTGCTGCGGCATCCGTTGTTCGTTGCTGAAGCAAACGCGCCACGTAATACTCGGCCCGATCCATACGGTTGGCCTGACGCATAAGGTTGACTAGGAACACCAAGGTATCCGGATCACTCTCCAATACGCCGCCATACTGGCGCGCAGCATTAGGCACCTCTGACATGAGATCACCGGCCTGCAGCGCACGAAGGCCGGCAATAAAGTTTTCACGCCGCATAGCCACAGAGTGCGCCGACTCCATGGCCTGAAAATACAGCAGCGCAACTGCGCGTGGATTACCTGCCGCCTGCTCCAGTGCAATCACCTGATCACGTACGCGCGGCGCAGTTGCCGGATAGTCCTCCAGCAAACGTCGCATAAAAGGCATGGCCTGCTCAGGGGCACCTACACTCTGTGCTTCCCGAATCAGCAGCAGCAGCGCACTTTCACTCCAACTATAGGCCGTCAATTGCTCCAGATGGTTCTTCACCTTTTGCAGCGCCGCCCGAAACCCGGGCTGGTCGCTAGGGATCTGCCACATCATCTGGATAAGCAAGTCGAGTTGCAGTAACTGTGCATCGTAGAAAAACTGACCCGGCACGTTCGCGTCTTGCTGCAGCAGCGGCTGCAATAAAAGCTCTGCCTCATGGAGGTCTCCACGGGCCAGCAGGCGGCGCGTCACCAACAGACGCAGCGAGTGATCCCCGGGCAGGGCGCGCAATGAGGCCAGAAGATAAGCCAGCGAAAGCGAGTCTGCCTTGGTTGTGGACTGGATACGCCACTGCAGAGCCTGCCCTGGATAGACCGCAACCAAGGCGAACGCCACCACCAAGCCAAATCCGAGGATCTGGCCATGTGACATGAGACGCCGACGCTCAGGCGCCGCAGTTGAGCTTAAACGCCGACTCTGCATGTTGTTCCATACGGTAATGGTTAAGGCCAGCGGCCTGACGATAAGGCAACAGCGGACGTCCGCCGGCCGTAAGACGACAGCCCTGGGCATTAGCAAGGGCAAAGGACAGCGGCACGTGGCCGGCGAAGCCGAAGCTTAGCCCTTTGCCGTCTCGTGCAAATTCAGTCAAACGGGCATTGGCTTCGGCCAAGTAGGGCAGCGCTGCTGCAGACGGGGCCAATACCAACTCTGCCGCCGCACCCGTAAGACTTACATAGCGACCCTCGGGGGCGGGGTAGCTGCCCGCAACACCTTCGCTGGCCTTCCAATCCAATCCAATGCCCTGATCCTGCGGCAAGCGCAGCGTACGCAAGTCGCCCGTGCCGCGCACGCTAAAACCCGTCGGTGTTCGAGCCACTACCATGCGGTTGAAGTCATGCACCTTGCGGATGTACTCGGAACCAAAGATCGGGTGCAGCGACTGCTTATCCACCCAAGCGTAGATGCGATGCAGGGCATTAAGTGCTGCCGGTTTGCTGGCCGAATAAGTGTGGTAATAAAGATTAACCGGCTTAAAACGGTACGGCCTATCCGTTAGCTCGAAAGTCTCGATCACACGCTCAAACCCGTAAAAAGGGCCAGTCCACAGATTCGTGTAGACGTTCTCGTTTTGATTAGGCGCAAAGACCTGAAAATGATCGTTGCGTTGCAAGCCCAATCCCGCCATCAACGTCCAAGTATTCTTGCTTCGCGTAATTCTGGTTTCACCGCCATTCATATTGAGCAGGCCGGCTCTGTCTGCCTCTTCCAGAGCATTTGGCGTGGCGACACAATTGCCAGTCCACAACATGACCCCAACTCGTTTGCCTGCAGGCAGCAGCTGCCGATTGATATAGTCGGCCGACCCACTAATTTCGCGAGCCATATCGAAGCGATAACCCTTGATGGGCAAATGGTAGCCTTCGCCGCTGTCCTCAACACTGTCGGCACTCTGCTCGGCGTTACCCCAGTGAAAAGGATGCGAGTACGAGTGTGTAGCGGCTTCTACCCAAGGCAACGCATAAATGTCTCGAGCGGCCTTTTCCAAACGCGGGGTCAGCTGTGGATAGAGACCCGCTGCACCTGTTTCCCCCTCGATCACCGACATGGTCAGTGGCAGGCGATAACGCTGGACGATCTCGTCGCGCAACACCTCACCAGCAAAGCGAAACCCGGTTCCTTCGAACTGGCTGGCAAAGCCATCGCCGTCAATGTGCGAGAAGAACAGGCGACGGCCATTTTCCGTGGTCACATCCGGTATGGGCACACGACCATCTATACGCAAGGCAGCGCGCAGAAAGCTTACTGGGTTCACATACCAGCGCTGCATCTCTTGGTCACCACCAAGTAACGACCCTACCGTGTACGGAGCCAATACATAACCGCCCCATGGGGTCAGCGCAGCAGGATGCCACTGCTCACTCCCCCTTTGCAGAGTCAGCAGTGGCTTTCCCTCGCCTGCCAAGCGCACCGCCTGTAATTCGGTTGTGCGTGGCAGCACCGGCAGCTCAAAACCCATCATGGCGTCCTGATGCACCACTTGCATGCCCGGCCCAGGATTACTCTGGGGGCTTTCGATACCAAATTGGCGTAGTGCCGCTTCATCTTGATAGCTACCAAATGTACCCATCATGGCCAGTGGCAAGCCCTTATCAGCTTGTGCTCGCAGCCAAGGCAGCCAGCCCGTGCCATCCAGTGCCTGCGGATCTCGCTGCCAGCTCACTACGCCTGCGTAGCGGCCTATCATCTCAGTGGTTGGCGGAGAGGAAGTGGTCGTTATGTATTCTGGCACCAGCCCCAGATAGGCTAACGGCATGGACAAGAAACGCTGCGCCTCAGCGTAGAATACGTTGTCACCGCCTGTCGTCGGATTCCAGAGCACCAACACCTTGCGGGGCAACACCTCAACTGCGCCAACGCCCATCGCATCCAGCCCCGGCGTTGTTACCCAAGGAATCATGCCAAGGGCACGGATTTTCTCGGCAGTCTTGCGCGCCAACTCACGTTGATTTGATGGCACATAATCAATGACTAACACCGGCAGTTTGTAACGCTCACGCACATTGCTCAACTGTGCCAACAACCACTCGCGGTCTGCTGACGACACCTCGGTTGCGGAATTTTTTGATGCGTCATGCCCTTGAAACAGTGACTCCGCCGCCACCATCCAGGCCAGATCGTGGACCTTCGGCAGGATTTCAAAACCACGATTAAAAATGAGTTTCGCGTCGGGGAACCGAGCCTTGATGGCGCGAATGGTTGCAATCAGTCCGGCTTGTTGACGCGCCTGTGCTTCGGGGGTTTTGGCAATCAACTGCCACGTATCGAGCGTGTCCAAAAAGAAGCCGCGATAGCCCTTGTCCCAGAGCGGGGCGATTACCTTGTCGGTGACAAATGTAGGGTAGCCGGCGGCAGCCTGATCAATGATGACGGATCCCCATGCGGGACTTTTGCCTGCCTGCCATTGTGTCGGCAGTTCATTAAACCAAGGGCGTGTGGGATGTACTTCGCCAAGACTGACATACGCAAAAACGCTGCTATCGGCGTGCTGGTGATTTGCAGGACTGATCGTGCCGTGGTCGGGGTCTACCACCACCACATCAAAGGCACGCAACTCATCCCACGGAGGATTTTCACCATAAAAAAGCGCCACTGACGGCTCTGCGGCCACCGCACGTATTGTCAGGCACAGCATCGCCAAGCATAGCCAGCTCATGCCCAGGAAAGATCTCTCGCCGCGCCACATCACATTCAGCGTCCTTGTAATTACTGCTTCCGTATTTTAGCGCAGACAGCCATGCCAAAGGCAGGGATTGAGGATCATCTTGGGACTACGAGTTCTGCTTGGCCCGCAGCAGCTTATTGAGCAGCGATTTTTTTAGTTCGTGGCTTACGCTTGTATGGACGCATAAAGGGAGCGATCGACATAAACCACATCAATAATGAAAAATCGCCAGTGACTTTAACTTCCCCACGCTGCATCGCCGCCATAAAAGACTCAGAGCTGGCTTTACTGAGCAGCGCAAAACCGGTGGCATCATCAGAAAAATGCATCGTCATCGTTGGTGCTCTGTGCGCGGCATTGCGCGACACAATACGATTATGGTGGACATGGAAAAATCGAGCAGTGCCCTCATCCGAGGAAATCTGAATTGTAAAATCACGCCCATGCACACGGGCAATAAATTCCGGATGCGTGCGCGCCAGTAATTCCATTCGGCGTGCGATATACCACAAGAGCATTTTGAGTTTCATGGACGGCTCTCTTACCCCGCTCATCTTGACCATCGTCAAGCCGGTCTTTTATGCCGCCCCTTATAACAGCTCATACCCGTGGCTGCAAGACAAAGCTCCACGATTGTCCGACAAAGCCGTCAAAAGATAAGTGCGTATCAGCCAAGGATTGGCGGCAGTTGCTGGATAAGCTCTGTTTTCTCTGCCGGATTGGCAGCTCGTGCCCCGGTGAGCGCAAAACCAAGCACGGCACCATCGGGCGCACGAAATACCGCTTTCACATCATTACCGTCGGCATCAATGTCCCAAGTGCCGGCCGTACCAGGCAGCACTGGCGACACCACTACCGGACAGGCGGGTGTTTTAATCTGTACCGGCATGGCCGGGTATTGCACTAGCGTATCAGTACCAGTCAACGTTTTGGCTAAAGCACGAGCGGCGGCCATCAGCGGTAAAACATACAGCAGTACTTTACCGTCAACATCGGCACAGTCGCCCAACGCATAGATAGACGCATCGCTAGTGCGCAGATGACGATCAGTCTTCACACCACGGCCCACTTCAAGGCCCGCTTCTTGCGCCAGACTCACGCGTGGGCGCAAGCCAATTGCGGAAAGGACAAGATCACCAGCCAGACGCTCGCCATTGCTGAGCTCTACCTCAACTCCGTCGCCGTGTTTCCACACACCTTTTACGCTGTGGCCAAAATGGAATATCACACCCAAGGCAGCCAAGCCATTGGCTACGGCCTCGGAGGCACGCTCGGGCAGCAGCGATGGCAGTACCCGCCCTACCGGCTCCACCACCTCGACTTGATAACCCCCATTGGACAAATCATTGGCAAACTCGCAGCCAATCAGCCCGCCACCAATGATGATGATTTTCTTTTTATCTGCGGCGGCCGTACGAAATCGCGCATAGTCGTCAAGATCATTGATGCTAAGGACTCGCTCACCACCATCGCCACCCAGATCAGGGCGAAACACATCAGCGCCCAGCGCCAGCACCAGCGACTCATACGCAATGCTTTCGCCATCTACTTGAAGCGTTTTGGCAACACGATCTATCGCATTCACGCGCGATCCCGTGCGCACATCCGCCTTCAGCGATGCACGCATTTGCTCGACACCCGCCATGGCCAGACCGTCAGCATCTTTATTCTTGGTGTAGCCGGTAGACAGCATAGGCTTTGAGTAACTGCGGCCATCATCACAGGTCAGCAGAAGCAACGGGCACTCGGCATCGAGCTTGCGAATTTCCTTGGCCAAGTTATAGCCGGCAAGACCGGTGCCAATAATGACAATGGGATTTGTGCGTGCGTTCATACGAAAAAGTCTCTGCGATTCAACGACGAAATATTCGTTCGCTAACTTAGCCTCCTGCACGGCAGAAGGTCGACATAAAAAAAGCGCGGGGAAATATGCTCTGCCCGCGCTTTTTTATCAGCTGTTGTGCTTAATCTGACGGGTTCGATCAGATTTCAAGCATTTCAAAATCTTCTTTGCCAACACCACAGTCAGGGCAAACCCAGTCGGCCGGCACGTCATTCCACTGGGTGCCTGCTGGAATACCATCCCAGGGCATGCCAACGGCTTCGTCATAGATAAAACCGCATACCACGCATTGCCACTTCTTCATGTTGACCTCAAAACGGATACTGATACAGACAGGAAACCGCCGTCTGACACCGGATTCAACTCTCGGGATTGACAGCGATCACTGTCATCGTGGCGCATTTTGCCATTGCAGCTGAGGCTTTACTACCCGTTAGGCATCGCCATACGCCGGATTACTTGCCTTTGACGCCGCCGGTGGGCATTCTGCCGCCACTGTTAAGGGTCCTTAAATGACGGTCTGGAACCCCCCAAATCATTGGCTTCCCCCCGCACGGCATTGGTGTTTGCAGCCGCCTGTACGCGTGTCTGACTGGCTGTTAGAAGCCGGGTCTCTGACTACGCGGCTAGTAGCAGCTGCCCACGGCGATTTCCGCGTGCGTGTGCTGTCGCAATACTGGGGTCGACCAGCGCGCGAAGAAACGCGGCGCTTGGGCCTGCCTGCCGGGCGCTATGCCTTAATCCGAGAGGTGGAGCTGATTGGCCAAGGCCAGCCTTGGGTACGCGCTCGTAGCGTACTCCCCGTCACTTCGCTTAACGGCCCGGGGCGTCGCTTGCGCCGTCTGGGCAACCGCTCCCTTGGTCACCTGCTGTTTCGCGACCCCACGCTACGTCGGGGCGATATCGAAATTGCCCTGCTGCAACAGCCTGAGGGCGCCGTGTTTGCTCGACGCTCCCACCTGCTCTATCACGGCCAGCCCCTGCTGGTGGCAGAATGTTTCCTGCCAGCGCTGTTCGAGGCAGGCCGCTGACAGGTAGACTTTGGTATCGCTGTTGAACATTGCCCTTATGATTGCTGACCTGTTGAAGCCCGTTCTTGCCCGCCTTCCTCGCCTGCCCGACTTTATTGCGCT
Source organism: Moraxellaceae bacterium UBA2031 (assembly GCA_002333145.1). Taxonomy (GTDB): domain Bacteria; phylum Pseudomonadota; class Gammaproteobacteria; order Pseudomonadales; family Moraxellaceae; genus UBA2031. The sequence goes on from DDBN01000011.1 coordinate 16,375, forward strand.
GGCCAGACTCGATCGCCCCATCGGTATCTGGCTACTGCTATGGCCCACGCTGTGGGCCGTCTATATTGCTGGCAACGGCACGCCATCCGCCCGCATCCTTATTCTGTTTACGCTCGGCGTTGTGCTCATGCGCTCTGCCGGCTGCGTGATCAACGACTGGGCAGACCGCAATGTTGATGGGCTGGTGAGCCGCACCAAAGACCGCCCACTGGCCAGCGGCAAAATAACGCCCCGTGAAGCACTGATCTTTTTTGTAGCACTTGTCGCCGCCGCCGCCCTGCTCTTGCCGTTTTTAAACAAAGCCACGTTCTACTGGTCTTTTGGTGCGCTGGGCTTGGCGATGCTGTATCCCTTTATGAAGCGCTTTACCCACTTGCCACAAGTAGTGCTGGGGGCCGCTTTTTCTTGGGCCATTCCCATGGCCTTCGTCGCGCAGGGTGAGACCCCGGGCCCGGTATGCTGGCTACTCTATGCGGCCAATCTGTGCTGGACCGTGGCTTACGATACCCAGTACGCCATGGTTGATCGTGACGACGACATCGAAGCCGGCATCAAGTCCACTGCCATCCTCTTTGGCGACATGGACCTGCTGATCATTGGCTCTCTGCAAGCCATGTTCCTGCTGGCCCTGTGGATGCTGGGCAATCGTCTGGGGCTGGCCTGGCCGTTCTTTGCCTCTATCGCTGGTGCCGCCGTGCTATTTGGCGTGCAATATCGTCGCTGCGAGTCACGCGAGCCGTCTGCCTGCCTCTCTGCTTTCTTGCACAACCATTGGGTAGGAGCGCTGCTCTTTGCCGGTCTATTCCTAGGTTATCTGTTCAAAACCTTACCTATTGCAGGCTGATACTCCGCTGTCATCAAGCAAATCATCGATGGTCGTCTAGACTAAGACTGACTTGGATCAGTTCTTTTCACGCCTTGATCAATATACCCTAGGGGGTATAGTAGATATAGAAAGAGGCTCTGTTATGTTCATACGACTATCACTTGCTGCCACGCTGCTTTTACTCGCCAACCTTGCCGTTGCAGCCGACGTGACGCCACCCACTGATGATGCCGCCCGTGCCAACGCGCTCAGCCAACAGCTAGGCGAGCGCCTCAAGGTGGCTCTGCAAGCCGCTATAAAACAGGGCGGCCCAATGGCGGCCATTACTGTCTGTCGCGATGAGGCTGGCCCTATTGCTGCCGATGTTTCGCGCGAAAGTGGCTGGACGGTTGGACGCACCGCCTTGCGTGTACGCAACCCTGCCAATGCCCCGGATGCGTGGGAGCGCCAGATTTTAGAAGGCTTTGCGATGGCCGCTGAAGATGGCGCCAATGTTGCTGGCCTCAGTTTTCAGGAAACGACCGGTAGCGGTGAAGCACAGCGTTGGCGCTATATGAAAGCCATTCCGACGGGGCCGATGTGCACCGCCTGTCACGGCAGCAATATTGATCCCGCCTTGGAAGAGGCTATTCGCGCTTCCTATCCAGAAGATCAAGCCACTGGCTTTGCTCCAGGATCACTGCGCGGTGCATTTACTATGAGTCATCCCACTCTTTGAACTTATTTGGCATAACTGCCGCCCGCATGAGCAGGCGGCACATGACTCAACAAGAAGGAGAATAACCATGGCTCATGTCGTCATCCTAGGTGCAGGTCTCGGCGGCATGGCAGGTGCCTACGAAATGCGTGCAGCCCTTGGCAAAGAACACAAGGTTACTGTCGTCAATGAAAGCCCTGACTATGTCTTCATTCCCTCCAATCCTTGGATTGCCGTTAGCTGGCGCAAGCGCTCGCAAACTAGTTTCCCCATCGCACCGCCTTTGGCTCGTAAGGGCATCGATTTTGTTTGCCAACGCGCCGATAAAATTGATGCTGCCAATAATCGCGTGCATCTGGCCGATGGCAGCACTCTCGACTACGACCACCTGTTGATCACTACCGGCCCTAAGCTGGCATTTGGTAATACGCCCGGTGCCGGGCCACACGGCGGCTTTACACAATCTGTTTGCACGCTGGATCACGCCGAACTGGCGCAGGCTGACTTTGAAAAACTCGCGAAAAATCCTGGCCCCGTTATCGTTGGCTCACTGCCCGGTGCCAGCTGTTTTGGCCCCGCGTATGAGTACGCACTGATTCTTGATACTGAACTGAAGCGACGCCGTATTCGCGACAAAGTGCCCATGTTTTTTGTGACCGCTGAGCCCTATATCGGCCATCTCGGTTTGGGTGGTGTTGGCGACTCAAAGGGCATGCTGGAAAGTGAACTGCGTAACCGTCACATCAAGTGGATCACCAATGCACTGACCACCCGTATTGAAGACGGCAAAATGTTTGTCGACGAACTGGATGACGACGGCAAAGTCAAAAAACAGCACGAACTGCCATTTGTGCACAGCATGATGATCCCTGCCTTTAGTGGCGTGGATGCTGTGGCTGCCGTTGAAGGACTGTGCAATCCAAAGGGCTTTGTCATAATCGACGACAACCAGCGCAACCTAAAATACCCCAACATTTGGTCTGCTGGTGTCTGCGTGGCAATTCCTCCGGTGGAAGCAACGCCGGTACCTTGCGGCACACCAAAAACGGGCTACATGATCGAATCCATGATCACCGCCATTGTTCATAACGTGCGCGAAGTACTTGAAGGTAAAGCGCCAACACACAAGGGAACCTTGGCCGCGTTCTGTCTGGCTGATATGGGGGATACTGGTGCTGCTTTTGTCGCCATCCCCCAAATCCCGCCACGCAACATTACCTGGTTCCGCAAGGGTAAATGGGTGCACTGGGCCAAGATCGCTTTCGAAAAATACTTTATCTACAAAATGAAGAACGGCACTAGCGAGCCGTTCTTTGAAAAGACTGTCCTGCGGATGATGGGCATCAATCGCCTTCACGAAGCGCCACCCGACAAAAAATAATCAAGGCGCATATTCCACTCTTTTACAGACATTTCGGCCCCCTGATAATGATCCGGAGGCTGAAGTTGTATATGTACATCTGGCTTAACTCGTTCGTAATCTTTTTTTGCCATTACCTACGATGGAATAAGTCCTGTGCGGTTCAAGCGCTGACCTACCGACGTATCATAGTAGAATCCGGAGGCGAAGGACTGTCAGGCTAACTGGTGTAATATTTCTGTCACATGATTGGGTTGTAATACGCTCGTCATTAAATTAAGCATAGCGAAGGCTTAGCGCCATGAATAACGAGCACATCCTGGTTGTTGACGACGAAGCTGCCATCCGAGAAATGATCGTGATGGCGCTGGAATTGGCTGGCTTTGAGTGCTTAGCGGCTGAGGATGCCGTCTCCGCACTCAATTTGATCATCGATGAGCGCCCAGCACTCATTTTACTCGACTGGATGCTACCCGGCACGAGCGGCATTGAGCTGGCCCGTCGTCTCAAGCGTGATGAGTCTACCAGTGAGATTCCCATCATCATGCTGACGGCACGCGGCGAGGAAGACAACAAGATTCAGGGGCTTGACGCCGGCGCAGACGATTACATCACCAAGCCATTCTCTACACGTGAACTTGTCTCGCGGATACGGGCTGTCTTGCGTCGCACAAACGGCCTGAATTCAGAAAAAGCCATCGAAGCTGAAGGCCTTAAAATAGACCCGGTCAGCCACCGCATCACGGCTAACGATGTGCCGGTGGAAATGGGCCCAACAGAATACCGTCTTTTGGCTTTTTTCATGAGCCATCCCGAGCGCGCCTACTCACGCGCGCAGATACTGGATCAAGTCTGGGGTGGCAGTGTCTATGTGGAAGACCGTACCATTGACGTACATATCCGACGTCTGCGCAAAGCGCTGGAGCCCTTTGGTCATGACCGCTTTATCCAGACAGTGCGAGGTACCGGCTATCGCTTCTCAACACAGGTCTGTTTATCTGAAAGCAGCGGTTCGTCTTAATGCATGCTCGTTTTATTTTGATTACGTGATGTGGAATTTATCGTGTGCATGCCGGAGTAGCACCGCGTCATGAGTGACCTGATCAAACAAGAAGTGAAGCGCCTTCTTTTATTTTTATTACTGGTTGGTGTTGTCGGTTGGCTGTTCAATCACACGGCATCGGCCCTTGCCATCGGCCTATTCAGTTACATCGTTTTGCATCTGCGTAATATCAACAAGCTGTATATCTGGCTGCGTGAAAACCCTGAAGCCGATGTGCCTGAAGCGCATGGCATCTGGGAAGATATTTTCAACCGCATTCACAAGCTACGTCGAGATGAGATCAGGGCGCGTGACAACTTGGTCAATATTATTGAACGAGCACGCGCATC
>DDBN01000148.1:0-8692 GCA_002333145.1 Moraxellaceae bacterium UBA2031
ATTGTCTCCGGTGGTGAGCTGGAGCGTGTGCTGGCTGCCGGTGGCGAACCGGGCAAAGTGGTGTTCTCCGGATTGGGCAAGCAAGAGGCCGAGATCGCTCGGGCGTTGGAAGTGGGTATTGCCTGCTTCAATGTCGAGTCCGAGGCCGAGCTAGACCGGATTAATGCGGTGGCCGTGCGTCTGGGCAAGATGGCTCCGGTGTCGCTACGGGTGAATCCGAACGTGGATGCCAAGACTCATCCTTATATTTCGACCGGTCTTAAAGAAAACAAGTTCGGCATTGATATTGAAGCGGCGGTGGACGTTTACTTGCGTGCCAGCCGCTTGCCCGGTCTGCGTATTATCGGTATTGACTGCCATATTGGCTCACAGCTGACGTCGGTAACCCCGTTTGTAGATGCCCTCCGGTTGGTACTGGGCATGGTGGATACGCTAGCAGCACGCGGCATCATCATTGAGCATCTGGATATCGGTGGTGGTTTGGGGGTGCGGTATCGGGATGAAACGCCGCCGGAGCCTCGTGACTATGCCGAAGCCCTGCTGCCACTCCTGACGGGCCGTCAAATCAAGGTTTATATGGAGCCGGGTCGTGCCATTGCGGCTAATGCAGGCGTGTTGCTGACCACGGTAGAGTTCCTTAAGCCGACGGCGCATAAGAACTTTGCCATCATTGATGCGGCCATGAACGACTTGATTCGTCCGGCCCTTTACGGTGCCTGGATGGATATCGTGCCGGTAGATCCCCGCTGCGATGACACGCCGACGCGAGACTATGATGTGGTCGGGCCGGTATGTGAAACGGGTGACTTCTTGGGTAAGGAGCGCCGCCTAAAGATTCAGCCAGGTGATGTGCTGGCGGTTAAGTCGGCCGGTGCCTACGGCTTTGTGATGAGCTCCAACTACAACACCCGTGGCCGTGCCGCCGAGGTGATGGTGGATGGTGGTAAGGCATTTGTAGTGCGTCGCCGCGAGACGGTGCAGGAGCTGTTTGCTGGCGAGTCCCTGCTGCCCTGATGCGATGGCTCGGAAGGACAAGGTCATAGATGGTGGCCTCGCCCCCCTGAAACCGGCAGAATAGCCCGCATGTGCGGGCTTTTTTGTGCGCGCCCCGCGGGGCGGCTGGGCCTGCTGATGATTTGGGAGACCGCAATGCGTCTGGAATTCACCAAGATGCACGGCCTCGGCAACGATTTCATGGTGATTGATCTGGTCAGCCAGCGTATGCGGCTATCACCAGAGCAGATCCGCCAACTCGCCGACCGTCATTTCGGCGTGGGTTTTGACCAGTTGCTCGTTGTTGAGCCACCGGAAACCCCCGATGTCGATTTCTGCTACCGTATTTTTAATGCGGATGGGTCTGAGGTGCAGCAGTGCGGTAATGGCGCACGTTGCTTTGCACGCTTTGTGCGTGAGCGCCGTCTCACCCGCAAGGATCATTTGCGCGTAGAAACAGCCAGTGGAATTATCGAGCTCAGCATTGATGCTTTGGATTGTGTCTCCGTCAATATGGGCGCACCACGCTTTGCACCGGCGGATATTCCCTTTGTGGCCGAAGCCGAAGCGCTGGTGTATTCAGTGCAGGTGAACGGCCAGGCTGTTGAGTTGTCCACGGTAAATATGGGCAATCCACATGCGGTGTTGCTGGTTGATAATGTAGAAACGGCAGATGTAGCAACACTGGGGCCTGCGCTGGAATCTCATGCGCGGTTTCCGGAACGAGTGAACGTAGGCTTTTTGCAGGTGGTTGATCGTCATCATGCGCGTCTGCGTGTGTTTGAACGCGGTACCGGTGAAACGCTCGCGTGCGGAACTGGCGCGTGTGCCGCAGTGGTGGCGGGGATTCGGCGCGGGTTACTCGACAGCCCGGTAAAGGTGGCATTATCCGGCGGCGAGCTGAATATTCATTGGGCAGGCGTGGGTGAGCCAGTCATCATGATTGGCCCGACAGCACGCGTGTATGATGGAGTGATTCGTCTGCCGGATGTGGCCATGCCTGAGCCACAAGACTGTGGACAAGATCGGCCACGTGGCCCTCGGCCTGGCGGAAGCAGGAATAAGAAAAAGGACAAACGATGAGCAGTGAATTGCCGAGTGCAGAACAGGTTGTCGCCTACCTCAAGGCGCACAAGAATTTTTTCGTTGATCATGAGGCGTTGCTGGCGGACATCAGTATTCCGCACGAGACTGGTAAGGCGGTGTCATTAGTAGAGCGCCAAGTAGTCGTGTTGCGTGAGCGTAATGTTGAGTTGCGCGAGCGACTGACACATCTGTTGGATGTGGCGCGCGAGAATGATGTCCTGTTTGAAAAAATGCGCAGCCTCACTCTTGCGCTACTGGAAACAAAAACCGTAGCGCAGCTTGCCGTCGCGTTGGAGCGCGAATTGCGCCAGCGCTTCGGTTCCGAATATGTCAGCTTTCTGTTGTTTGACGTAAGCGGTGCAACGGGCGCGGCGCAATCCATCGCACTGACATCAGCACAGGAAAAAATTCCGGCGCTGGTGCGTGGTCGGCAGGTCATTACTGGTCAGTTGCGTAAGGACGAGCTGCAGTTCTTGTTTGGGCACGAGGGTGAGCAAGTAAGGTCTTGTGCGGTAGTGCCGGTGCAGCACGAGCGTCCGCTCGGCCTGCTGGCCATTGGTTCGTCCAATGCAGATCATTTCAGAAGCACAATGGACACGCTTTTTATCTCCTTTATCGGTGACGTGCTGGCGCGTGTGCTGCTGCCTCTGCTGGGCGGCGATGCAGCACGCCAGACCGCCTGAGTTATTGCCGTGAATACACTGGAGGCGCGCATCGGGGACTACCTCGCGATGCTCTCCAGTCAGCGCGGTCTTTCTGATAATACGCTGAAGGCTTATCGCCGCGACTTGGATAAAGTAGTGGCTTTCCTGCACGCAGCGGGTCTGCGCGAATGGCGTAGTCTTGATGTGTATCTACTTGAAGAGTTTATTGCTCGTGTCAGCGAGGATGGACTCGATATCCGTAGCCAGCAGCGCATCATGTCCAGCTTGCGCGGCTTTTATGACTGGCTAGCGACACAAGGTGAAGCAGCGTTTAATCCTGCCCGAGGTATTCGGCTGAAAGTGCGCCGGCGAGACTTACCGCGGGTATTGGATGTCGATTTGATTCAGCAGTTGCTGGATGCACCTGCGCCAGAGGATGAGCCAGAAAAATCCCTGTGGATTCGCGATCATGCCGTGATGGAGCTGTTTTATTCATCAGGCCTTCGTCTTTCCGAGTTGGCCAATTCGACACTGGCGCAACTGGATTGTAGTGCCGGCCATATCACGGTAACAGGCAAGGGCAATAAGACGCGACGGGTGCCTGTTGGTCGAAAGGCACTCAAGGCGCTTGAGTTATGGCTGCCTCTAAGAGAGCAGTGGTGCAATGAAAAAAGTAATGACCTTATTTTTATTACGCCAAAAGGATCGCGTTTCACAGAGCGCGCCATTCAATTACGGTTGGCGTTTCAGGGACGGCGTGCGGGCCTTCCGCAACATGTGCATCCCCATATGCTACGGCACTCATTTGCCTCACACCTGCTTGAGTCGTCGCAAGATTTACGTGCCGTACAGGAGTTGCTGGGCCATGCCGACATAAGCACCACACAGATTTACACGCATCTGGATTTTCAGCATCTCGCCTCGGTTTATGACAAGGCGCATCCACGCTCCCGCAAGCTATCTGACAAAGCATCTGACAAAAAATGAGTATTCGTCTTATTACGTTCGATCTGGATAACACGCTCTGGGACATTGAGCCAATTGTGGCGAGAGCAGAAAAGTCCATGCGTGACTGGATTCGGCAGCAGCACCCGGATTTTGTGCGGCGGTTTGATCTGCGTGAATTCTCGCGATTACGTCATGATGTGGTAAGTCAACGGAAAGACATTGCTCACGACTTGTCGGCGCTGCGTATTGAAGTGCTGCGCCGTGCATTTATCGAGGGAGGGTATTCGGCAGTTGATGCAGTGCATGCGGCGCAAGGCGCATTTGATGTGTATTACGAAGGCCGAAACACAGTAGAGTTTTTTCCTGGAGCGTTGCAAGCACTCACGGCCTTGCATAAAGAATTTTCATTGTACGCAGTGACCAATGGCAATGCGGATATTCAGCGGGCTGGGTTGGGGCATTTATTCAGCGGACATTTTTCTGCGGCCAGTGTTGGTGTGCCAAAGCCTGATCCACGTATTTATCAGGCAGCGATTACGGCTTCTGGCTTGCTGCCGGAACAAATACTGCATGTAGGTGACGATCCTGAGCAAGATATTGCGGGCGCAGCCGCAGTAGGGATGCGCACCCTGTGGGTTAATTTTAGTGATCAGATCTGGCCAGATATGCCGCCGGCCGATGCCGAGTTCACCTCGTTTGATGAGCTGGTGTCGCAAGTACACCAGTTGAGCAAGCGCTAACCCCGCGCTACAAGGTCAAGCACGCTGTCTTTTTCGGGCATGGCAATTTTTAGGAGGCTCCCGTACGCTCGGATTAAGTTGCGGCTATAAGGCCGCACTGTCCGTTTTTTGTCATGGAGTCCCATATGCCCGTTCCTTCTTTTCGTCTTGATGGGCGTCGTGCTCTTATCACGGGAGCTTCCAGTGGCTTGGGTCAGCACTTTGCTGAGACGCTTGCTCAGGCAGGTGCTGAGGTGGTGCTAGCGGCTCGGCGCACCGATCGTATTAAGGCTGAAGCAGATCGCCTTCGTGCTGCAGGTTGCAAAGCGCATTGCGTTGTTATGGACGTGATAAGCGCGGCTTCTGTGCAAGCCGCATTGGCCGAGGCCGAGGCATTAACGGGCGGGGTTATTGATATTTTGGTCAATAATGCGGGTGTCTCTGGTAATAGTTTTTTCCTTAATCTCGAAGAAGAAGAATGGGATTTTGTGGTCGATACGAATCTTAAGGGGCCGTATCTTGTCGCACGTGAAATGGCGAAGCGACTGGTTGCAGCAAAGCAGCCAGGTAGCATCATCAATATTGCCTCCATTCTTGGCTTTCGGGTGGCGGCGGTATTGGCGCCGTATTGTGCGTCTAAAGCAGGTGTCATCCATCTCACCAAGGCCATGGCGCTGGAATTAGCCCGCTACGGTATTCGCGTTAATGCGATTGCACCGGGGTATATCGAAACTGAAATTAATGCAGGCTATTTTGATACCGAACCTGGCCAGAAAATGGTTGCCCGCATTCCCATGCGCCGATTAGGTGAAAGGAGCGATCTTGATGGCCCATTGTTGCTGCTGGCCTCTGATGCTGGTCGTTATATGACGGGTTCAGTCGTTGAGGTTGATGGCGGACACCTCTGCTCAACGCTTTAACGCTTTTTGCGAATTTCCGGTGATTCAACCGGATTGGAATTACTGCTGGAGAAGTTAATGGATTTTACGCTGTCACCAGAAATTGAAGATTATCGACTGCGTGTGCGCGCTTTTATCGAAACGCATGTGCGGCCACTAGAGTCGCAACCGGCTGTGTTTGATGAGCACGAAAATATTCGTGAGGACATAGTGGCACAGGTGCGCGCTCAGGCCAGAGCAGAAGGGCTATGGGCTTTCCAGATGCCGAAGTCACGCGGCGGCCAGGGTATTGGTGTGGTTGGCATGGCCGCCTGTTATGAAGAAGCCGCACGTTCGCCCTTTGGTCCAGTGATGTTCAATGCGGCCCCGCCAGATGACGGCAACATGATCGTGCTGGAGAAAATTCTAAAAACGGAGGCGCTCAAAGAGCGCTGGTTGCAGCCTATTATCGATGGCAAGGTGCGTTCAGCATTTGCCATGACGGAGCCAAAGGGGTGTGGCTCTGATCCTTCACTCACGTATACAAAAGCTGAGAAAAAAGGGAATAAGTGGATTATCACAGGCCGCAAGTGGTTTATTACCGGAGCCGATGGGGCGCAGCATTTTATATTGATTGCACGCACCTCGGATGATGCGCGCAAAGGCCTCACAGCTTTCTTGTTTGATGCCAGTCAGCCGGGCTGGCGCATTGAGCGCCGTATTCCCATCATGGGGCCAGAAGAGCACGGTGGCCACTGCGAGATTGTGTTTGAAGGCCTAGAGATTCCAGACGAGCATCGCCTTTTAGAAGTGGGTGATGGCCTTAAAGTAACTCAGATTCGTCTCGGCACCGCTCGTCTTACGCATTGCATGCGCTGGCTTGGGCTTTCAAAACGCTGTCTTGAGGAGGCGGGCAGCTATGTTACGCAACGCATGAGTTTTGGCGAGACGTTGGCGCAGCATGAGGGCGTGCAATGGATGCTGGGTGATGCAGCCAAGGATATTCATATTGGCCGCCTGCTCACCATGAATGCTGCATGGAAATTAGATCAAGGCGACTTTGCACGCACGGATATTTCCATTGCCAAAATTCATGTTGCAGATACGTTGCACAAGTCGGCAGATACAGCCATTCAGTTGTTGGGTGCGCAAGGCTACTCAAAAGACACCATTGTTGAGTGGATCTACCGCTATGCGCGGCAGGCACGATTGGTTGATGGTGCCAGTGAAATTCACAAAATGGTGCTCTCTCGCGCTTATTTGGATGAGGGTCAAGATTTTTTTCGTTGGGGCCTTTGAGTGTGAGATGGTGCGAGCATGAATAACGAGCAAAGACATGCCATTGAGTTATTTCTGCGTGCACAGACGGGAGCAGATTCCGTTGTGGTTGAGAGTGTAAAACTTCTGTCCGGTGGGGCAATTCAGGAAAACTGGCAGCTGACGGTTTCCTTTCGTGGCGGTTCTCACGAAGGGGTACTGGAATGCGTGTTGCGTAGTGATGCTCCATCAGGGGTTGCCGTTTCGCATTCTCGGGCAGAGGAGTTTGCTTTATTGCAGGCGGCGTTTGTTGCTGGAGTCACTGTGCCGGAGCCTTTGTGGCTGGGCAATGCTTCTGTATTTGGCCGTGATTTTTTTATTATGCGTAAAGCGGCAGGTACGGCAGCCGGGTTTCGTTTGGTGAAAGACACGTCGCTAGGAGGCGACCGAGAGCTACTGGTACGCCGCATTGGTGCGGAAATGGCAAAGTTACATACGATTATGCCACCCCGTTCGGATTTGTCTTTTTTGCCTTTATCGTCATCTTCACCTGCGTTGCAAGGTGTGCATGAGTTCCGTACTTTTCTAGATACACACCACACACCATTTCCTGCGTTGGAATGGGGAATCCGTTGGTTGGAAGTGCATGCCCCGATGACCAAGCAGCGGGTACTCACGCATCGCGATTGGCGTACCGGTAATTATATGGTGGATGAGCAGGGGCTTACTGCGGTGCTGGATTGGGAGTTTGCCGCTTGGTCTGATCCACTCGAAGACATCGGCTGGTTTTGTGCGCGCTGTTGGCGCTTTGGCCAATTTGACAAAGAGGCCGGAGGTATCGGATCTCGTGCTGCGTTGTATGACGGTTATGAGTCAGTTACCGGGGTGTCGCTGGACCGTGAGGCGGTATTTTTCTGGGAGGTCTATGCGCACATTCGCTGGGCAATTATTGCCATACAACAGGGCGAGCGTCATGTTAGTGGCCGTGAGTCGTCGTTAGAATTGGCACTGACTGCACATATCGTTCCAGAGCTCGAGCTTGAAATTCTCAATATGACAGGGTGTGCTCATGCGTGAACAACCGGATGGAGCGGCGTTATTGGCAATAGCACGCGAGGTATTACGTAAGGCGCTATTACCACTGTTGCCACCAGAGCGTGCTTACGAAGTTTTGATGATTGCCAATGCCATGAGCATTGCGGAACGACAGTTAAAGAATGGCGAGCAAGCAGAGCGAGAAGAATGCGATGCATTACAGGAATTTCTGGGGCATGAAGGTGATCTTGCTGCGCTGAATCGTGATTTGGGGATAAAAATTCGTACGGGTGAGATGGATAATAATACAGATGCGCAGCGATTGCTGAGACGAGGCGTGGTTCAGCGCGTACGAGAGAGCGCGCCTAAAGCACTGCTGCCTTATGGTATGGCGTGATTCGATGGAGAAAAAAATGCCGGCATATGCCGGCATTTTTTAACTTCTAAAGTATTGATTAGAACTTGTAGCCAATACCGACCATAAATGCCAATGGATCTATTTCCAGCTCGCCTTGATTGACTCCGTTAAGATTGACGTCGGTATTGATATCGATCTTCCATATGGCAGCATTCAGAACGAGATTGCTGCCGAGATCAATGTCCACCCCAACTTCAAGTGCCAAGCCAAGGGAGTCGTCAAGCTCCAAGTCAGCGCCAGGAGTGTCATCTTCAAAAAACATGGTGTAGTTAAGGCCAGCACCAACATACGGATGAATATTGCCGGCAATGCTTGGGTACCATTGCAGAGTCACTGTTGGTGGCAGGTGCTTTGTAGAGCCAAGTTTAGTGCCTGCAGCAGTGATGTCATGCTTAAACGGTGTCGCTGCCAGCAGCTGCACGCCGATAGTAGGCGAAAGAAAATATGTGCCGGTCAAGCCCAGCTGGACGTTGTTGTCCACATCAAGCTTCAGTGCACCGCCGGCAACATTATCGGTTACATCGGGATTAACGGAGGCAACGCCTGCTCTCAGAACGATATCACCAGTCTCATAGGCCATGGCTTGTCCAGCGGTGGCGGCAAGAATGGCAGCAAGCAGAGCAGCAGATTTGATACGCATGGGGTGTTCCCTTTGATTAAGAAGAAGCCTTTTGGCTGTGCTGGCGGTAAGTTCACTGCAAAGCACAACGTCAT
>DDBN01000148.1:8706-14445 GCA_002333145.1 Moraxellaceae bacterium UBA2031
GGCCTCATGCAGATGTGGGGACTGGATTTTTTCCGCGCCCTCCAAATCCGCAATGGTGCGCGAGACACGAAGTACACGGTGGTAGGCGCGGGCGGACAGGCGTAGCCGCTTCATTGCCAGCTCTAGCGTGTCAGCATCCTCACGCGACAGTGCGGCGTGCTCACTGACCATTGAAGGGCTTAAGTCCTGATTGAGGTGGCCCTGACGGGCATGTTGACGTTCTCGGGCGGCGACAACGCGTGGTTTGATGCTGGCGGTAGACTCACCGGCCGCCCCGCGGTGCAGTACTTCAGCAGACAAGGCAGGGACTTCAACGTGCAGGTCAATGCGGTCCAGCAGCGGGCCGGACAGACGTGAGCGGTAACGAGCCACTTGATCGCCTGTGCAGCGGCAACGCGCCGTACCATCCCCAAGATAGCCACACGGACAGGGGTTCATGGCGGCAATCAATTGAAAGCGAGCAGGAAAGCGGACCTGATTGGCCGCTCGAGAGATAACAACATGGCCAGACTCCAACGGCTCGCGCAGTACCTCTAATACTTTACGGTCAAACTCAGGTAGCTCATCCAGAAATAGCACGCCATGGTGCGCTAGGGTGATTTCGCCGGGGCGCGGATAAGAGCCGCCACCCACCAGAGCAACACCAGAGGCGGTGTGGTGTGGAGCACGAAAGGGAGGATGCCGGTCTGGGTCATCCGGGTGACCCAGCAACGAGCGAATAGCGGCAACCTCAAGGGATTCTTGTTCACCAAGGGCAGGCAGCAGGCCAGATAGTCGCGAGGCGAGCAAAGTTTTTCCTGTACCCGGAGGGCCAAGCATCAGCAGAGAGTGTCCACCAGCGGCGGCAATCTCAAGCGCACGACGCGCCTGATGCTGACCCTTCACATCCGCCATATCCGGAATGGCACGGGTGCTAGTAGAGGGCGTGTTATTGGGTTGGGCCAGCGGTATACGCTGCAGGCCATTCAGGTGCGCCACCACGGCCAGCAGATGATCACCTCCGTAAACCTCTGCCCCTTTCGGTCGTGCTGCTTCGGGAGCATTGCCTAGCGGCACAAACAAACAGTGGCCGGCATCACGCGCGGCCAGACTTGCAGGCAGTACGCCGGGAATATTGCAAAGATCACCCGACAGCGCGAGCTCGCCCATGAACTCAGCACGATCCAATGCGTTGGTGGGTATCTGACCGTTGGCGGCGAGAATGCCAAGGGCAATCGGAAGATCAAAACGACCGCCAAACTTGGGCAGATCGGCAGGGGCCAGATTGATGGTGATACGACGCTGGGGAAACTCGAAGCCGGAGTTGATCAGGGCCGAGCGTACTCGATCTTTGCTCTCGCGCACGGCCGCTTCGGGCAGACCAACAATGGCCAAGCCGGGCAAGCCGGAACTTAGATGAACTTCGACGGTAACGACTGGTGCATCCAGCCCCAGTTGGGCGCGCGTGCGCACACGGGCAAGTGACATGGTGTTCTCCCTGAACAAGATGCCCCGCGATCCTTACGGGGCCTAGCAAACTTAAATACGAGGTGCGATGGCTAGGTGCGGTCAGACCAGATCAGCTCTGATCACTGCCACGGCCTTCCAGCGCAACAACGCGCTGTTCCAGTGCCTTCAATTCCTTTTCGACGGCCTCTAGACGACTGCGTGTGCGTGAAAGCAGTGCAGACTGCACATCAAACTCCTCGCGGGTCACTAGCTCCATTCGGGCCAATGCTTCGCGCAGTACCACCTTAATGTTCTCTTCAATATCGCCACGTAATTGGCGGACACCCGGCGGCAGTATCTGGGAAAGCTGCTCGCTGACACGGTTAACGATTTGCTCCAGGGCCATGGCGCCACTCCATAAGAGAACAAGGGATAGCGATTCTAGCACCATGTTTACCTAGGGTGGCTAACGTTTGAGTGTGCTCTTTTATTGTGCACAGGAAGATGGCAATAACAATTTTATGCCCCTTAAGGGGGAGGAAATCAGCAGAAACGCACCCGGGCTTTAGTGTTCTCTTCACAAATCAGTACTTATTTAGCAGTTGGCACGGCTGATGCAATACATCTGGTAAGCGCACCAAAGCGCGAGATTGCAAGGCCTGAAAATCCTTCAGGCAAACAGAATTCTTACCGGAGTTGTGCTCATGAAACTGACCAAAATCTCGACAGCTGTTCTTTCTGCCAGTCTGCTATTTGTCGCAGCCGCTGCTAATGCGGCAGATGAGGCTGTGACGACAGCGGGTGGAGTGGCATTCACCAGCGATTATCTTTTTCGTGGCATTTCGCAGTCCTCAAACAATGCTGCTGTGCAGGGCACGCTGACGGTTAATCATGAGTCTGGCCTCTATTACACCTTATGGGGTTCCAGTATTGCCAATGGCAGTGGTGGCCTTGAGCTGGATACCTTAATTGGTTTCGCCGGCAAGGCAGGTGAAGTGGGCTATGACGTGGGTGTTATGCGTTACAACTATCCTGGCATGAATAAAGGTAATTATGGTTTCGAGCCAGACTACAACGAAGTGTACGGCTCGGTCAGTTTCAAGGGCATGAAGTTTGGCCTGAACTATAGTCCGGACTATTTTGCTGAATCGGATCAGTTTGTGTACGTCTATGGTGCTTACAGTACGGAAGTTGCTGGTGTTGGCCTGTCAGCAAGCCTTGGCATGAACATGTTTGATGATAACGCGATGATGTCTCAAGCGTTGGGCTACGCCGGCACGGATGATAGCTATATCGACTATAAGGTTGCCGCCAGCAAAAGTGTGAAGGGTCTGGGCGTTGAGTTGGCATATATCGGATCTGACATTGACGACAGTGATCTGGCTGGAAATATCAGCACTGGGCGTGCGGTTCTTACGGTTAGCAAAAGCTTTTAAGTTACTCATGCCGTGCACGCTATTTGCGTGCACGGCGCCCCAGAAAAAGGAGTACGAATAATGAAAATGGTGATTGCCATTATTAAGCCTTTCAAACTCGATGATGTTCGCGAAGCGCTCTCCGAGATTGGCGTACAGGGTGTCACTGTGACCGAGGTAAAAGGTTTCGGTCGGCAGAAAGGACATACCGAATTATACCGTGGCGCAGAATATGTCGTTGATTTCTTGCCAAAGATAAAAATAGAAATTGCCACCAGTGACGATTTGATCGATCAGGTGATTGAAGCGATTTCTAAGGCGGCGCTGACGGGAAAAATTGGAGATGGCAAGATCTTTGTCATGCCACTGGAGCAGGCAATCCGAATTCGCACTGGTGAATCTGGTGTTGATGCAATCTGAATCCATTCATCGCGTTAGCGCGGAGAAATTGCTATGAAAAAATTCATGATGCCCCTGGTGTGGGGAAGTGCGCTGGCATTGTCGGCGCCTGTTTTTGCCGGGGACGTTGCTGCTGTCGTGGCGCCGGTAGTTGATAAGGGTGATGTGGCATGGATGATGACTTCAACCATGCTGGTACTGATGATGGTGGTGCCAGGTCTGGCAATGTTCTATGGCGGCCTTGTTCGTTCTAAGAATATGTTGTCAGTATTTATGCAGGTGCTGACAGTGTTTTCACTGCTGGTAATCTTGTGGGCCTTGTATGGCTATAGCTTGGTGTTTGCAGGGGGTAATGCCTATATCGGCTCGCTGGACAAAATATTCTTGTCGGGCGTAACCATTGACTCTCTGGCCGATACCTTTTCGGCGGGCTATAAGCTACCCGAATACATCTTTATTGCGTTTCAGGCCACGTTTGCGGGCATCACCGGTGCACTGATCGTGGGAGCGTTTGCTGAGCGCATTAAGTTTGCGGCAGCACTGCTGTTTGCGGTGTTGTGGTTCACCTTTGCCTATCTGCCGATTGCACACATGGTGTGGGCTGCCGGCGGGCTGCTGTTTGAAAAGGGTGACTTGGATTTTGCCGGCGGCACTGTTGTACACATCAATGCCGGCGTCGCGGGTCTGGTGGGTGCTTACTTCATTGGCAAGCGTCTGGGCTTCGGCAAAGAGGCACTCAAGCCGCACAACATGGCATTCACCCTAATTGGTGCAGCGTTATTGTGGGTGGGCTGGTTCGGCTTTAATGCGGGCTCGGCACTGGAGGCCAACGCCAGTGCAACCCTGGCCTTTATCAACACGCTGTTTGCTTCTGCGGCGGCGGTGTGCGGCTGGTTGGTGGTGGAGTCTGTCATCAAGGGTAAGCCTTCTGCTTTGGGCGGAGCGTCGGGTGCTGTCGCTGGTTTGGTAGGGATTACCCCAGCAGCTGGCCTTGTAGGCCCGATGGGCGCCATCGCTATCGGCTTGGTGGCAGGTGTGGTGTGTGTGTGGGGAGTCACTGGCCTCAAAAAGCTACTGGGTGCGGATGATGCACTGGATGTGTTCGGCATACATGGCCTTGGCGGCATTGTGGGTGCCATCCTGACCGGTGTGTTCTACGCGCCGTCTCTGGGCGGTATGGGGCCTGAGAGCTTTGATATGGCTGCACAGGTGGGCGTCCAGTTGCTTGGTGTAGCTATCACTGTGGTCTGGGCGGGTGTTGTTTCCATCGGGGCCTTCAAGATCGTGGATCTACTGATCGGCCTGCGTGTCTCGGAAGAGGATGAGCGTATGGGCCTTGATGTGAGTGCTCATGGCGAGAAGGCTTACAACGACTGATGCTCGTGATACTCAGAAAGGGCCTTCGGGCCCTTTTTTTGTTGGAGCGCAAGCTCTCGGGTTCATAGAGGAAGCTTGGTATGCCTGAGCTTCATCAGTATCATCGCCCTCTATGATGAAAACTCCCCAGACACTGCTCAAGCAGCTGCTCAAGCAAGGACGCGACCTGTTGCCCGATATGGGCAGTAGCGCGGCGCCGAGTGGTCAAGAACATACCATTGACGAGCTGGCACGTGCTGCCGGTACGACCGTCCGCAATGTTCGTGCCTATCAAGATCGCGGGTTGATTGCGCCGCCGGTGCGCCGGGGTCGGGCGGGTATTTACTCTGATGCGCATCTCGGCCGTCTACGCATGATCAATCAGTTGCTGGAGCGCGGCTTTACCATCGCCAATATTAAAGAGCTGGTGGACGCTTGGGAGCAGGGCCAGGATTTGGATCATGTGCTGGGGCTGGATTCGGTGATTGCCGGCACTTGGAGTATCGAAACCCCGCATTACATCAGCGCGGAAGAAATTACCGAGATCTTTGGTGACGAGATTAACGAGGTTACCCTCGCGCGCGCCTTGCGTATTGGTCTTTTCGATGTGGAAGAGGGAAAGATAAAGGTTCCTAGCCCGCGCATTTTGCAGGCGGGAACGGAGCTGCATAAAGCCGGTGTGCCGTTGGATGCCTTGCTGCGCGAGATTGAGGTGCTGCGAGAGGATACGGATAGGCTGACTCGCAGTTTTGTCCAATTAGTCGCGACGCATTTGGTTGATCCGCTAACCGACAATAGCCTGCCTAGTAGGGATCAGATCAATCAGATTGGCCAGGTGATTGAGCGTCTGCGGCCATTGGCTGAAATGGTGGTGAATGCAGAGATGGCCAAAGGCCTGCGTCGCCACGCTAATGCTTATATTGGCGAACGGTTTCGTGAAGTGCTTCAGTCGCACGAAGGTGAACCGACACGCAAGCCCACATCGACATCCAAGCCTGCATCCAAGAGTTGATCAAGCCATCATGCGGACATAAAAAAACGGGCCATCACGGCCCGTTTTTTTATGTCACCGAAATGTGATGCTTTATGGCGACATGATGCCTTTGAGCATAAAAAAGAACATGGCAGACATCAGTGCCGA
>DDBN01000148.1:14549-17584 GCA_002333145.1 Moraxellaceae bacterium UBA2031
ATCGTGGCGGCCATGGCAATGCAGTAGGCGCGCATCTGGTCCAGCTCGGTGATTTCTGTGCCGATGGTGCGAATGACTTTTGGCCCAAATAATGCCAAGCCGATAGAAATACCCAGTGCGCCAACCATCATCACCCACAAAGGAATCGGCGCTTCGCTGGTGATGGCATGGGAGGCAGAGGTGTAGACATCCACGATGGCCGCGAGGGGGCCAACGGCGTTGGCCACATCATTGGAGCCGTGGGCAAAACTGAGCAGGGCGGCGGCAAAAATGAGGGGCAGAGTGAAGAGGGTATTCACGCTTTCTTTGCTGCTCACCAGGTGGGTCTGACGGCTGATGCGGAAGCGGGTAATCAAGTAGGCCAGTACACCAATGCCAAGACCGACCAGTGTGGCAGTCAAGAAGTCTACTTTCCAGACACGGTTAAGGCCTTTAAGAATGATGTAGGTGCCGAACGTCCAGCCCATCAGCGCGATCAGCCAAGGCACAACGCGGTGGGCCGCCGTCAGCATGTCTGGCTGATAGGTGATGCTGCGCTTTACTAAGTAGAGGAAGGCGGCGGCGAAGATGCCTCCCAGTACGGGGGAAATAATCCAACTGGCGGCGATCTGCCCCATCATGCCCCAGTCGACAATGCCAAAGCCGCTGGCCGCGATGCCAGAGCCAAGTACGGCACCCACAATGGCGTGAGTAGTCGAAACCGGTGCGCCAACAAACGTGGCCACGTTCAGCCACATGGCGGCGGCGAGCAGGGCGGCCATCATGAGCCAAACAAAAGTGTCGGCGTCGGCAATCTGGGA
This sequence comes from Moraxellaceae bacterium UBA2031, assembly GCA_002333145.1. Classification (GTDB taxonomy): domain Bacteria; phylum Pseudomonadota; class Gammaproteobacteria; order Pseudomonadales; family Moraxellaceae; genus UBA2031. Next base: position 15,350 of record DDBN01000148.1, read on the forward strand.
GGGGTCGATAATCCCGTTGCGAATGGTGCCGACCACCTCGCCACCGGCAACAATAGCGCCCATGGCCTCGAAGGTGGCGGCAATGACAAGNNNAGCATGACGCCAATAATGAAGAGCAGGCCAATGCCAAGGCGGAGCAGTTCGGCGCGGCCCTTTTTGGAGGCTTTCTCGAGTTCGCTTATATGCTTCAGTTCCACGGTATGGATCTCAGGCTGAAAATCGGCGCGATTGTGACAGATGCGCAAACGGAACCCAATGGAAAGACGAAGGTGATCGCTGGACGGTTATGCGGAAAAAAACGGGGATTAGGGCGGGATGGTTTATAGTTTGTATGCGCTTGCATACCTGATAAGCACTGAAAATATTGAAGATATACTTTAATGAAGCGAGGCGGGCAAGGTCGCATACCTTAATTGTAACGGGTATGCGACCAATGCAAGCCACCTAAAAGAACGCGACGTAAGCGTCCCTTAAGCACTTAATGGGCTGTTGAGGGCTTGCTTGGGCCGCGTGGACGGCGAGGGGCGTTGCCGGGTGACGCGGGCTTGCCACCNNCTGAGGGCTTGTTGGCAGCCGGTCGATTGCCGGAGCCGGTCGAGCCTTTTGACGATGCGCCCGGTTTGGCCGGCGCTCTGCCTGCGCGAGGTGAACGGGGCGGCGGAGTCTTGCGCAATGGCTCTGGTGCAATGCTCAAGTCCGGCTCAAAGCCAGGCAGCACGACTTGCTCCAGTCGGCGCTTCATCAGCTTTTCGATATCGGCCAGCAGCTTAAACTCATCCACACACACCAGCGATACCGCTTCGCCAACTGAGCCGGCACGGCCGGTTCGGCCGATGCGATGCACATAATCTTCTGCTGTGTTGGGCAGTTCGTAATTCACCACATGCGGCAAGGCATCAATATCAATGCCACGGGCGGCAATGTCAGTGGCCACGAGCACGCGCAAGCGACCGGCTTTGAACTCACTGAGCGCACGCTCACGGGCGGACTGGCTTTTGTTGCCGTGGATCGGCATTGCACTGATGCCGCCTTTATCCAGTTGCTCGGCCAATCGGTTGGCGCCGTGCTTGGTGCGGGTAAACACCAGCACTTGAGGCCAGTTACCGTCACGAATCAGCTTTTCGAGCAGTTGGCGTTTTTTGTCACGATCCACCGGGTGGATTACCTGCGACACCAGTTCGGTTGGCGCATTGCGGCGTGCCACTTCAATGTACACAGGATCATTGAGAATGCCGGCGGCCAGCGTTTTGATCTCGTCAGAGAAGGTCGCGGAGAACATTAGGTTCTGACGGTCGGCAGGCANNACGAGGGTGTCGACCCCGGAGAGATCGATGGTGCGTTGGCCGACATGATCAAGCAGACGGCCTGGCGTGGCGACAAGAATATCGACGCGACGGTTCAGCTTTTCTTTCTGCGGGTTAATGTTGACGCCACCGAACATCACCATGGATTTTACATCCATGTATTTGCCGTAGGTGCGCACGCTTTCTTCAACCTGCGCGGCCAGTTCACGCGTGGGCGTGAGGATGAGCACGCGAATTTTTGCCCTGCTGTTCTGCCGTGCAAAATCAATCAGCGAAAGGCGCTGCAGCAGTGGCAGGGTAAAGCCCGCGGTCTTGCCGGTGCCGGTTTGGGCGGCCGCCAACACATCGCGGCCTTCCAGAACGGCTGGAATGGCCTGTACCTGAATGGGCGTGGGGCTGGTGTAGCCTTCTTCCTCAAGGGCACGAACAATGGCAGGGGACAGATGAAGATCAACAAAGGACAGGGACAAGGGCAGCTTCCGGGAGTGCAAAAATAAGAGCGCTATTATCCGCTCTACCCCTTTGTTTGTCCCGCCTATCTTGTGGCAATACGGTGTGTTGCAGGGTTTGGGCGGTAATTGGCCGACAATGACGAGTGATGGCGCCCATCTGGCAGGGTATGCCAGAGGTGCCTCAGCGATTATTTACGGCCCGGCCCGCTGCTGTCGAGGCGGAAGAAATTGCGGATGCTGGCGAGAAGGCGCGCTTTCTGCTGCTCCGGGTTCTCTGGCTCTGGAGCGGTTTTTATCTCCATCAGCTGTTTATTGCGCGTGGTAAGTATGTGTGCGAGCACCTCAGCCAGCTCTGGGCGCGATTGTATAATGTGTTCAAAGCTCTTTTTATCAAGCCGGTAGCACTCCGCATCGGTGCGAGCAGTGACTGTGGCTCGGCGCGGCTCACCTGTCATTAGCCCCATTTCACCAAAGACACG
>DDBN01000148.1:17643-17768 GCA_002333145.1 Moraxellaceae bacterium UBA2031
TTGAGTGTGCGCTTGCGCAGAGCGAGTTCGTTATGGCGTTGTTGCTGGTCGCGCTCCAGTGACTCGGTGGTGACATCGATCGAGAGCACCGGGGGAGCCAGTGTGAAGTCGTTGCGTTGCAGTGC
>DDBN01000148.1:17801-20017 GCA_002333145.1 Moraxellaceae bacterium UBA2031
TGCGGTGGAATGGTGTTGTTGATCTGAAAGTTCACCCAGCGACGCCACTGTGTTACCTCGCCACTGCTAATGATGGTGAACTTGCCCTTCATCAGCAGGCTATTCGGCAGCACAACTACCTCGCCATTGCGGGTGCGCACCGCAGTATGACGCCAGTGCACTTCGATCACTTGGCCACTCACATCATCTACTTTTACCCAGTCGCCGATGGTGATGGAATTATCCAATTGCAGGGCCAAGCCGCCGAGAATATTGCCCAGTGTTTCTTGCATGGAGAAGGCAATGATACCGGTGATGATGGCAGAGGTAGTGACCAGTCCGGAGAGATCAAGTCCGGCATAACGTAAGCGCACCATGCCCCAAGCGATATAGCCCAGCACAATGAGGATATCTTCCATGATGCGTGGCAGGTGCATGCCAGTGCGCGGAATGACTACGCGAAACAGCGTGAGTCCGGCCAGACGAATAACCACCATGCCTGATAGCAGTATGACAATGGAATCGAGCACTTCGGCGGTACGTGGCATCCCGGAAAGTGAGGTTAGTCCGGCCGCCAAACCCAGCACTAGCATGATGACCAGTAGGATTAGTGTGCTGCGTACGATGCCCGCATTGTCGATGCCGCGACGTGCTAGCAGCAGCAAGAACACGCAGCCAGCCGCCAGCGCATACACATAATCCGTGTGCCAAGGCATTAGCAGGTGGTGGCTGAGTGATGCGATGGAGTCGACGGGCATGTGCAGTATTCCGGAACAGATATTAGGGGTGATCGAGGTGCCAGTGCGATCAGTAATACCTTAGAGGATAGCATCATGACGGGTGCAGTTTGGGGTTTAACGGGGCTGGCGTATCTCCCGATCTGGGCGCAGGCATAAAAAGGCAAGCAGGGCGACGCTGGCAAAGGCGGCTGCTAGCAAAAAGGCACTGGCCGGGTTGATCAGCCACAGGGCTCCCGCCACCAGAGAGGCAGGCAGATACAGCATGCCGGTCACGGTGTTGTACATGCCGATGGCTGAAGCACGGCGGTGATGCTCAAGATCGGCAATAAATGCTTTGCTCTGTGCTTCATCAATCGCATAGAACACACCAAAGACAAGAAAGAGCACCACCACCTGCCATTNNAATGGCGCGGCAATCACGCAGGCAATGTTGAACAGGGCATACAGCAGCACGATGTCTTTAATAGAAAAGCCAACCGTGTGTGCCCGCAGTAGCAAAAAGCTAAAGCTGAAATAGGCCAGAGAGAAAATGCCAGAGGTGATCAGATAGCGCTTGAACGAGGGCGTGAGGGCTTTCCAAGAGTCCAGCATGCTTTCGCGAGGATGCGGAATGCCGGGTTTATCCTCGACCATGCTCAGCAGCACAATACTGAGTACAGCAGGAACCAGTGCCACCAAGAACAGTATCTTGAAGGTTTCCAAGCCTTCGCCTAGCCAAGAGAGGATGGCATAAGCCAGTAGCGGTCCGAGCACGGCGCCGGCTTTGTCGATGGCCTTGTGTATGCCGAAGGCATATCCACGGGTGCTTTGGTGGGCCACTGTTGCCAGCCAGGCGTCGCGTGGTGGCCCGCGAAAACTTTTACCCAGTCGCTCAATCACCCGAAAAATGGACAGGCCGGTTATCGAGCTGGAGACCAGTAAGATGATCTTGGCAGCCGTCGAGAAGCCGTAACCCAGCATCACAAAACCTTTGCGCTTGCCCGTACGGTCAGACAGCCAGCCGGCCAGATAGTTGAGTGACGAAGCCGATAGATCGGCCAGTCCTTCAATCAGGCCCAGAAGGGCGGCCGATGCGCCGGCAATCGTCGTAAAGAAAATGGCAAAGACCGAAAAGATGATTTCGGAGCTGAGGTCCGTCAGAAAGCTGACCAGGCCAAGCTTAATAATGTCGGGGTGTATGCCGGGCTTCGGGTCAGTGCTATCGGGCATTCGGTGTTTCCTTGGAGTCTGCGCGGGCATCTGCCCTGNNATGACGCAAAGGGTGTAAAAAATTGATCACGATCAAGACATAGGAGGACTCCGGAACACTAAAGTTGATGCATAGTGAACGAGTGTTCACATTGGCGGAGACGCAACATGCAGCAGCTGAGTAACCTTGATGCCTCTTTTCTGCATCTAGAGAACGACCATTCACCCATGCATGTGGGTGGGGTGATGATTTTTGATGTGCCAGCTCAGGGTCAGATGACGCTTGAGCGACTGCGCGAGCATGTGAAG
>DDBN01000148.1:20046-23512 GCA_002333145.1 Moraxellaceae bacterium UBA2031
GACAGACCATTGTGGGAGCTGGTATTTGTAGAGCAGGCCAGTAAAAGCGCCCCGCGTAAGAATCAAAAGGGAGCTGCATTTGCCCTTCTCATTAAAGTGCATCATGCCGCGCTGGATGGCGTGTCAGCCGAAGCCGTGATTGCGGGCTTACTTGATATGAGTGTGACACCACGGGTTTTGCCAGCAGATGAATGGCAGCCGGAAACCCCGCCGGGGCAGGCAGAGCTGTTGCTAAGGCAACTATGGTTGGTGCCTGAGTGGAAGATGCAGGGGCGAAATCTTTTGCACACAGGCCGCGTACTGGGGTGGCGATTTCTAAAGCGTACAGTGAGCCGTGATGAGCGCACACTGCCTTATTATTTCACAGCACCTCGCACGATCTTTAATGCGCCGATTAACTCTGAGCGACTGTACTGCACCGCTGAGCTGTCGTTGTCCCGTATCAAGAGTCTAAAAAATCAGTTACCCGGTGTGACGGTGAATGATGTGGTGCTTGGTATTTGTGCTGGTGCAGTACGACGGTATTTGAGCGATGACGGCGCCATGCCGACACGCTCGCTAGTGGCNNAAGAAAATTCATGACAACGCGCGCTGTGCTAAGGAGTACAACCGTGAGATGGCGATAGAGTCGATGCTTGATTATCTACCTCATGCCGCCTCAGCACACTTTCTGTCGCGCTATAAGAAAAGTAACGCAGCACGCCTCGTGCCACCGATGTTCAATATGGTAGTGACCAATGTGCCCGGATCGCCAGTGCCGATGTATCTGGATGGCGCCAAGATGCGAGGCTTTACCGGCATGGCCGGTATTTATGACGGTATGGCGCTTACATTGGTGGTGCTGAGCTATTGCGACACACTAACCATTAGCATAACCAGTTCGCCGGAAGTGTTGCAGGATCCAGAGCGCCTAGCTGGTTATATGACTGAAGCACTGGATGAGTTGGAGCAAGCCGTAAATCAGACAGCAGCGAGTTCAGAATTGATAACGGCTAACTCATTATCAGGCATACAAGTTGGCGCTTGATAGAGAGTAGCCATCATGGAGCTTTTACTCGCTTTTGAACGGATTTAGGTTTTTACCCAAGTAATACTGCAGTCGCACAGGTAACGGGCGGACCGTCGAGGCAATTAATTTATTCACGGCGCCGGGGACACATACGGGATTGCCACTGTTGACTGCCGCCCATGCTTGCTGCACAACCGCATCGGGCTGTTGCCAGAGTATTGCTGGCAATTTATTGGTTGTTTCACGGGTGCCCATTACGTCATGAAATTCGCTATATGTGAAGCCAGGGCAGAGCGCAGTCACATTAATGCCTTGTGGCTTTAGTTCCATGTCCAGCGATTGCGACATGCTGAGTACGTAGCCTTTGATGGCGGTATAGAGCAGCCCTGCACCAGGGGGTGAAAATGCAGCCAAAGAAGACAAATTGATAATACGACCAAAGCCTTTTGCTTTCATGGACGGCAACACTAGGTGTGCCAGTTCAGTCACGGCCACAATCATTAGTTGCAGTTCGCCCGCCAGTGCGGTCCATGCTGTGTCAGCAAAAGCAGTGTTACCCGATAGTCCGGCATTATTGATGAGCACATCAATTTCAATTCCCTTGCGATGTGCGTAAGCCATGATGGCTTTAGGCGCATTTACATCGGTGAGATCGGCCGCAAAAATGTCGCAGCGCACGCCGTGTGCGGCGGTCAACTCAGCGGCAAGTTCACGCAGACGATCTTCGCGACGGGCAACCAAGAGCAAGTTGTGGCCATTGGCTGCAAGGTAACGGGCAAAGCAGGCGCCGATACCCGCAGAGGCGCCAGTGATCAGTGCGGTACGATTATGAGTGGGCATGACAAGCTTCTCGGAATTGGCAGTGGCGATGTGTCTGATAGTGTGGGCCAGACATCATGAAAGTAATGCAGAGTTTAGCAGATGGAGCGATGTCACCAGAGGCCAATTTATTGGCCTTATGAGTGCGGCGTTCAGTAAGGGTGCATCACCTAGAATTAGTGAGAAGAATTGCCCATCAGTAGAAATATCAAGCTACTAGCCAAGAAATATTTTGGTACTGTGATAGTTAAGAAAGTCTGGATTAGGCGCTAGCTTGTGCGGAGGGGTGATGAGCTTCCCATCAAGGCCCAATAGGTACATCTGCGCCATGGGACTGTTTTCTGTATCTCTCAATTTTTGGGAGACGCGGATAATCATATCGGGTGTAACGGTAATTAGCCCTTTATCAAATGCTTTGTCGTGAAGCGCGGATAAGCACAAGCCATTTGCAGGGTTAAGGCGATTATTTTCGTCGCTAGCCCAAGGAACGATATGGCTAGCGATAAGCAGGGAAGGGTGACTGATGCCGGTCATGCAACAGCGATTTTCATAGCCACTTAAGATGGCCTTCCGGAAAAGATGTTGCTGTTTTCTAACTTTGACGAGGGCAGTGATACTTGTGCCTGTATAACTTTCTACGTGCACTTCATTAGACTGACTACTCAGGTCGACAAGCACCAGATTATCTGCTGCTAAGTTATCCATAATTTCTTGGCTTTCAAGCCCAATATTATCTGGGTTTTCCTGAAACTCTGCCCATACGTGACGATCCAATGCCGAAGCGCCGGCCAATCCTTTACGGCCGCTTGCGGTGATGGCAGGGTCGAGACTTGCTAGATTACAAAGCTTCATAGCAAGGGCGCTAGGCGTACGGCCAATCTGTTTCGCCACGGCAATGATACGAGGGTTGCCTTGATGAAACTTTCCGAAATCCATCTGGCAATAAAGGTTGAGCGCAACCAGTAGTTGTTCGCGAGTCCAGTGCATGATCGTCCTATTGGGCTGGCCAGAACATTTAGGGGCCTGGCAGGGTGTAAAAAGTATGCCAGGATAAGCAAATAAAATCAGGGAGAGATTGTGTGGGTAATCTAAAAATATACTATTTATATAGGGATGCCGGTAATTACAAGCAGCATGGGGCAGTTGTAGTGGAAAACCCAACTGGAATATTTCCAGTCACTTTACGTCAGGAGATGACGGCTGCATTTTCGGCCAGCAACTTGTTTCCTGATGTAGTGTCATTTAACCCTGCTGCGTTGGATTGGCCTTGTCTCTTTTTCGAAAAGTATGACCTTTCAGATGATGATGTACCACATCATGAGCTTGTGGGGATTGAGGAAACAGATGAGGCGGAAACTAATAAAATGAATGCAGAAGAGCTGATGGCTAAGCTAAGGGATTTAGTCGATAGAGCTGCTCCATTTGAATAGCAGAGTGAAGGTTATAAAGCCTTGAGTGGTTTAATGAGCGTAAGGCCTTCTATCCTAACCATCCCCACCGCATCAAACGGACACGCCACCACGCACTTCGCACAGCCTGTGCACCCCGGCTCGTCATGCAGCACCGCAAATTTATTGCCCATGCCGCTAGGCTTTTCTGTTTCCAACCACAACACATGCTCTGGGCAAGCTGCGACGC
>DDBN01000003.1:0-2557 GCA_002333145.1 Moraxellaceae bacterium UBA2031
ACGGTGAGCGCACCAGTGATGGCCTTATCTCCACACGCCTGCGTACCGCTTATACATTGGAAAAAGGCTTTCCTTTTTCGCGCCTGAAAGTATTCACGGTTGGTGGCACGGTATACCTGCTAGGCAAATTAACCACTGCCGAGGCTGATCAAGCTACGCTTATCGCCAGCCAATTGGCTGGCGTTAAAAAGATCGTCAAGATGATCGACTATTTGCCAGAGGCTCCAGGTAGTACCACAACGCCAACTACCGGCAATTAACTTCCCGCTGCACAATAAAAAGCCCGCAAGAATATGCGGGCTTTTTATTGCAGAAATAGTTCTATTTGACGACCCGCAGTGTCGGGCGCGAGGGCTTTTCCGGCTCTGGCGGTGGCTCATCATCACCAGAGTCATCCGATGGATAATCCTCATTTTCGTCAAAAAACATGCCTTGGCCATTTTCCCTTGCATAGATAGCCAGCACAGCGGCCATTGGTGCATTCACCACCATCGGCACACCACCAAACCGAGCAGAAAAGCTCAGGGCATCATTGCGAATAAACAAGTCCCGTACAGCACCAGGCGCAATATTCAGGACAATCCGATTATCCTGAACATATGCGGCGGGTACCTGAACGCCCTCTTTAGAGGCGTCTACAAGCACATGAGGGGTCAGGTCATTGTCCACGAGCCATTCATTGATGGCACGAACCAGATACGGTCGACTGGGCGTCATTCAGGGGTTTCTCCTCAAAGGGGCATAAAAAAAGGGATGGCATGCCATCCCTTTCCACGCCTGCATCCCGAAAGGATCAGGCACGTCGCATGTCACGTTCAGTATCTGACAAGCTGGCCAAAAAGGCTTCACGAGCAAAAATGCGATCCATGTACTTCAGCATATGCTTGCATTGTTTCTCTGGCAGCTCAATTTCCATCAAGCCTAGGCGCCAAAATATTGGCGCTGTAATGCAGTCCACCAAGGTGAACTCATCGCTCATGAAAAATGGTTTTTCAGAGAAAATAGGTGCAATGGTAATAAGGCTATCACGCAACTCTTTACGTGCTTTGGTCGTGGCAGCGGTATCTTTACCCTTGCTCGCCAGCAGAAGGTCCACATGCGGACACCAGTCGCGCTCAATGCGATACGCCAATAAGCGGTTCTGAGCACGAGCAACAGGATATACCGGCAAGAGCGGTGGATGAGGAAAACGCTCGTCCAGATACTCCATCATAATCTTGGTTTCGTAGAGCGCGAGGTCTCTATCCACCAAGGTCGGCAAGCTGTTGTACGGATTAAGATCAGCCAAATCCTCCGGCTTGTTGGCTCCGGTGACATTGATCACGTCAACGGAAACACCCTTCTCCGCCAGCACAATGCGGGCACGATGGCTGTAATGATCCGAACCATCGGAATAAAAAGTCATTGAGGAACGACGGGTAACCACACCCATACTTGTACTCCAGTAAAACGTGAGCGCCCTTTACAGGGATACTCTGAAAACACAAAAAGGGCAGCGACATCATCGCACCCTTGCGCGGCCTTGCATTGACATGAAAGGCTCAATACGAAACGCCCGGGCATGCCCGGGCGCTCGTGATATTACTTAATGTCCTTCCAGTATTCCTTGTTCAGGAACCACACTGGAATTAGCAGAATGAACAAGAAGATCAACACCCACACGCCAAGATTTTCACGCTCATTCTTGACGGGGTCGCCCATATAGGACATGAAGTTTACCAGATCACCCACCGCCTGCTTGTACTCCTCAGGCTTAAGATCTGCCTCGAGGTCGGCCATCACATGCGGCATGGCAACATCCTTGAATACCTTGTTGTTCACGCCATACGGACGAGTTTCATCCGGATAAAACGACAGCAAATAGGAATACACCCAGTTTGGTGACCGCAAGCGGGTTTCCAAGCTAAGGTCTGGCGGCGGCGCACCAAACCATTTGGCCTGATCATTTACCGGCGTTCTGCTAGTGATCTGATCACCAATCTTGTCGCCCGCAAAGAGCATGTACTCTTCAACCAGCTTCGGATCGATTTGCAAATCCTTGGCCATACGCTCATAGCGAATGTACTTAGCACTGTGACAGCCCGCGCAATAGCTAAGGAACAGTTTGGCGCCAGTCTGCAGTGATGCAGTATCCTGTGAGTTCACGGGAGCGTGCAGGCAGTGCGGTAACTCACCGCATTCGCTGCCGCCGGAGGCCTGAGCCACCAGCGGAGAGAGAGCAAAAAGAACGAGAGCAATCAGCTTTTTCATCAGTGGCTCCCCCCGGTCAGACGCTCAGGGACCGGCTTGCACTTTTCAATGGATGTGTAGACAGGCATAAGCAGGAAGTACAAGAAGTACAACACCGTCAGTATCTGGGCCAACGGCGTGTTGCTAATGCCGAAGGTTGTGCCAGTGGACGGCACCACACCCAAATAACCTAGAATCACAAAGCTAACCACAAAAATACCCAGCCAAACCTTGCTCATCCAGCCCTTGTAGCGAATGGACTTAACCGGGCTGCGGTCCAGCCAAGGCAGAACAAACATGATGGCTATCGCTCCACCCATCACAACCA
>DDBN01000003.1:2631-3659 GCA_002333145.1 Moraxellaceae bacterium UBA2031
CCACCAACACCAGCGGAATAGCAACTACATGCAGAGCAAAGAAACGGTTCAGAGTGGCACCTGAAATTAGGTAGTCCCCACGAACCCACTCAACCAACTCGCCACCAACGAAGGGAACAGCACCGGCCAGATTAACGATAACCTGAGCTCCCCAGTAGGACATGTTGCCCCACGGCAGTACATATCCAAAGAAGCCTTCTGCCATCAAGCAGAGGTAAATCAGCATGCCGAAAATCCACAGTAGTTCACGCGGCTTGCGATAAGAGCCGTAGAGAAGCCCGCGGAACATATGCAGATACACCACCACAAAGAATGCCGAGGCGCCAGTGGAGTGCATATAGCGCAGCAACCAGCCGTACTCAACGTCGTACATGATGTAGCCAGCGACTGCGTCATACGCAGTGGCACTATCTGGCGTATAGAACATGGTCAGCCAGATGCCTGTGGCCAGCTGATTGACCAGCACAATCATTGACAGCACGCCGAAGAAATACCAGAAGTTGAAGTTCTTCGGGGCGTAGTACTTGGACATGTGATATTCGTAGGTTTCCGTCGCAGGGAAACGCGCGTCCACCCAACCCATCACACTCTTGAAGAGATTACTCATTAGGCGGCTCCCTTCTCGATACCGATTGTCAGCACCTTGTCAGACTCATAAAGATGCGGAGGCACCTCTAGATTCTTTGGTGCTGGAACACCCTTGTAGACGCGACCGGCCAGATCAAACTTTGATCCGTGGCATGGACAGTAGAAGCCACCCTGCCAATTCGTGACCGGAGCACCCTGAATTTTGCCTTCTTCTGGCTCGAAGAGTGGTGAGCAGCCCAGATGAGTGCATATGCCGATGAGTACCGAATATTCCGGATTAATGGAGCGGTACTCATTCTTTGTATAGGCTGGCTGCTGATCTTCATTTGATGATGCAGGGTCGAGAAGATCGCCCTCCACCCTCTTCATGCCTTCCAGCATGGCGGCGGTGCGACGAACAACCCAAACAGGTTTGCCACGCCATTCCACTACCACTTTCT
>DDBN01000056.1:0-4699 GCA_002333145.1 Moraxellaceae bacterium UBA2031
AAAAGCACAAAACCCGCAGTGCACAAGGCATTGCGGGTTTTGAAATTTGGTAGACGCAACTGGACTCGAACCAGCGACCCCCACCATGTCAAGGTGGTGCTCTAACCAGCTGAGCTATGCGTCTAGGGTCGTTCGGTGGTGTTGGCAATCTCCCAACATCAGCGAGGCGCGCATATTACTGAATCATGATACCGGATACAAGACCGTCTTGATTACTTGCGCCACCATGCCGTCATCCGCGGCCTCTTGTCAGCCGTTTCAGCCGACGAATCATCACGGGCGTATCTGGGGCATCCTCGCGGTAGCGCAAAGCACCATATACCTTGGCTATCTGCATAGCCCTTTCAGCTTCCTTTGGTTGGCTCACGGCCACTCGGGAGGCAAAGTCGTGGGGGCCCTCACCTGCCGCACGTACCAGCCCTGAACGCGCCATACGCTCGCAGTAGCGCCGGTACAGGCGGTCAACCGGATGCTCCCGACGACGCTGACCATAAAGTGCCCAGAGCAGCAGGCTGATGCCCAATACAGCCAGCAGGCTAACCATAATGCCTAACTGTTTGAGCAGGCTGGTATCGCCAACCAAACGCCGCATAAGGCTAGTCTGATCCTCAGTGTCATAACCCAGCACGCTTTTTTGCCAGCGGTAGTTAACGTAATCCATCATCTGACGCGCCTGACGGAACAGCTTGTAGTTGCCGTATCGCATCACGCTCAACCCTGAATCTCCCCAATAGGATGCATCGTTAGCTAGCCCCTGAGCACCGCGCTCAATGCGTTCGGGCGCTACGGCCGCCGTGGGGTCATACCCTACCCACCCTCTCCCGGGCAGCCATACCTCTGTCCATGCGTGGGCGTCCATCTGGCGTATTTGCCAATAATCCCCTAATGGGCTTTTCTCCCCCCCCTGATACCCCACCACCACGCGCGCCGGAATGCCTGCTGCACGCAGCATGAACACAAAGCTGGAGGCATAGTGCTCGCAAAAACCCCGACGGGTCTTAAAAAGAAACTGGTCGATCCGGTTCTCTCCCAAGGGAGGTGGCTCAAGGGTGTAATAGAAGGGCTCTTTTCTAAACCATTCGAGTACATAGCTCACAAACCGTGCATCACTGCCCATCAGCGCCCGCCAGCGCCTGGCTTGGGCCTTGGTCTGTTCGTTAGCGTTGGCAGGCAGGGACAGATTCTCGCGATGCGTCCAAGCCGATAGGCCTGCACTGTCCATCGGGTCGTTGGTATACGATGTGACATCGTAAGAAAAACGAGAAAATACTGGCGTTCGCTTTAACAAACGAAAATCACGCGTAATGCCAACTTCGCGTGTGTTACTGCGAGGGATCGCTAAGGCAAATAGCCAGGGCTTATCGGTGGCCTCAAGAGTGATCCGGTAGTTCACTGATTGTAGCGTGTCATCCTGATTCACAATCGACCCGTCCGGCACACCACCCCCCCACTCCACGGGTACTTCATTTCCCTGCGTCCAAGTCTTGCCATCAAACCGTGAGAGCACCAAACCTCTCCAGTAAAGCTCTCTCGTAGGCGGAGCCTCGCCCTCAAACTCAACACGAAATGCTGGCTCAGATGACTGCCCCAAGCGCGCAATATCACCTGGGCTTATGGTGTCACTCATACCTGTTTTACCCGTGCTCTGGGTAAGATTAAGTGTCCATATCGGCGGGAGGCGTGGAAAGAAAACGAAGAGAATCAGCATCAACGGCACGGCCTGTCCCACCAGCACAAAGGCACGCCATACCGTCCGGCGCAGGCCAACACCTTGCCGCTGCTGCTGCACAAGCAAGGCGCCAACTATTCCCACCAATGCCACTGCAACGTAAATTGTTAACAGCAATGATTGGGAAAAGAGAAAAGCAGTAGCGAGCAAGAAAAAATCGAGAATGCCGAGAACAAAAATGTCGCGTGCGTTACGTGACTCCAGCAACTTCAATGCCGCAGCCAAAATAAGAAATGACACGCCGCCTTCTGGCCCCAGCAAGGTATTATGCGAGGTATAAACCCCAGCCAACCCTGCAAGCAATAACAGGATGCGCACGAGGGTACCGGGAAGACCTATACGTCGCTCTACGCTGGGAAGCCTCCACACGCAGGACAGCACTACCCCTGCCAACAGCCACGATGGCAGGCGGTCATACTGCGGAAGAATGGCCAACAAAAATGCGGCAAGCTGCCAGTAACGAATTTGCACTGTGCCCATTAGCTGCGCTCCCGCCCAAATAAGGCCAGCACCCGGAGGCACTCATCCCTGTGGTCAAGGCCACTGCCTAAGGGCAGCTCATGCCCCGGCAGACGCAAGCCATAGGTGCGCCCCTGCTGAGACAGCGTTAGCACCCACCACGTTAAGCGTGACAGTCGGGTTTCAATAGGCAGTCCAGGCAAGGCGTTCCAGTCGAGAACATCACTTTGAGCCTCCTCACCGGCATAGTGTTTGGTCAGCATTCCTTGGCCTCGGGCGAGGTGCTTCCAAGAAACATGGGCCAACGGGTCTCCGGGGGTAAACCCTTTTAGCCCTTCAAAGTCATCCTGGCCTCGGGTACGCCGGGTTTCCCCCTCTCCATCTGTACCCGCTCCCACTGGCATTAACTCGCTCGCCTCAGGATGCGGATAGACAATGGCCGCCATGTCCATGTCCAGCCATGTCCACGCCCGAATAAAGCCCACCGGATACAGTGACGATAATCGCAATCGGGATGGCCGATACCAGCCACGCCTCTGCGTGGGCAATGGCACTGTTACTTCGGTGGCTCCTTGCACCCACTCCACCGGCAGTGTGCTGCCCTCCCACTCAATGAGCAGGCTTTCGTGTTCACGCCCACGGGCATCATCAAATCGTAATATGAAAGCCGCATCTTCTCCGGCAAATGCCGGGCACGCAGCTATGGCCGTAATCCGCAAGCCGGACAAATTGGCGTAGGTGTGATGAATAACAATTACAAAAAGTGCGCCTAGAAAAAAACACAATCCCAGCAAAAGATTGTTGGCGTAATTAATGCCTCCCACAAACAGGGCAACTAACACCAAGCTGGCCATGCCGCCCTGTCGACTGAGAAAGATGAAAATACGGCGTTGATTAAGAGTGACTTCACGCACCGGCGGGATGCGCCGGTTAAGCCAGTTCTGCCAGCGCTTTTTAAAGAATGTCGCGAACGGCATGTTCATATCAACCGATAACATCCACTGCTTTAAGCAACTGTGTGGTCAGACTATGCACGCGCCCTTGGTCGTCCAGCCCTCCGCGCAGGCGATGCTCGGCCACGGCTGGAAGTACTGCTTGCACATCTTCCGGTAGCAGGTGATCGCGCCCAGAGAGCAGCGCCCACGCTCTCGCGGCACGCAATAATGAAAGTGTGCCGCGGGGTGACAGCCCGTGAGGAAAGCCTTGCGCTGTTCGAGTGTGTGCAACTAAGCGTTGGATATAATCCAGTACGGCATCACTGGCATGAATTTTTGTTGCAGACTGCTGCCACGATGCCAAATCTTGCAGCGTCGCCATAGGTTTGATCGCTCCCAAAAACTGGCGGCGATCGCCCCCTTTTAACAACTCTCGTTCAGCCTGCGCATCGGGATAGCCCAACTGAATACGCATCAAGAATCGGTCAAGCTGGGATTCCGGCAAAGGAAACGTGCCCATCTGTGATGATGGGTTTTGAGTGGCAATGACAAAGAAGGGTTGAGGGAGTTTGCGTGTCACTCCGTCAGAAGTAACTTGGTGCTCCTCCATCGCCTCCAGCAGCGCACTCTGGGTTTTCGGTGTGGTGCGATTGATTTCATCGGCCAGCAGCAACTGCGTAAACACCGGGCCTTCACGAAACTGGAAGTCTTGCGTTTGCGGGTTAAAAATCGAGACCCCAATAATGTCCGCCGGCAGCATGTCGCTGGTGAATTGAATGCGCTGGTAGGACAAACCCAGTACACGNNTGCATATGAACCGTTCAAACCTTCATCACGTCGCCACTGCACACGCGTTCATCGAAGCCATGTTTCCGGCAGGTACTGTCTTGCCCGCACCAGACAGTACGCAACTGCTGAGTGAGGTTGAAACATGGTGTCAGCAGCAAGGGGGGTTAGGTCGTGGACTGGATGCGCTACTGACGCTGCTCGATGCCCGTTTTTTTCTGACCCACCGCCAGCGCTTTGCGGCGGCACCGTTAGCGGAGCGCCAACGCTTTCTGGAGTCACTGACTGGGCTGCAAGGGGGCTTGCTGCATGGCCTGTCTGCACCCTTCCGCATGGCGCAATTACAAGACGAAGGACTACTGGCTCGGCTGCACCTGCCCAATGGTGTGCGCGTACCGGCCAACATCGAATCCGCGCGCTGGCGTCAACAGATCAGTGGCCCTGATCAATTGGAGGGGGATGACACTATTGAGGCAGACGTCGTCATCATTGGCACAGGTGCCGGCGGGGCTGCCGCCGCACTGGAATTGGCCAGTCAGGGGCTGGCCGTCGTGGTGCTGGAAGAGGGTCGCTACCATGATCGCCGCGACTTTACCGGCCGCCTCACCGAGATGATTCCCCTGCTCTACCGTGCCATGGGCCTCACCGCTGCAATCGGCAATACCGTCATTCCTATCCCGATTGGCCGCAATGTGGGCGGCACCACCACCATTAACTCGGGCACTGCCATGGCAGTGCCCCCAGAAACCCTGGCGCGCTGGCGAGCCAGTGGCCTACGGGGTTTCACCGA
>DDBN01000056.1:4761-27758 GCA_002333145.1 Moraxellaceae bacterium UBA2031
CGTGCATTAGATGCCGGTGCGTTCCTGTTCACTGGCTTCAAGGCAACGGAGTTGATTAAACAAGGGCAACGCATTGAAGGGGTAAAAGCGGAAGGTCGCACAAGTGATGGCAAGGTGCGTCGGCTGACAGTTCGTGCACGCGCCACTATCGTGTCCATGGGCAGCTTTTTAAGCCCCGTTTTCCTGATGCGCAACGGCATTAAGTTGCCGCAACTAGGACGCCAACTGTCCATTCATCCCTGCGGAGTGGCATTAGGTTACTTCCCGAATCGCACCTTCGATCATGCGCGCCGTATTCCCCAAGGCTTTGGTGTCGCCGATCTTGCCCGCGAAGGACTGATGTTTGAGGGCGGCACTATCCCATTATTGGCACACGGCATGATGAGCTCGCTGGCTGGCAGCGCCTACACCCGCTTTGTGGAAAATTATCCGCACACGGCCTATTTTGGCTTCATGATTCGCGACACGTCGCGCGGGAGGGTTCGCCCTGGCCCCCACCCCGATTTTCCATTGATTACTTACTGGATGAACAACACCGACCTGAGCCTGTTCAAGCGCGGTATTCGTGAACTGTCACGTATGTATCTGGCGGCTGGCGCAGAGGAAGTGATGATCCCCGGTTTGCGCCATATGGCAGTTGCTCGCAATGAAAATGAAGTCGATAAATACTTGGCCAAAGCACGCTCACCGCGAGATTTCACTATTTCCGCTTATCACCCGCTGGGTACATGCCAGATGGGTGTAAACGAGAAATTTGGCGTGACCGATGCATCACTTCAAGTATTTGGTACAGAGGGGTTGTATGTGATGGATGGCTCCAGCGTACCGGGGCCGCTGGGTGTAAATCCACAGGTGACCATCATGGCACTGGCCACCCGTGGCGCACGACAACTGGGCAAAAAATTAGCGTAATGCCTTATGGGGCTTAGGCGATTGCCGCCAATCCCCGCTCACAATCCTTCTGCAAGTCGCCAATGTCTTCCAGTCCTACGGCCAAACGAATCAGGCCTTCGGTAATGCCTGCATCGGCCTTGGCTTCTGCACTCAATCGACCATGCGTGGTGGTGGCCGGATGGGTGATGGTGGACTTTGCATCGCCCAGATTAGCTGTAATGGACATCAGTCGGGTGCCGTCAATGAAGCGCCACGCCGCATCACGCCCACCCTTCAGTTCAAACGTAACAATACCGCCAAACTTGGATTGCTGACGCTTGGCCAGTTCGTGCTGAGGATGCGAGGGCAGGCCTGCATAATAGACATGCGCCACTTCCGGACGCGACTCCAGCCATGTCGCCAGCGTCAACGCATTGTCAGCATGAGCGTTCATACGCAGACGTAACGTTTCAAGACCTTTCAGAAATACCCAGGCATTAAAAGCACTCATGGTTGGGCCACAGGTGCGTACTACACCAAAGACCTCTTCCATTTCTTTTTGACGCCCCACCACTGCTCCACCCAAGCAACGGCCCTGACCATCAATGTATTTGGTGGCCGAATGAATCACGATGTCGGCACCAAGCTCCAGCGGCTTTTGCAGCGCAGGTGTACAAAAACAGTTATCAACTACCAGCAATACATTATGTGCATGCGCCACATCGGCCAACGCGCGAATATCACCAATTTCGCACATGGGATTACTGGGTGTTTCCATAAAAAACAAACGGGTTTTTGGCGTTACCGCCGCTTCCCAAGCGCTAATATCTGTCAGCGGCACAAAGGTAGTCTGCACGCCAAACTTCTTCATGTACTTTTCAAACAGTGTATTGGTGGTACCAAATACACTGCGTGAACACAGCACATGATCGCCCGACTGCAACAATGCCATGCAGGTTGCCATGATCGCGGCCATACCAGAGCTAGTAGCCACTGCACGCTCGCCGCCTTCCAGCGCCGCTAAACGCTGCTCAAATGTGCGAACAGTGGGATTGGTGAAGCGCGAATAAATATTGCCTTTTTCAGCACCACCAAAACGCGCAGCAGCCTGTGCGGCGCTGTCAAACACAAACGAGGATGTCAGGAATATCGGCTCGCTGTTCTCGCCTTCGGACGTTCGTTGGTGTCCCGCACGAACTGCCAAACTATCAAACGACAAACCCGCTAGAAATTCCTCATCAAGACTCATGACTACCCTGCTCTTTAATTTCCGTTGGAAAGATCAACAATAGTGGACATCGCGGGACCCTCACCATTCTGTTGCTTTTTGGCAGCATCATTACGTGATGCTTCGAGAGCAACCAAATAAGGCTCATCAATATCACCCGTGACGTACTCACCATTAAAAACAGAGCAGTCAAAGCCATCAATATGCGGATTGCCTTCTTGAGCTGCCGCAATCAGATCATCCAGATTCTGAAAAATTAACCGATCNNGACGCGAAATACACCTTGTTAGCGCCGGCATCACGTGCCATCTGAATAATTTCTTTGCAAGTAGTGCCGCGCACAATGGAATCATCCACTAGCAATACGTTCTTGCCCTGAAATTCCAACTCAATTGGGTTGAGTTTTTGGCGTACAGACTTCTTGCGTTGACTCTGCCCCGGCATGATAAACGTGCGGCCGATGTAACGGTTCTTCATGAAGCCTTCGCGGTACTTCACGTTAAGGTGATTAGCCAGCTCCAACGCCGAAGTACGACTGGTATCCGGAATAGGAATCACCACATCAATGTCATGATCCGGCCAGTCATTGCGAATCTTGTTTGCCAACCTTTCGCCCATGCGCAGGCGTGCTTTGTAAACAGAGACATTATCGATAATAGAATCAGGCCGAGCAAAATAGACAAACTCAAAAATGCAGGGCGTTAACGATGGCTTTTCAGCGCATTGCCGTGTGAACAGTTCACCCTTTGAGTTAATGAATACCGCCTCCCCCGGCGCCAGATCACGCACGATGCGATAGCCCAGTGAAGTAATAGCCACAGACTCAGAAGCGATGATGTATTCCTTACCATCGGCTGTATCGCGCTCGCCAAACATGATCGGACGAATACCATTAGGATCACGAAAGCCAATAAGGCCGTGACCGGTAATCATGGCCACAACCGCATAAGCGCCCTTGCAGCGACGATGCACTGCCTTTACGGCGGAGAACAAATCATCTTCTGTGGGGCTCAACTTACCCAGTGCCTGCAGTTCATGTGCAAACACATTCAGCAGCACTTCAGAGTCAGAGTCAGTATTGATGTGGCGAAGATCGTCACGAAACAGGTCTCGGGCAATCTCGTTAGCGTTGGTCAGATTGCCGTTATGTGCCAGCGTAATACCGTAAGGAGAGTTAACATAGAATGGCTGTGCCTCTGCCGAACTGGACGACCCTGCCGTGGGGTAGCGCACATGACCGATACCAAAATTACCGATCAACCGCATCATGTGACGCATGTGAAACACATCGCGTACCATGCCGTTTTCTTTGCGAAGATAGAGTCGCCCGTTGTGGCTAGTGACAATCCCTGCTGCGTCCTGACCTCGATGCTGTAACACCGTCAGGGCATCATAAAGCGCCTGATTGACAGATGACTTACCTGCAATACCTACAATACCGCACATAGCAAACCCCAGATCATTTGTCGTTGCCTGCCGCCGCAGGCCCATCATCTGTCTCTTTCTTGCCGACCTGCTTGGCCGCTTGCACTACCTTGTCCTTCATCTCGCGGCCTACGGACTCAAAGCGCAAAAACTCCTTGGGGAGCTTGGCGTTGACCCACCACGAATCACCACTGGCAAAGGGGGATACCATCACCAATGCCGCCAGCACGAGCAGCAGGCCACGGACAACCCCGAAGCCCGCACCAAGAAAACGATCTACGCTACGCAGCCCGGCACTCTCTATTACGCTAAGCACGAGATAGCTGATCAGTGAGGCCATCACCAGCGTCGTGACAAACAATCCGCCCCAAGCAACCGCTAACCGCAGCGATGGCGTGCTAATACTATCGACCAGCAGATTTTCCAGAGAAGTATGAAACAGTCTAGCGACCACGTAGGCCGCTATCCAGCCCGTCAAAGAGAACGCTTCGCGCACCAAGCCCCTGAAGAAACCAAGGCCCAGAGAAACCGCGATAACGCCTAGAATGATCCAGTCTGCGGGATGAAGTGCAGCCATTAACTTATCCCTGAGCGGTGGCAAGTGGACGAAATAAAGAGCGGCAGTTAGTCTGCCGCTCGGTGCGAAATTCTAGCATATCCGTTTAGCGGGAGTGCACTCAGGGTTTCCAGGCTTGCACCCACCCAGAGAGCTTCAGTTCAGGATCCGTCGCGAGACGCTGCTTGATCGACTCCGCGACTTCTTTGCGTAACTCCGGGCCCACCAGCACCTTCCAGTTGCCAGACTGATGCACCACCGTTGCACGAAATCCCTTGGCGCGAAGTCGGGTCACCAGTTCATCCGCCTTGTCTCTTGCGGACAGGCTGGCCACCTGCACTACCCAAGCCTCTGGCAAATTGGCCGCTGGCTTTGCGGCCGCTTGCAGTTGAGCGACTTTCTGTTTTGCCTCTTGGGCCTTTTTCCCAGCCTCTAGGCGCTCTTTCTCGATCTTCTCGCGAGCCAGGCGGTCAGCCTCCGCTTTCTTTGCAGCAGCGCGATCCGCTTCTGCTGCGGCAGCCTTGTCGGTCGCTAAACGGGCCTGCGCCTGCTTGTCCGCAACCGATGGTGCTATCACTGCCGTTGCAGTCGCTGTAGCCGCTGTAGCCGCTTGCGCGGGAGCCTGCGCCAGTGCATACGCATCATCTGGTGACACATCTTCGACAGCAGATGCCGTGGCCGCTGGCACCACCTCATGAAATACGGGGCCTGCCTGCGCTGCATCCACCGATGCCGACGCTGCGGCTATCTCACTCTCTAAGTGAGGCTGAATATCCTCTACATTGGCTACCTTGGGCGGCTGGGGCATAGGAGGCACCACCAAATCTGAACCGGAACCGTCCAGCACCATAGGCAGGAACAAGGCAGCACCTGCGATCAGCACCAAACCGCCGACCAGGCGCTGCTTAATTGCTTTTTCCATCATGATAATGCGTACTCTGAGTGCAGTGCCTGCTGTGCAGCAGCCACAGTGTAAAACGATCCGAAGACAATAATTCTATCGACTGGGCGGGCCTGTTGACGAGCCACAACCATCGCATCCGCTACTGAGTCATATTGCCCCGCCACATGACAACCCTGCGCCTGTAAGGCACTTGCCAATCGACCCTTCAATGCTCCTCTTGGAACATTCAGGCTGGCGGCAAACCAGGCATCGACTCGTCCAAGGCAAGCTGCCACCACACCATCAATATCTTTGTCGGCCAGCATGCCCAGAACGGCAAGAGTACGCTGGCCGGGGGCGGCAGGAGGCAACTGCTCCATGAAAAAGCTGGCACCATGCGGATTATGCGCCACATCCAGCAAGATCAGTGGCTCAGTGGCCATTACTTGCATGCGCCCAGCTAATGCGGCATTCAACAGCCCTTCGCGTAGAGCTTGCTCTGGGACAAGCAATTGAGTTGCCTGTAAAGCGGCCAGAGCAGTGGCCGCATTGGCCAAGGCCACACGAGGACGGGGCAGCCCGGTCAGCACACGCTGGGCATCATGCCACGCCCAACCACCCTCTTCCTCAGACCGAAAGCCAAAGTCACGACCGCGGCAAATCAGCGTAGCGCCAGTTAATGCCGCCGCCTCAAGCAAGGTATCAGGGGGATTATCATCACCACAGATTGCCGTACGCCCTGCACGAAAAATCCCGGCTTTTTCGACTGCAATTTTTTCTCGTGTATCACCCAGATATTCGATGTGATCAATACCGATACTGGTTACCACTGCCACATCGGCATCCACTAGATTCACGGCATCCAAACGTCCGCCCAAGCCAACCTCTAGAACCGCCACATCCAGACCTGCCTCACTAAATATGAGGAATGCCGCCAGCGTAGTGAACTCGAAATACGTCAGCGACACATCACCTTGTACCGCTCGAATTTTTTCGAAGGCACGAACCAGCGTGACATCGTCTACCGGCGTGTCATTGATACATATGCGTTCGTTAAAATGCAGGATATGCGGTGAGGTATAGCTGCCCACACGCAAACCTGCAGCGCGACAGATACTGACCAGTGTCGCTACCGTGGAGCCTTTGCCATTTGTGCCGCCCACTGTAATGACCTTGCAGCCTAATGTGCGAAGCCCTAAGCGGTCAGCCACCTGCCCTGCGCGCTCCAGCCCAAGATCAATTGTTTTCGGATGCTGCTGTTCAAGCCAGGACAACCAGTCATCAAGGGTCATGAAAAAACCTGTTATTCAAAAAGCAGAAATCGGCCAACGGGCCGACTTCTGTTAACTGCAAAAATCAGATGGGATAATGCGTAAGCTTGGCTAGCAGGCGGAATACCGTATCGCGCATTTCATGACGATGAATAATCATGTCAATAGCGCCATGCTCTACCAGAAACTCCGAGCGCTGAAATCCTTCAGGAAGTTTTTGGCGCACCGTCTGTTCGATGACACGCGGACCGGCAAANNCACACCAGTGGAATCTTGTGTTCCAAACAGAACTCAGCGGCGCGCACAAAGCGGGCACCAACCACCGAGCCCATCGAGCCGCCCATAAAGTTAAACTCAAACGCCACAGCAACAAGTGGCAAACCATTAAGGTGGCCTCTCATCGCTATTAATGCATCTTTTTCGCCCGTTGCTTTCTGTGCCGCCAGTAAACGGTCTTTGTATTTTTTGCTGTCTTTGAACTTGTACTTGTCGGTAGGAACCAACTCTGCGGCTAACTCTTCACGGCCTTCTGCATCCAGAAAAAGATCCAGACGCTCACGCGCATTGATGCGCATGTGGTGATCGCACTTCGAGCAAACATTAAGGCTGCGGTCCAATTCCGGCTTGTAAAGAACCGCATCACACTTGGGACACTTTCGCCACAGTCCCTCAGGAACAGAAGCACGGCGATCCTCGGCATTACTGCCGACATTTGGCAAAATCTTTTCGAGCCAGCTTGAGCTCATGAGCATCATCCTTTCATTGGTCGACCGGCAGGTACCCGGTCATCCTGTCAACTCATCCTCCGTCGCGATGACACAGAATCAGCGACGGTCCATGGCATGACGCATGCCTTGCAGGATCACGGCAATGGCAGCGGGAATCGCGGCCGGATCATTCTGCAGTTCGCCAATACGGCTAACTAGCGCNNCTGGCTACTTCTGGAATATCCAGTGTCGCCGCCCCAGTCACGCCCTTTAGAGAGACGTAATAAACATAGCCACTGGCCGCATCGGTGATCAGACGGATACGTTCCGGGGTAGTCGTCGGTGCCAGCAAGTAGATTGGGTCGATACCAACGGCCTGCAACTCCCGGGTCAAGTCATCCGCCTCTTCTGGCGGCAGATCAACCGTCAGAACACCGTCCAATCCAGCCTCAGCAGCGGCTAGGGCAAAGGTATTATAGCCCATGACCTCGACCGGATTCAGGTAGCCCATCAATACCACTGGAGTCGTTGTGTTGCTCTGACGAAACTCAGCGACCATGCCCAACACATCACGAAGGCTAACATTGTGCTTGAGCGCACGCTCATGGGCCTTGGCAATAACCGGGCCATCCGCCATTGGATCTGAAAACGGCACCCCGAGCTCAATAATGTCAGCTCCTGCTCCTACCATGGCATGCATCAACGGCACGATCACGGACGGTGCAGGGTCGCCAGCCGTTACATAGGGAATCAAGGCCTTACGGCCTTGTTGTTTTAGGAGGGCAAAGTGCCCGGCAATTCGACTCATATTCGCTTCCTGTTAGCTGGGCCTAAGCGGCCCCACCACTACAAAATCAGACTGTGATACCGTCGAGTTTGGCCACGGTCAGTAGATCCTTATCACCCCGACCAGAAAGATTGATGATAATAATCTTATCCTTGGCCATCGTGGGCGCCAGCTTCTGTGCATAGGCAATGGCATGGCTCGATTCGAGTGCTGGAATGATGCCTTCTATTTGGGTCAGCAAACGGAAACCGGCAAGCGCTTCCTGATCATCAATACCAACATAATTCACACGACCAATATCCTTGAGCCAGCTGTGCTCAGGGCCAACACCCGGGTAATCAAGCCCTGCGGACACTGAATGTGTCTCGATGATCTGACCGTTGTCGTCTTCCATAAGATACGTGCGGTTACCGTGCAGCACACCGGGGCGTCCACCATTCAGCGGGGCAGCATGGCTACCTGAGTCCAATCCATGACCTGCCGCTTCCACACCATACATGGCCACGCTGTCGTCATTCAGGAAAGGATGGAACAGGCCAATGGCATTGGAGCCACCACCAACACAGGCGACCAGCGCATCCGGCAAGCGGCCGGTTTGCTTCAAGCACTGCTCACGGGCTTCGCGTCCAATAATACTCTGGAAGTCACGTACCAGCATGGGATAGGGATGCGGGCCCGCAACGGTGCCGATGATGTAGAAAGTATTATCAACGTTGGTGACCCANNCGATACACATTCATGGACTGACGCTTGACGTCTTCTTCGCCCATGAACACAACACACTCCATGCCCAATCGTGCCGCAATAGTTGCCGTGGCCACGCCATGCTGACCGGCGCCGGTTTCGGCAATCACGCGGGTCTTACCGGAATGCTTGGCCAACAACGCCTGACCAATAGTGTTGTTTACCTTATGAGCGCCGGTGTGATTGAGATCTTCCCGCTTAAGGTAGATTTGCGCACCGCCAAGCTCACGACTCCAGCGCTCAGCGTGATACAGCGGAGACGGCCGCCCGACATAGTGGGCCAAGTCATAATCAAACTCAGCACGAAACTGTGGATCATCTTTGAGGCGCAGGTACATGGCCTCAAGCTCAGTTAACGCTGCCATCAGCGTCTCAGATACAAAGCGACCGCCATGTATGCCGAAATGGCCGCGGGCATCCGGGAATTGCGAATAATTGATAGGCTTGTTCATTCAGCCGGTACTCCTGCCATTTGTACGTTGGCCTTTCTCACTTCGGCAAGAAAGGCCGTCATCAGTTGAGCATCTTTGATGCCCTTAGCCAATTCCACACCACCACTAACATCAACGGCATAAGGGCGTGTCTGCAAAATAGCCGAGCTGACATTATCAGGGGTCAGCCCTCCCGCCAGAATCAGCGGCTTATCGACGTGTGCCGGATAACGCTGCCAATCAAAGTGGTGGCCAGTGCCACCGCGTAAATCAGGATGCCACGCATCCAGCAAGATGCCGGATGCATCCGGAAACATCGCTATCGTTGCTATGATGTCCTGCCCCGGCTTCATGGCCAGTGCCTTAATCCACGGACGGTCAAAACAGCAACAAAATGAATTGTCTTCGTCGCCGTGAAACTGCAGCAAAGACAGCGGAGCCACGTCCAGTACTGCCCTCACCTCCTCCTCGGTTGCATTCACAAAGAGCCCCACCGTGGTCACAAAGGGTGGCAGCGTGCGAATAATATCTGCCGCTTGTGACGGCGTGACATACCGAGGACTGGGCGCATAGAAAACAAAGCCAAGCGCGTCTGCTCCCGAGGTAACTGCAGCAGCAGCATCCTCAGGACGGGTTATCCCACAGATCTTGGTTCGAACTCGATTGGACAAGAATGCGATACCTTTGGCAAAGGCGGGATTCTAGGTGATGGCTGGGGTCTTTGGCCATGGGCAATACCGTATTGCCCCCTGCGCTTAATGCATTGCTTAGAGCAGCCACCCAGATAATACCGTTCAGAACACGCCATTCAAAAATACTGGCCCCAGCGGCTCTCGGGGCAGCACAAACTCCTCAGGGTAATGTACATCGACAAAGTACAGTCCATCTGATGGAGCCGTCACGCCTCCCAATGTGCGATCCCTGGCTTCAAGGACTTCCTGCGCCCAGAGTGGCTCTGCCTTACCCTGGCCTATCGCCATCAGTACACCGGCAATATTGCGCACCATGTGATGCAAGAAACCATTGCCCTGGATATCCAGCACGATCAGCGGGCCGCGCTGGGTGAGCTCAACAAAATGCACATGACGGCGTGGATGCGGAGCCTGACAAGCCATGGCCCGGAACGAGGTAAAGTCATGCTCTCCAACGAGATAACGGGCAGCCGCCTGCATACGCTCGAGATCAAGAGGATAGTGATGCCACGTCACCATGCCCGAGAGCAGGCTGGAACGAATCGGGTGATTGTAAATGACGTAACGGTAGCGCCGGGCAACCGCTTTGAAACGAGCATGGAACTCGTCACTGACAGGGCAAACCCAGCGCAGCGCAATATCATCCGGTAGATGCGTATTCACACCACGCACCCAACTGCGGTTAGGACGCACTGATGTGGTATCAAAATGGGCAATCATGCCTGCACCGTGAACGCCCGCATCCGTACGCCCTGCTCCGTGCAGGGTGACTGGATGGTTAGCCACGCTGGCAATGGCCTGCTCCAAGGATTCCTGGACCGTTCTCATCCCATCCTGCTGAATTTGCCAGCCACGGAAGTTACGTCCGTTGAAATCAACCCCAATAGCAATGCGCATGAAAAATCGCCGTCACTGAAAAGAAAAAGGGCCGCCTTTTTACGGCGGCCCTTCGGTAGCGTCAAGTCAAACTGGCTTAGCCAACCTGAGTCAACAGTCCCTTAGCTTCATCTTTCTGATTGGAATTGCCTTCATTCAGCACTTCCTGAAGGATGTCTCGTGCCCCTTCCATGTCACCCATATCGATGTAAGCACGCGCCAAATCCAGCTTGGTCGCATTTTCATCGGTATCGGCAAGGAAGCCAAACTCGTCATCCATGCCCAGAGACATATCCGTGGATACATCAACTGCCTCTGCAGCAATCGGTGCAGCAACAGCAGACATGTCATCAAGGCTAAACGATTCATCAAAGTCAGCTACAGCATTACCCGTACCGGAGTCAGCTTGTACTGTTTCATCGAAAGCAAGTTCGGTGGCCGGCGCATCGAGACTGAAATCACCGTCTAGGTCATCTAGGCTAAAGCTCAAGTCATCTTCAAGCGAATCAGCAGTAGCTGCAGCAGAGTCATTGGTAGCCACTGGGCTAGCATCAAACTCTGACAGATCAATCTCACCCAGACCGCCACCAGCGCTTGATGTTTCAAACGTAGGCTCATCCAGAGCTACGTTATCTAGCGAGACATCATCCAGCGAGAAGTTCATGTCCGCATCAAGATCGAAGCCATGATCTTCTTTAGCACTTGCCGCTGTTGATGCAGGCTTGCTGTCAAAGCTGAAATCCAGATCTTCATCAAGGCTCAGGCCACTATCAGCGGCATGATCTGCTGGCACATCTAGGCTGAAATCGTCTTCCAAACCAAGATCCGCATCAGATACAGCCTGCAGCGCTGCACTGCTGGCTGAAACAGAGGCGTTAAAGTCCATCTCGAGATCTTCGAGAGAGTCGAAATCATCATCCTGTGCGACTGCAGCAGCAGGCGTTACGGCCGGCATAGACGGTTCGTAATTGACGCTACCGCGATCATGACTCGGTGCAACCGGCACAGGAGACATTGAAAGCTTCAAGTCCTCTGTACGGGCTAAGGCATCCAGATCGCCCTGCTCTTCAAACCAGCTTTCCTGCTCAGCAAAACCAGCATGATCATCAAGACGAGCATAAACTTCTGTCAGCTTCAGACGAAGGTCGGCACGGTCTGGATTAGCGGCAATTGCCTTAACGAGGAAGCCGACTGCCTGCGGATACCGCTCAAAAGCCAGATACTGTTCAACTTCTTCCAGCGGATCAGCCAGAACGCGGTCTTGAGCAATTGACGGCGCTGGATCGAGACCTGCAAATGAGGCAGAAAAATCGTCATCTGCATGACTATCTTTATTAAGACCGGCAAACGAAAAATCGTCTGCCGAATCAATTCCACCCATTTCATCGTGGCGATCTGCCGCTTCCAGCTCAGCAAACGCTGCATCTTCTTCCGCTTTTTCACGGCGACGCTTATTCCAGATAAAGCCAGCAGCACCACCTAGCAGTGCCAGCAAACCACCACCAATGAGCAATGGGTTGAAGCCAGATACCTCTTCCTTAACAGGTTCAACTGCAACAGGAGCAGGTGCTGGCAGTGGTTTTACTTCAACTGCTGGAGCTACTTCTGTACCTGCGGTAGCGACTGGCTTAATTGCATCAGGAGAGGTAAGTGTATCCAGCTCTTCCGGTGTGGCTGTCGGTGGAACTGCACCCGGCACAGCAGGAGGAACAACCTTGGCAGCATCGACTTTTGCAGAGGCCAACTTTGCTGCAGCTAATTTGGCGGCTTCTACTTTTGCCGCTTCTGCGTTGGCCTGCTGATCCTTGAGCTTGGCTTGCAGGTCTGCCAACTTGGCATTCTGCACGGCAAGTTTCTGGTCATTCGCATTAACCTTGGCATCAAGTGTTCCCACTTTAGCTGCCAGTTTTTCTTTTTCTAGCTTGGCGGCATCTGCCTTGACTCGATTTTCATCTAGCTTCTTGGCATCTGCGGCCTTAACGGCGCCCTGCTCTTTACCAGCGGCTGACGTACCCGCCTTACCAGTCTGAGCAAGCAGCTTCATTTCAGGCTTAGCAACAGAGGCAACCGCCTTAGGTGCTGCTTGTGGTGCTGTTGCATCAACCTGCTGTGCATCCAGCGTAGGCTTTTGAGCTGGGGCTGAAGCCTGTGCCGCACGCCAGTCCTGAGTCTGTTCGCGAATAGAGGCTGCGGCTTCCTGAGCACTCACTTCACGAATCTGGGACTCGGAAGGCACGCGCAAGACTTGGCCACGTTTAAGCTGATTAATATTGTTACCGGTGAATGCCTGCGGATTGGCCCGCTGAATAGCAACCATGGTCTGTGACAGCGTCACCGCATCGCTAGGACGCAGTTGCTGGGCCACCTTGTACATGGCGTCGCCGGCACGAGTACGGTAGCCATCGGCCTGAGGCACTGGCTGTGGCTGTATTGGGCGAGCAGGCGCAGCTTCTGGCTGCTGGCGAACCACACGCGGCGCAGGGGGGATTACAGGAGCTGGAGGCTCAGACGATGCTGACGGAGTCCCTGCCTGTGGCTGTGGCTGTGGTGCCCGCACAGGAGCAGAAACAGCAGGCGTCGCCACCTGAGGGCGCACTACGGCAGGAGGTGCCGTATCCGCCATCATGGGAGGGTCCAGCAGCGCCGTCACACCCTGGAGACGAGTGTTCCCAGGCCATGCAATACGCACGACAAAATCCAGAAAGGGTTCGCGCACCGGCTTAGCGGACGAAATCCTGACGAATGAACGACCACTCGCACCGAGCACAACGTCAAAGCGTAAATCCGATAGGAAATACACACGCTCGACACCCAGGCGCTCAAAATCTTCCTGAGTTGCCAGACTGACCTTGATTTCATCGGCATTAAGATCGCCCACTTCCACCAGCTCGATCTCGCCGAGGAAGGGTTCGCCTAGAGCAGACTTAGTCTGAAGATCTCTGACGGTCAATGCATGGCCCAATCCCGGCAACATCACGCCGACACTCAACAAGGCAACCGCAAGCTTACGCAGAACCATTATCGGAATCCTTTATTGGTTATTCTTTTGCCCTTCAGAAGCGCAGTTAGCGATACCGGGCAGCCACGACTCTGGCTTTTTTCTATTGGTAGTAAGATTACTATCCTAGAATTTGTATCACAAGACATTCGTAAGTACCAATAATTAAAGTCTTTTTATCCACTTCTCAAGCAAATTGACCACCTGTCTTGCGGCACCCTGATGCACATTGTCGGCCACTGCAGTGAAGGTAACTCCTTGCAGCGGCTCCGGCAGGCTACGCATACCGGAGATATAGATAAGCGGCTGCCCTGCCGCATCACCTATTGGTGTTGCAACCGGCTGATTTTCTTCATGATTTCTTACTTCTACCGCATCCAGATTAGCAAGCAAATCCATGGCCGCACCCGGCAGTATAGGAGCCTCTGTCTCTAGGGTGATCTGTGCTGTCAGACAGTAAAAAACCGGTACTACCATGGACGAAAGTACCAGTGAAACATGCTCCCCCAGCAACTGTTGCAGCCCTTCGGTCACTGCTTCTTCCCTGTCTGCTCCGACGAGTGGCAAGGTATTGAAGGCGATCTGAACCGGAAAAACGACCGGTTCAATGCCTCGCCCGTTAAGTAACTCTCCGGTCTGACTCGCCAGTTCCCGCACGCCAGCATTGCCAGAAGAGGATACAGGCAGCAGAACTGTTGCATGTACCGTGCGCAGGCCGGCTTCGCTTCCCAGAGCGGCTAAAAGAGGAGCCAGCAGGGATACTTCAGCCATTGGTACTGCAACCAAGTCCGCGCCTTCAGCATCCGGCATACCGGCAAACGGCACACTTGCCTGCTCAGCAAATGCAGAGGAGTGGTCAATTACACGGCAGCCTGCCGCCAGCGCCTGATCAGCCAGTTGCAAGGAAACAGCCGCCGGCGTTGCCAGCACCACAAAATCGGCACGAGTGAAATCAAACCCTTCTGCTGATTCCACGATCAGAGGGCGCTGCCGAAACATGACAGTTTCGTCTTCAGAGCGCGACGATGCCAATGCATGAACCTCGGCAAACGCAAGACCGGAGTCTTCTAGTCGCGACAAAATGGCGCGCCCTACTTCGCCGGTAACACCTACGATGGCCAGACGGGAATCGGACATAGATCACTTACTCCAGAAAATACAAAACCCGCCCGTGCCGAAATAGCACGGGCGGGCAAAATGTTGCGTTATTTAGCGAGAAGAATACGCAACATACGACGCAGCGGTTCGGCAGCGCCCCAGAGCAGTTGATCGCCAATGACAAAGGCTGAAATGTATTCTGGCCCCATGTTCAATTTACGCACACGACCAACGCCAATCTTGAGCCCGCCGGTAATAGATGCCGGGGTCAATTCTTTGACGCTGATGTCGCGATCATTGGGCACAAACTTAACCCAGTCATTACCTGACTTGATGATGGATTCAATCTCAGACAATGGCAGATCATTTTTCAACTTAATGGTCAGCGCCAGGCTGTGGCAACGCATGGCACCAATACGCACGCACAAGCCATCAACTGGCACAGTGCTGCTAGTACCAAGAATCTTGTTCACTTCGGCTTGGCCTTTCCACTCTTCTTTAGACTGACCATTGTCGAGTTGCTTATCGATCCAAGGAATCAGGCCTCCAGCAAGTGGCGCACCAAAGAACTCCGTCGGCACATCTTCACGAATGGTTTTGGCTACCTTGCGGTCAATTTCAAGAATGGCAGAAGCCGGGGTGGCTAGCTCATCAGCCACGGCAGCATGAATCACACCCATGCCCTTGAGCAGTTCGCGCATGTGGTTGGCACCGCCGCCGGAGGCGGCTTGATAGGTCATGGAGCTAACCCAATCAACCAAGCCTTCACGGAACAAGCCACCAACACCCATCAGCAGAATGGAGTTGGTACAGTTGCCACCGACGTAGTTTTTTATGCCCTTGGCCAATGCATTACGGATAACGCCGTCATTCACCGGGTCCAACACGATAACGGCATCATCTTCCATGCGCAGTGCCGAGGCAGCATCAATCCAATAGCCATTCCAGCCTGCCGCACGCAGCTTTGGAAAAACCTCATTGGTATAGTCGCCACCCTGACAGGTCAGAATAACGTCCATGGCCTTGAGGGCTTCAATGGAATTGGCATCCTGTAGTGCAGGCGCAGCCTTGCCACCGAAGTCAGGTGATTTGCCACCGGCATTGCTGGTAGAGAAGTACACCGGATCAATGTGAGAAAAATCATTTTCTTCCACCATGCGCTGCATGAGGACCGAACCCACCATGCCACGCCAACCTACCAGACCAACTTTCATGTTCGTTACCTTTTCAAAAAACTGAACGGGTTATTACAGTGCGGCAACAACCGCCGCGCCCATATCCTTCGTACCAACCTTAACCGTGCCTTCCGTGTAGATATCCGGTGTACGCAGGTTCTGGTCGAGCACCTTACCAACGGCATCTTCAATGCACTTGGCGGCCACTTCCTGATTGAAGGTATAGCGCAGCATCATGGCGACCGACAGAATGGTTGCGAGCGGGTTGGCCACGCCTTTTCCGGCGATGTCCGGGGCCGAACCATGACAAGGCTCGTACATACCCTTCTTGCGTTCATCCAACGATGCCGATGGCAGCATACCGATAGAGCCCGTAAGCATAGCCGCTTCATCCGAGAGGATGTCGCCAAACAGGTTGCCGGTAAAGATCACGTCGAACTGTTTAGGCGCCCTAACCAGCTGCATGGCCGCATTATCGACATACATGTGCGAGAGCTGAACTTCCGGGTATTCCCTGCCCACTTCTGTGGCCACTTCCTTCCAGAGCTCAGTGACTTCCAGCACATTGGCCTTGTCGACCGAGAGCACTTTCTTGTTGCGCTGCATGGCCAACTGGAAAGCAACATGGGCAATACGACGAATTTCCGACTCGCTGTACACGTCAGTGTTAAAGCCCTGACGTTCGCCGTTTTCCAGTATACGCACGCCACGCGGTTGACCGAAGTAAATTCCTCCCGTCAGTTCACGTACGATCAGGATATCCAGGCCCGACACAATCTCTGGCTTCAGGGAAGAAGCCGAGGCGAGCTGCGGGTAAAGAATAGCCGGACGGAGGTTGGCGAACAGACTGAGTTCGCTGCGAATCTTCAGCAGACCACGTTCAGGGCGAATGGAGCGCTCAATGGTGTCCCACTTCGGGCCGCCTACGGCACCAAGAAGAATGGCATCCGCTTTCTTTGCGGCATCCAGTGTAACATCTGGCAACGGTACGCCATGGGCGTCGATTGCACATCCACCCAGCAGCTGATGCTCCCAGGTAAATCCCAATCCAAACTTGTCGTTGACCGCAGAGAGAACCTTCTCGGCTTCTGCCATGATTTCTGGGCCAATGCCGTCACCGGCGAGAATGACAATATGCTTGCTCATTATTTCTAAATCCTTCTGGTTTATCTTGCCTTCATACCAAGAAAGGCAGCCGATAAAACATTAACGCAGTGACTGAAATACCCAGGGACGGGCTGCCTTGGCTTTTTCTTCAAACACACGAATATCATCCGCTACTTGCAACGTAAGCCCGATATCGTCAAGGCCGTTGAGCAGGCAGTGGCGACGGAAATCATCCACCTCAAAGCTGAACGACTCGCCATTCGGGCGAATCACTTTCTTATGCTCAAGATCAACCGTGATCTGATAGCCCTCAGCGGCCTCACACTCTGCGAAAAGCACATCCATTTCTTCTTCTTTAAGAACGACCGGCAATACGCCGTTCTTAAAACAATTATTGAAGAAAATATCAGCAAAGCTTGAGGCGATAACCGTACGGAAACCATATTCCTGCAGCGCCCATGGGGCATGCTCACGCGAGGAGCCGCAGCCAAAGTTCTGGCGAGCGATCAATACACTGGCACCTTGGTAACGCGGGAAGTTCAACACAAACGCTGGATTCACCGAGCGCTTGCTGTTGTCCTGCCCAGGATAACCTTCATCCATATAGCGCCACTCATCAAACAGATTAGGACCAAAGCCCGTACGTTTAATGGACTTAAGAAACTGCTTGGGAATGATCTGGTCGGTGTCGACGTTAGCGCGATCGAGCGGAGCGACGAGGCCTGTTACAACGGTAAATTTATCCATGTCAGTCTCCTTTAAAACGAACGCACGTCAACAAAATGACCGGCCAAAGCGGCAGCAGCGGCCATCGCCGGGCTAACGAGATGGGTGCGGCCACCATTACCCTGACGCCCCTCGAAATTGCGGTTCGAGGTAGACGCACAGTGCTCGCCTGACTGCAGTTTATCGGCATTCATGGCTAGGCACATGGAGCAACCAGGCTCACGCCATTCGAAGCCAGCAGCAAGAAAGAGCTGATCAAGACCTTCGGCTTCGGCTTGCTTTTTCACCAAGCCAGAGCCTGGCACAACCATGGCCTGTTTGATGGTGCTGGCCACCTTGCGGCCCTTGATCACGGCAGCAGCGGCACGCAAATCTTCGATACGGGAGTTAGTGCAGGAGCCAATGAATACGCGATCCAATTGGATATCGGTAATCTTTTGACCCGCCTGCAGCCCCATATAAACGTAAGCCCGCTCAAAGGAGCTGCGCTGTACTGCATCTTCTGCATCGTCCAGCGTTGGAACGGAGGCTGTTACCGGCACCACCATTTCAGGGCTGGTGCCCCAGCTTACTTGCGGCTGAATGCTGGCACCGTCAATTTCTACCACTTTGTCGAAGGCTGCATCGGCATCTGATGTGAGAGTGCGCCAGTAGCTTACTGCCTTGTCCCAGTTTTCACCGGTAGGGGCAAAGGGTTTGCCACGGAAATATTCGATGGTCTTTTCGTCAGCAGCGACCATGCCAACACGGGCGCCGGCTTCAATCGCCATGTTGCAGACCGTCATACGGCTTTCCATGCTCATGTCTTCAAATACTTGGCCACCAAACTCGATGGCGTGACCGTTACCGCCAGCAGTGCCAATCTTGCCAATGATGGCGAGCACCACATCTTTTGATGTCACGCCCTCACCCAACTTGCCGGTGACCTTGACGAGCATGTTCTTTGATTTTTTCTGTACCAAGCACTGTGTGGCTAATACGTGTTCGACTTCCGAGGTGCCAATACCGTGCGCGAGACAAGCAAAAGCACCGTGAGTGGCGGTATGCGAATCACCACAAACTACGGTCATGCCGGGCAAGGTCAGGCCCTGCTCAGGCCCAACAACATGCACGATACCCTGACGCTCATCGTTGATAGTGAACTCAACAATATTGAAGTCTTTACAGTTGTCGTCCAGCGTGGCGACTTGAATACGGGAGGTTTCGTCGGCAATACCGGCGACACCTTTTTCGCGCTCGGCCTTNNCCAGACATCTCGAACTCCTGCGGGTCTGTCGACGGGCTTTTACGATGGATACATCCTACGTCTGGACATTTGATAAATCTAATTCATAATTTTTATATGTTCGATAACCATTAGGAATGCAAATGGACACTGCCGCATTGAGTGCCTTTCTGGAAGTAGCACGAACCGCCTCATTCTCACAGGCGGCCGAGCATCTGCATTTGACTCAGCCGGCTGTCTCCAAACGCATTAGCGGTCTGGAGTCGTCTCTAGGAGTGTCATTATTCGACCGGGTGGGGCGTCAGATCAGCCTGACGGAGGCCGGCCGCACCCTACTGCCTCGTGCTCAGCATCTGCTATTGGACCTGGAGGACATGAAGCGCGCTGTGGGCAATTTAAGCGGCCCGGTCACAGGAACACTAAAGATAGGCACTAGCCATCACATTGGACTGCACCGTTTGCCGCCAACCCTGCGCGCTTTTTCCACAGAGTACCGGCACGTACGACTGGACTTGCGCTTTATTGACTCCGAAGAGGCTTATGAAGCGGTGCTGTCTGGCGAACTGGAGCTGGGCATCGTGACCTTGCCCCCGGCTAAAGATGATCGCTTGATCGCCCGCGAAATATGGGAAGACCCGCTGGCATTTGTGGCGGGCAACGACCATCCACTAACGAAAATGCAAAAAATTACGCTGGCTGAGTTGACGCGGCATCAGGCTATTCTGCCCTCCTCCAGCACATTTACACGCCAGATTGCCTCACGTCTTTTTCAGGAGTCGGGACTGGAAATGCAGGTAAGCATGACCACTAATTATCTGGAAACGATCAAGATGATGGCTTCTATTGGCCTAGGCTGGAGCGTGTTGCCGGCCAGTATGGCTGATCATGAACTTGAGATACTGAACATCGACGGAATCACCCTAAAACGAAGCCTTGGCGTGGTCTATCATCCACGACGAATCCTTTCACGTGCAGCCCAAGCCATGCTGGAACTGCTCATACCGGAAAAAACATCATGAAACGTTCCTCTTTTATTTCTGCGATTGCACTGATTTCTGTGACGGCACTGGGCCTGTTGAGCACTGGCTGTAGCACGATGCCGGGCAGTGATAGCAATGTTGATGCTGTATTGACCGCAAGTGGACTGGATGCACAACTGACACGACTGCAGCAACCTTTTCCCGTGGGAAAAACCAAAGGGCCAACATTACTAATCCCGGATGAGTGGCTGGCGGTCGTAAATACTACTGTTGCCGAAACCCTAAAGCCGGAGGCAATACGCCAAGACCTGCGCACCGTTCTACTGCGTGATTTGTCTGCTCGTGAGCTGACATCTGTACAACACTTCTTCGAGTCTGATGCTGGCAAGCATGTGGTGGCGCTGGAAAGCGGCGAACAGGCGGTGTTAAGTGCTAACAGGCTCACTGACTCAGCCCTAGAAGAGATCGTCCATACGACCGGCACAGGTAAAGCCGTTGGCCTGTTGGCAGAGCGCGCATTGAACGAAGCCGTAGACATCGCCATCAAGCATCAGTGTTTTGGACTGGATAAAGTCCCCTTTGCTGGATTACTGGGTGGTGTAATGAAGAAGACACAACTGGGGATGTTGCGTGACGGTGTTAATGCCAGCATGTACGGCCGCTATGCCAGCCTTTCCGAAAAAGATGCAGATGCTTATCTGGCCTTTGCCAAAACAGCCGCTGGAAGCAAGTTCTTCAATGCACGCACTTCGGTACTGACACGCTATGCCGGCCTTGCCGGTGATTCATTGAGCGGGAAGCTAACCGATGCTGTGAGTGCGATGTGTAACTCCAAATAATTAATTCGTCATATAAAAAACCCGGCAATTGCCGGGTTTTTTATTAGCGCGGATGAGAGCAGATCAGCTCTGCTCTTTTGCCATCTGACGACGCTTAAGCGCGTAATACAGCAAGGGGATCAACACCAATGTCAGCATTGTTGAAACAAGGATGCCGAAGATAAGTGAAATTGCCAGGCCATTAAAGATAGGATCATCGAGAATAAAGAACGCACCCATCATGGCTGCCAAGCCCGTCAGCACAATAGGCTTGGTACGAGCCGCAGCGGCCTCAACAACAGCATCCGCCAACTCCATTCCTTCGGCGATTTTAAGATTGATAAAGTCCACCAACAAAATCGAGTTACGCACAATGATTCCTGCTAGCGCGATCATGCCGATCATGGATGTGGCAGTGAAGTGTGCACCGAGTAGCGCATGTCCTGGCATTACACCAATGATGGTCAGCGGAATCGGCGCCATAATCACCAGCGGTACGCTATAAGAACCAAACTGCGCGACGACTAGCAGATAGATCAAGATCATGCCAACGGCATAGGCTGTTCCCATGTCGCGGAAGGTTTCATAGGTCACCTGCCACTCCCCATCCCACTTGATGGCATATTCACGGTAAGGATCAGCCGGCTGCTGCGTAAAATACTCACCCAGCGTAGCACCATGTGGCAGCTTGATTGCCTGGATATCGGATCGCATCGCAAACATGCCATAGAGCGGGCTATCAAGATCGCCCGCCATGTCGCCAAAAACATAAACCAGTGGCATCAAGTCTTTGTGATAATGCACTTGCTCACGCACTTCACGATGAACCTGTACCAGCTCGGACAAAGGCAGCGCGCGACCATCGCGGGCAGGCACGGTCAACTTAAGGGCGGCATCCAGATTGCTGCGCGACTCCGGCGGTAATGCCAGACGCACTGGCACACTGCTAAGAGAATCCGGCACCATCAATGAGGTGACATCGACACCACTTAATGCAACGCGCAAAGTGGCGGCAATTTGCTGAGGTGATACACCGGCCAACATGGCTTTATTGCGATCCACCACCAGACGATCCTGTGCGGCCGTGTCCACAGTGGTGTCATCAATGGCCATGATATCGGGCGTTTTCTCGAAGATAGCGCGCACGGATTTAGCCAACTGATGACGACCTGCTTCATCCGGCCCGTAGATCTCAGCTACTAAAGGCGACATCACCGGTGGGCCAGGTGGCACTTCCACCACTTTCACATTGGCGCCATGATTATTTGCAATACGCTCAAGATCAGCTCGCACGCTGCCCGCAATCTCATGACTCTGACGATCACGCTCGTGCTTGTCTTTGAGATTAACCTGCAGGTCACCCTGCTCACTGTCGGCGCGAAGATAATACTGACGCACAAGGCCGTTGAAGTTGATAGGGGCGGCTGTACCGGCGTAGGCCTGATAGTTGGTCACTTCTGGAACAGTCGACAGATACACGCCCATTTCATGCAGTACAGCGGCCGTATTTTCCAGCGGCGTACCAGCAGGCATATCAACGATGACCTGAAACTCGGACTTGTTATCAAACGGCAGCATCTTAAGCACAACCAGTTTGAATACCGCCAGTGACACGGATAAAGCAATCAGACCAAACACGCCAAGATACAGTTTATGGCGCGAGCGCCTGCCCGATTCTTTATTCAGGAATGGTGACATCACGCGTCGAAAAAATTTGCGCAGCCAGACTGTTTGCTTGTCTTCTTCCGAATGATCGCCCGCACTGTCGGCATGCTTACCCAATAGACGCAAGGCCATCCAAGGAGTGATCACAAAAGCGATAGCCAGTGATATCACCATACCCATGGATGCATTGATTGGGATTGGGCTCATGTATGGCCCCATCAGGCCTGACACAAACGCCATCGGTAGTAGTGCCGCAATCACAGTGAAGGTAGCAAGAATGGTAGGCCCGCCCACTTCATCCACCGCAACGGGAATAATCTCACGCAACGGTTTGCCACGATCGAGTTGCATTCGCCGATGAATATTTTCCACCACCACGATGGCATCATCCACGAGGATGCCGATGGAAAATATGAGCGCAAACAGGGAGACACGATTAAGTGTGAAGCCCCAAGCCCACGAAGCAAACAGCGTGGCCGCCAGTGTAAGCATGACCGCACCACCAACGATAATGGCTTCGCGGCGCCCGAGTACAAAAAACACCAGTGCCACGACGGATAAGGTGGCAAAGATGAGCTTCTGAATCAGCTTCATGGCCTTGTCGTTAGCTGTCTCGCCGTAGTCACGGGAAACACTGACCTGTACATCATCAGGAATAACGGTGCCGCGCAGCGATTCAATGCGGGACATTAGCCGCTCGGCAATATCAACAGCATTTTCGCCGGGCTTTTT
>DDBN01000118.1:0-162 GCA_002333145.1 Moraxellaceae bacterium UBA2031
AGATCAGGCAGCTGCTCCGCGTTTGAAGGTGAGCTATGCCTTGCCAACTGGAACTACCTGCCTGCGCAGCTCTCGTATTGCCACTGTGCGATCCAGTAGCGACGATGCAGAGCAGAACGGAAGTACGCAGACAGTGGTGGCCGT
This sequence comes from Moraxellaceae bacterium UBA2031, assembly GCA_002333145.1. Lineage (GTDB taxonomy): Bacteria > Pseudomonadota > Gammaproteobacteria > Pseudomonadales > Moraxellaceae > UBA2031. The sequence goes on from DDBN01000118.1 coordinate 145, forward strand.
TGATGCTGCGCTCAAGTC
>DDBN01000118.1:242-4037 GCA_002333145.1 Moraxellaceae bacterium UBA2031
TATCAAGCGGACTATGGCTCCTCGTCGGCCGCCTCACTCAGTATTGTCTATGACTCTGATAATCCGGCTGATGCGGTGCGCCGTGTACGTCAGGACCTTCTGGACTTGATCAAGGCCTATACCTTTACTACCTCAACCCCATTGGGTGAGGCCTACTATGAGTCAGCTCGATATATGCTGGGTAACAGCGCTGTATACGGAAAGGCTAGCTCGTACCCCGAGTCTGCTCCTTCGCAGAACAGTAGCTATACCTATATCTCCCCCATGGATGGCGGCCAGTGCCAGTCCAGCAACATCATCATGCTGACAGACGGTGAGCCAACGGACGATGATGATAACAAGTCCGTGGGCACGGCATGTTCAGGCTCGTTTGATTGCATGAACAAAAATGCCGATTACCTTAAAAAGACAGGTAAGCCTGGTGCCACTGCGGGAGAAAAGTCACTCGTTTCAACGTATACGATTGGCTTTGGCCCAGACGTAACTGACCCCACATCCGCCTCGTACAAAGGGCTATCGACGGTGGCCAGAGTGTACGGTGGTGGTGAGTTCTTTGCGGCAACCGATGTGGACTCGCTGGCTAATAGCTTCCAGACCATCTTTTCCCGCATTGCGGATACCAGTGGCACCATGGCTTCACCGGGTGTTGCCGTTAACCAGTTGAACCGCTCGCAGCATCTGGATCAGCTGTATTACGGGGTGTTTGAGCCGACAACCAATCGTCGCTGGGCAGGTAATCTTAAGCGCTACCGTTTGGGTTCTGATGACTCTATTCAGGCCGCTAACGGGGCGGCGATTGATCCTGCCACCAAGTTCTTCAGCACCAATGCTCAGAGTTGGTGGAGTGATGTGGTTGACGGTAACAAAGTGGGCCTAGGCGGTGCTGCCGGTGAAAACACAGCCGCACGCAAAGTCTACATTGACAGTGGCAGTGCGGGTGCGATGAGCCTGCTGGACGCCAATAATCCACCAACAGGGCTGGATACACTTCTGGCACAGTGGATTCAAGGGCTTGATGTTGATGATGTAGACAGCAATGGCAATACAACGGAGGCCCGCAAATCACTGGGTGCACCGATTCATGGCCAGCCCACCATGGTTAGCTACGGCAGCGGCAATGAAGACTATGTAGTGTTTGTTGGCACGAATGATGGCTTGTTGCACAGTATTAATGTAAATGACGGCTCGGAAAATTGGGCTTGGTTGCCTAGCGATTTGATCAGCAACGTAGCGGCATTGCATAACAACCCTGGCATGGGCGCAACAATTCGCCCCCTTTATGGCCTAGACGGCAACTGGACTGTAGCCAAGGTGGGTACAGAGACTCTGTTGGTAGGTGGTATGCGTCAGGGTGGTAGCAATGTTTATGCGATAAAGCTGCCGACCACAAAAAGTGGCGCACCTGAGTTGAAGTGGGTGATTAAGCCATCTACAACAGGCTTCTCTAATCTGGGCTACACATGGTCACAGCCTACGCTCACCCGAGTACGAGTGGGCGGCGTAGAAAAAGATGTGTTCGTCTTTGGTGGTGGCTTGGACTATTCCACCTATGAAGTCGGTGGCTCATCTGTGGTGGCATCCACTGGCAATAAGGGCAACGCTCTCTATATGGTCAATGCGGCAACAGGCGCCTTGATCTGGTCAGCCTCCAGCGGTGGCACAACAAGCTCCAGTTTCACCAGCTCATCGCTTATGCAGTATTCCATTCCGGGTAGTGTGCGAGTGCTGGACAAGAATGCTGACCGCATAGCCGACCACATTTACTTTGGTGATGTTGGTGGACAGATATTCCGTGTGGATATTGATAACGCGTCTGCTGCTCCCAAGCTGGTGAAGCGTGTTGCTCCATTGGCAAAGCTGGGTGCAGCCGAAACGGCGACTAAAGCAAATGATCGCCGTGTTTATGAAACACCTGCGGTGGCCTATGTGAAGGACAGTGTTGGCAAGATCTATGCGGCGGTAACGATTGGTACGGGTAACCGTAACTATCCAAAGTCGGACAGAGCAACGCAAGATCGCTTCTACATGGTCAAGGACTATGATGCTGCCCGCTTTGACATTCTGAGCAGCAGTATTGATGAAAATGGCAAGGGCACTGGCGCTACGCCTGACCTGGCAACGTTTAGTGGAGCAGTTACGCCCTTTACTACGACAGACCTGACCGATGTCAGTTCGACACTGGGTGCTACGGCAACAGCTTCTGTAGCGGCCTCTAAGGGCTGGTATATCAATATGCCAGCAACAGGAGAGAAGGTCTTGTCGTCACCGTTGATTTTCAGCAAGCGGAGAAGTGATGACAGCCTTATCTATGAGGTGCACTTTAATTCCTTCGTGCCGGATAGCTCTATCACGGCAGCTTGTTCGCCAGTGGCGGGTGTAACCAATGCGTGGACAGTGCTGCTGGCCAATGGCTCTGGTGCAGCGACCAATAACAATGCCGATGGCAGCACTAACGCAACGGATCGTTATGAGGCGGGTGTCGCCATGGGGATTGCCGGTACGGACGTTGGCCTGATTCGTGAAAATGCCACTGGCGATCTAGAGCTGAAGAAAATTACGGGGACTAGTGCTGAATCTGCCGGGGAGCTGCCTCCAGGCTTTGGCCGTATTATTCGTTCACGCTGGTATGATCGTCAGCCGCAGTAATAACACGTTATATGCCTTCGGAGCCCAATGGCTCCGAGGGTGTTAAGGAGTGAACGAGTGAAAAAGCAAAATGGTTTTACCTTGATGGAAGTGCTTATCACGGTGGCGATTATTGGCATACTGACAGCAATCGCTTATCCGTCGTACAGGAACTCTGTGATCAACGGGAATCGTACAACAGTACAGGGTGATCTTGAGGCAGCCGCTGCTGCTATGGCAGCGTATCGGTCGCAGAACTTTACGTATACCGGCGCTACTTTAGGTTCAGGCGCAGTTTTCCGGAATGTTTCACCAGAAAGTGGCACCCCCTTGTACGATCTGGAGCTCACAGTCACAGATGCTCGACAATATGTCATTTTTGCAAAGCCCCGCAGTTCAGGGCTGCAGAAAGACGATGGTGCCTTGGGAATCAATCAGAACGGTGATCGTTGCTGGAATAAAGCCAGCAGTGCTTCCTGTACTCCTGGGGATGCCGGTCAAAAGTGGAAATAACGTAGTAGCTTTTACTGAATGGGAGTCATGTGCATTGCACTGGCTCCCCTGCTCTTAGATCAACTATCCCGTCTTTATTCAGATCCACCGCCATTCTTGCCCGCCCCGCCTTGTTGATGATCAATGCCTTTGCCATACGCAAGTCTTTGTCATCCGGACAATAAGTGAACGTCCCATTTTGCGAGAATGTCAGGCCGGTTGCGGCAAACTGAAGCTTTTTACCTCCGCCAAAGGCGCGCCACTCAATCCGGCCGTGTGACAGGGGAGGGAAGGCCGTAATTCGTGTGCCTGCATCGGCAGTGGTGCCTTTTCCAGAAATGATCAACATGCCTGTAGCCCAGTTATTGCTGCATGTTTTTTGATCTGCGGTTGGGCAGAGCGTAACCAATTGATGCCGGCTTAACGCCGAATGCCGAGCCAGGTGGACTGCACCTAACAGCTGGTTAATGGTGGCGGTTGCTCGCATCTGCTCTTGCAGGTAGCGCAGTCCATCGATTGAGATACTGAGTAATATGCCGGTAATACAGATAACGACCATCATTTCGATGAGCGTAAACCCATGAGGTTTTTTCATGATATCCATCCGTGGTAATCATGGTTAAGAGTATTTAAGCCGCGCAGATATAACGCTATTTATTGATGATCGACAAGTGGCAG
>DDBN01000086.1:0-1818 GCA_002333145.1 Moraxellaceae bacterium UBA2031
GCCGTATTGCTGGGCATGTCCGAGCAAGACCTGCACGACTTTGTGACAAGGCACTACCCGCACTGGGGTGTTAAGCCACTGGCGTGATGGCTAGTGTGATGAACATAAAAGCCGGCATTTGCCGGTTTTTGTGTTTGTGGGGCAGGAGCAGTAAAGGGCAGAGCGATGCAGTTGGTGGGTAAGCGCCCCTTGTTTGACTATTCGCTACTTTCTTTGCCACTTAGAGGGCTTTAATAACCGCCCCTCGCTTTAAGGGGTAACGAATAGGCGCTGTGATTGGTATATTAGAACACTTCAAAAAAAGCCCCGGCGTATCAAGGCGGGTCTCCATGCGCAGTAGGCCCCCGGTCAGGAAGAGCAAGCCTTGTGAGCAGTCAGGAAGACATCACTATTCAGCACCAGTATCTGCACCCGCAATCACCGTTGCAGGGGCAGAGTCAGGGTCAGGCCGCTTGGTATTTGTTGCAGTGCAAGCCGCAGCAAAACTTTCGTGCCCAAGAAAATCTTAATAATCAGGGCTTTAGCTGCTATCTGCCGGTGGTGCATACCGAGCGGGTACAGCAGGGCAGGCGTCGTGACGTTACCGAGCCACTGTTTCCGGGTTATCTGTTTATCCATCTAGACTGCGTTAACGACAACTGGGGCCCCATTCGCTCCACGCGTGGCGTTACCCGCATGGTCGGCTTTAACGGCAAGCCCCATCCGGTCCCCTTAAGTGTGATCGAAGCCCTGCGCCAGCGTATGACGGTGCAGCCCTGTATGGCCGATTTGCTGCCCGGCGACCGCGTAATGATTATCAACGGCGCATTTGCCGACATCGAGGCCATTTTCAAAGCCTACGATGGCGACGAGCGCGTCGTGATCCTGCTCAACCTCATGCGCCGCGAGCAACAGCTGGTGCTGCCCGTGAGCAGTATCGAAAAGCGGGAAGGCATCTACGCCTAAGCCGCTGCCCACAATTCGGTTTTATCGTCCTCAGGAAAAAGACGGCTCAATCCTGGGGCGGTAGCGTATCTGAACAGCTCCTTTTGGGCCTTACAGGCTACCAAAGTCATCTGAAGGCCGATAATAGTCAGAAGTATAAAATGGCAATAAATGGCAATTACTGCCATGCTGATGCCAAGCCCTCAGCTTGCGAGAGAGTTATGTCTATCAATATTTCTTTGCCACCAGAGCTTGAAAACCGAGTCCGGCAACGCGTGGAATCAGGGCTTTACGGCTCGGCCAGCGAAGTAGTACGCGAAGCACTCCGGCTGCTGGATGTTTATGAGCAGAGCCGTCAGCAATCACTGGCCTGCCTGCAGGCTGATATTCGTTTGGGCATGGCCGATGTGGCCGAGGGTAATATTCACCCCGCAGATGCCGCTAGCATCAAGCAACGAGCGCGTGAGCTAATGAAGACAAAGGGGGAGTAAGCCGAATGCCTGCCGTGAGTCTCACGACCCACGCGGAAAACGATTTGCTTGATGCATGGATGCATATTGCGCAAGACAACCCGGATACCGCGGATAAACTGGTGGATCAGCTTCTTGCTGCTGCCAACACTCTTGCTGAGCACCCGGAACAGGGCAGGGCAAGGCCAGAATTGCAGGCCGGCTTACGTAGCTGGCCTACACGCACGCCCTATCTAATTTTTTATCTGCCCCGGCCTCACGGCATCATAGTGATTCGCTTTCTGCACCACGCGCGTGACGTGCCAGTATTTCCAGGGTGGTAAAGCCCACCGAGGCCCTTGCACATGACTAATCTCTTAACCCCCATCGCCCCGTTGATTGCTTCGGTAATTACCCCGGTAATCACCATTGCCCGGCAAGCCGG
>DDBN01000086.1:1886-2020 GCA_002333145.1 Moraxellaceae bacterium UBA2031
GGCACCAAAGAATTCATCAAGAAAAACGGCGAGTTCACCGTGAACATAGCCCTGATAGACAACGGCGTTGCCGTGTTCGGGGTTGTGTATGCCCCCGTGCCCAACACCACCTGGTGGGGCGCACAGCAACAAGG
>DDBN01000086.1:2123-11011 GCA_002333145.1 Moraxellaceae bacterium UBA2031
TGCCTGGTGGCCGAAGGCCGGGCCGATCTTTACCCCAAACTTGGCCCCACCGGCGAGTGGGACACCGCCGCAGGGCAAGCCGTGGTAGAGGCCGCAGGCGGTCAGGTAGTGGCATGGCCCAGCCTGCAAACCCTGCGCTACAACCAGCGCCCGGACACCCTGATNNTTCATGGTCTGCGCCCAGCCCGATGAGTACTGGGCCGGACCCCGCTAAGCCCCGCATTTCCGGGTTAGCAGACGTCTATCAAATGAGATACAATGTATCTCAAAATAGATACAACACTCAGGAGACGGCCATGGCTGCCAGTGCAATGTTGCATGTCCGGGTAGATGAGAAAATAAAGGCAGAGGCCGCGGAAACCCTGGAAGCCATGGGGCTGTCCGTATCTGATGCGGTGCGGGTGTTCCTTACCCGCGTGGTGGCGGAAAAGCGGATTCCCTTTGATATCAAGGTGCCCAACGCAGAAACGCGAGCTGCCATGGACGAGGCGGACGCGATAATGGCAGCCCGCAATGCCCGCTTCAGCGCCTATGAGGAGCTCATGGATGACCTCGAAACCCCCAAGACGAAGCGCCGCAAGTAAACGAGCCACGTTGCCCCGTGCGGCGGATTACACCAAGGCGTTTCGCAAGGATTGGGACCGCCTGAGCCAGGCGGGGCGCTACAACATGCAGCAACTCAAGGGCGTCATGCTCCTGCTGGTTGCCAATGATGAACCGCTCCCCGCAGAGTGGCTGGACCATGAACTGAAGGGAGATTGGGCAGGTTACCGGGAGTGCCACATAGGCGGGGACTTTCTGCTGATCTACAAGCTGGATGACTCAACAAAGCCGGGCACGATTGTTTTTACCCGTGCGGGTACGCATGCCGAGCTGTTTGATTAATTCGCCGTGGTCGAGGCCGCTGGCGGTCAGGCGCTCAGTTGGCCCGACCTGCGCCCCCTGCGNNTTTCATGGTCTGCGCCCAGCCCCACCCGTATTGGTCTACCGCCAAGGCATGATTAAACATTTCATTTGTCGCTAGTACGCTTCATAATTCGCGGCCAGATAAAGCGCCTTGCAACCGCCCGCATGAGTCACGATACAGGGCCGGCGCAACAGCCCGCTTTTTACATACAGATTAACCAGCCCGTTTTTGAACGAAAAGGATTTTCACCATGCTCACACTCGACAACGTCAAACTGGCCGTTATTGGCCTTGGCTATGTTGGTTTGCCATTGGCCGTTGAGTTTGGCAAGAAGCGCAGCATTGTAGGTTTTGACATCAACGTGCCCCGCATCAATGCCCTTAAAGCAGGCCATGACAGCACACTAGAAGTGAGCGACGACGAACTCAAGACCGCAACCCATCTTAGCTACAGCGCCACCATCGACGATCTCAAGGCCAGCAACGTGTTTATCGTGACCGTGCCCACGCCGATAGACGAGCACCGCCGGCCCGATCTCACCCCGCTAATAAAAGCCTCTGAGACGATTGGCAAAGTGCTCAAGAAAGGCGATATCGTGATTTACGAATCCACCGTTTATCCCGGTGCCACCGAAGAAGACTGTGTGCCAGTGCTAGAGAAAGTGTCTGGCCTTACATTTAACGTCGATTTTTACGCAGGCTACAGCCCCGAGCGTATTAATCCGGGCGACAAAGAACACCGTGTTACCAATATTCGCAAGATTACGTCTGGCTCTACCCCGGAAGTGGCCGACTTGGTGGATGCCATTTACAACCAGATCATCACCGTAGGCACACACAAGGCCCCGAGCATTCGCGTGGCCGAAGCAGCCAAGGTAATCGAGAACACCCAGCGTGATGTGAACATTGCCTTGATCAACGAGCTAGCACTTATCTTTAACAAGCTAGGCATTGATACCGAAGAAGTGCTCAAGGCGGCTGGCACCAAATGGAACTTCTTGCCGTTTCGCCCAGGCTTAGTGGGTGGACATTGCATTGGCGTAGACCCGTACTACCTCACGCACAAGGCACAGGCCATTGGCTATCACCCCGAAATCATTCTGGCCGGTCGCCGTCTGAATGACAGCATGGGCGCCTATGTAGCCAGCCAGCTGGTAAAGGCACTGATGAAGCGCCGCATTCATGTGGAAGGCGCACGCGTGCTCATCATGGGCCTTACCTTCAAGGAAAACTGCCCCGATCTGCGTAACACCAAGATAGTCGACATCATCAGCGAGCTACGTGAATACAACGTAAACGTAGATGTATACGACCCGTGGGCAGATGCCAGCGAAGCACAGCACGAATACGGACTAACGACTGTTGCCGCGCCCAAAGCAGGCGAGTATGACAGCATCATATTAGCCGTGGCCCATCAGCAATTTAAAGCGATGGGCGAGCAGGCCATACGCGCATTGGGCAAGCCCCAGCATGTGCTGTATGACCTGAAGTATTTGCTGCCATCAGAATCATCCGATCTGCGTCTGTGATTTAGTCAGAAAACTGAAAAGAACCCAAACATGACCCGTTACGAACAACTGCGCGCCGAGTTACCTACCGCCCCCAAGACCTGGCTGGTAACAGGCGTGGCCGGCTTTATCGGCAGCAACCTGCTGGAAACCCTGCTCAAGCTTGAGCAGCGCGTAGTGGGGCTGGATAACTTTGCCACCGGCCATCAGCGCAACCTGGACGAAGTGCAGTCACTGGTTACCCCGGAGCAGTGGGCACGCTTCAAGTTTATCAAAGGCGACATCCGCAATCTGGAAGACTGCCAGCAGGCCTGTGCAGGCGTGGACTACGTGCTGCATGAAGCCGCACTGGGCTCTGTGCCACGCTCCATTAACGACCCCATCACCACCAACAGCGCCAACATAGACGGCTTTCTCAACATGCTGGTGGCTGCCCGTGATGCCCAGGTAAAAAGCTTTACCTACGCCGCCAGCAGTTCTACCTACGGCGACCACCCCGGCCTGCCCAAGGTAGAAGACATCATCGGCAAGCCGCTCTCGCCCTATGCTGTCACCAAGTACGTGAACGAGCTGTATGCCGACGTGTTTGCCCGTTGCTACGGCTTTACCACCATTGGCCTGCGCTACTTCAATGTGTTCGGCAAGCGACAAGACCCGGATGGTGCCTATGCCGCCGTCATCCCCAAATGGACCGCCGCCATGATCAAGGGCGACGACGTGTTCATTAACGGCGATGGCGAAACCAGTCGTGACTTCTGCTTTATCGAGAATACCGTGCAAGCCAATCTGCTGGCCGCCACGGCAACCGATGAAGCGGCCCGCAATCAGGTTTACAACGTGGCAGTCAGTGGCCGTACAACCTTGAATACGCTGTTAGAAGAGATCAGGGGTGCTCTCGCCAGTAATGGAGTGACATACGAAAAAAGTGCGATCTACCGCGATTTCAGGGCGGGGGATGTAAGGCACTCACAGGCAGATATCAGTAAGGCTGAACGGTTATTGGGATATGTGCCTGGTTACGATATCCGCAGCGGTGTGTCCGCAGCGATGTCCTGGTATGTGAAGACCTTACTCGCGATCTAGAGATGAATGATGCTAAAAGTTGTGGGTGCGCTGGCTCTGGTGAATGCAATATCTCAGCTATTGCAGTTCCTGGCTCAGCCATGGCTGGCGCAGCTATATCCATCATCAGATTTTGGTGAGTTTGCCCAGTTATCATCTGTGGCTATGTTCATAGCCGTACTTGCCACGATGCAGTTTCATAATTATCTGGTGATGGTGAAAAATGATAAATATGAGTTTGATCGCATATTTTCCATTTCAATGATTTTGAGTTTTGTCGCAAGTATCATTCTTTGTGGGCCTATTTATTTTCTGGGAAATAGCTTGTTTGGTGCGACTGCAGGCATCGGGGCTGTCATATATTCGAGCCTTCTTGTTTTGCTGATATCCATGGGCGCGATTGTTAAAGGTGGTTTGGTTGCCCGAGGTGATTTTGCGGGATTGATGTGGTTTACATTGATCAGATCATTGGCACTGGTGGTGACACAGTCATTTTGTGGCTGGTTGCAGATTAACGATGGCTTGATTGCAGGTCTCGTCTTTGCTGAGTTCGTGGCACTGTTATTGGCCGGCAGCTTTATAAAAAGACATTTTTGTGTCTCGGTTACCGTTGGTTTTATTTCAAGCGTCCACAAGTTTTTTTCGGAGAAAAAAGACTTTCTTGTGATTGGGACCATACAAGAGTTGGTGTCAGTGGCAGCTTTTGCTCTTCCCTTGTACATGTTTTCACGAGTGTACGGACATGCCTTTGGTGGTCAGTTTGCGATGGCGCACAAGATGTCATGGACGCCGATGCTGCTGGTCGCGCAGTCCACTTCTTCCGTTTTTTTTCGGTACCTGTCCGACAAGAGTAAGGAAGAAGTAAGAGGACTTCGTGTGCTGAACCCGGTATACGCTGTCTTGCTAGTATGTCTTTTGGGTGGAATTGGATTTTTTGTCCTTCCGATTTTTTTTGGAATGGCGTTTGGTGATAGGTGGGTAGAGGCTGCCACCATATCCTCATGGCTGGTTATATGGGCCATATCTTTCTTGATTTCGCTGCCCTACAGGCTTCTTTACAGAATACATTCGTACCAGCGTTTGCAACTGCTTATCGATGGAATCGTTCTTGCTGTTGGCTTATGTTTGTTTCTGAATGTGGTATTTGCAGCAGAGCAGGTTGTTTTTATGTTGTCAGTTATTGGTGTGATTCAGAATCTGGCTTTGATGCTGATTGCATATTTTATAATAATAAGAGCTGATGAGCGAATTAATCAGGTGAAGACGCAATGATATTGCCAGTATTATTGTGGGCATTGATGATCGCGGTAGTTATTGCCGGATGGCCATTGGTTGCGCTGTTGCTTTACGGTATTACTGGTGCCGATAGAGATGGATACGCAATGCTGCAGTATCTGTCTGGGTTTTCTGAGCATCAAAAGCTTATAACAAGAACAATATTCCTTGGTCTTTATGCTTATGCTTCACTCCTCTATGTAAAAAGGAGATACAGCTTACCTAAAGATGTTCGATGGACGTATGTTATATGCCAAATACTTTCGTTTTATATATTTATGGTAAGCATATTCAAGGGATATGATCTTACTTGGTCTCTTTCAACAGTGGTTTACTCTGGTATACCTGTTTACTTGATGTGGCTTGTGTTTTCGTTAGATAAGGATCACAAAACTTTTTTTCTCTGGTTTGTATTTATTCAGATTCTGCTGTCTGCGCTAGTGCTGATTTTTCCAATATTTGGATTTCTGGATGGCGGTCAGTACAAAATGCTGGAAGGGATTTATGTTATTGAGGGAGGGGCTTTGAACTATGCCATTCCTGATGCAAGTTTTATTAAAGGCTCTATAGGGCGTTATGGTGTTTTCCATAATCCCAATGCATTGGGATTGTATGCGTGCATTGCTATCGCCTGTGGCTTTTTTCTTGGGTTTAGTAAGGGGACTTCTCAAAAAGCCATAGGTGCATGCCTTTTGCTATTGGGAGGGCTGTGTTGGCTTAATTCCTTGACTCGTGGGCCTATGATTTTTTTGATTATGGGAGGGCTTTTATCCGTTCTAATGCCTCTCAAGCAAGTGAGTCAGCATCAGAAGCAAACACGATGGATGCTTGGTCTGCTGGTGTTAATTTTCACCATGGCGATTGGCTTCTATGGTGAAAATATTTTTTCTTATCTCATTCCAACAGCGGCAACTGATTCGGTCTACGATAGATACGATGGGTATCACTATGGCTTTGAGGCTGTAATGAGTCACCCATTGCTAGGCGTTGATGAAAGATGGGATTGGTCAATAAAGAGTTACCCGCACTTTATTGCGCTTTCGTTTGCTGCTGAGTACGGCCTCTTGGCTGGGGTTCTAATTGCCATACTGGTATTTTTTTGGGGTGGTTTTCTTATTCTAAGGGGTGCACAGGTGCTCCGAGACTCATTAGGGCGGAGGTCGGAAGCAGCACTTGGTATTTCGCTTATTCTTATTTGCTGGGGAATTGCAGTAACAAATAATTTTGCTGCTCCAGTATTGTTCTGGTTGGCAATGGCTGAGGCTGTTCTATTAATTAGAGTTAAGGGCTATAAAGCGTATGCGTAGACTTATAGGAATTATTAGGTTCATTGTTTACTTTATATTTTCAAAGATTAACCCTTTGGGATATGCAAAGTATCGGGGTGTGAAAATTGGAAATAATGTTCAATTTTATGGAATGAAGCCAGGGATGTTTAGTACGGAGCCTTGGTTGATCACGCTTGGGGATAATGTTCATATTACAAGTGGTTGTCAGTTTATTACTCATGATGGGGGGACGCTGGTTCTTAGGCAGTTTCAACCGGATTTGGAGGTTACCGACAGAATCACGGTCGGAAATAATGTATATATCGGTATGAACTCAATGATCATGCCTGGTGTTCAAATAGGCGACAATGTCGTGGTTGGGGCTGGCTCTGTTGTAACTAAGAGTCTTGCTTCAAATGCTGTTTATGCAGGTGTTCCTGCGCGCCAGATCAAATCATTGGAGCAGTATTTAACTTCAGTGAGGGAGAAGTCATTGGGCTTTGGGCATCTCCCTGCTAAGGAAAAGGAGTTAGTACTCAAGAGGCATTTTGGGGTTGAGTAATGGGCTTCAATAAGGATTGGGTCGCATATGTCGGGCCTTTCAACTTTCCATGGGGGCAGGCAGGTTCGCGTCGTGTTTACGGGAATGCGATGTCTTTGGTTGAGGCGGGCTATGATGTGATTGTTGCATCAGGTGATGCTCCTTCTGCATTGAAAACTTTCCCATCGGCCAGAAATGAAGGTGCGACGCTTACATATCTTGGTGTGGGTGAAATCCCGCTGTCGGGCGGCTATCTCGGAAAGTTGTGGCAGCATCTGATTAACTGCGGTGTGAGAACAGTCAATTGGTTGTCTGAGCAGCCGGTCAAGCCGAAATATGTTGTGATATATGGGGGGCTTGCGGCATTTTCCTGGCATGTCTACCGCTGGTGCCGACAGAATCATGTGCCTGTTATTGCTGATGTTGTCGAATGGTATGACCCGGCACAAATGCTTGGTGGTAGATTTGGTCCTTTTTATGTCAGTGCAAACATGGCGTTTCATGGCATGTATCCTCGTTTTGATGGTGTCATCGCGATAAGTGGCTTTTTGGAGCGTCACTTCAGCCCCGCCGTGCCGGTCATCACTGTGCCGCCCACAGTTGAGCTGACCGGAGCTATGCCGACTGCTTTGGATAGAGATCATGTCTTACGCCTGGTCTATGCAGGAGTTCCCGGGAAAAAGGATTTACTCGGTGAAGTGATTTCAGCGATTTGTATGGTTTCCGGCCAGATAAATGTTCACTTGCAGATAATTGGCCCTTCTCTGAACGAAGTGCTGGCCTTGTCCGGGCTGCGAGCATTGCCACCAGTTATTTCTGTGCTTGGCAGGTTGCCTCAGGAGGCTGTAAAGGCTGAGTTGATAGCTGCTGATTTCAGTGTTCTTGTCAGAGAGTCCCGTCGGTTCACCAATGCTGGATTTCCAACAAAATTCGTTGAAAGTATGGCTGCTTCAACACCCGTAATTGCCAATATCACCTCAGATCTTGGTGATTATCTGGTTGATTCAATCAATGGCTTTGTCGTGCAGAGGCCGACTGCAGAAAGTATTGCGGAGACTATTAGAAAAGCGGGTGCTTTGAATGCTGGTGAAAAGCATCAGATGAAGGTTCGGGCATATCAAACGGCCGCAGAAAAATTCATTTATCAGCGATTTAGTGAGGATTTCAAAAACTTTTTGTTCCGTGTGGATGCCCATCATGGTCATAAGAAAGGAGCAAGATGAGCATGCGTGTTTGTATGGTATCGCCTATGCCTCCTCCATATGGCGGGATTAGTCATTGGACGTCAATGATTGTAGATCATGCAGCTACCAAGAATGATGTTTCAATATCTGTCATTGACATATCTCCGCGATGGCGTGATGTGCATGACACAGGAAGAATGAAGCGAGCTTTTGGCGGTGCGATTCAACTTGTGCGTGATGCATTAAGACTGTTTTTTCAGCTTGTAAGAAGGCGTCCGCATGTAGTGCACCTGACAACGCCAGGTGGAATGGCAGTTGTCCGTGATGTAGTCATGCTTGGTATGTCAAAAATACTGGGTATTCCTAGTGTTTATCATATCCGGTTTGGGCGTGCCCCTGCGTTACTTGCAGATCATAGTGGCATGGAGTCCTTGCTCTTTTGTTTGGCATGTCACTTGGCATCAAAAGTGATTGCCATTGATGCGGCGACATATGTCAGTCTGACTGGCTCTGGGTATGAAAACAAAAGCCAGTTGATTCCAAACTGTTACAACGGCGCCAGCCTGCCTGCTTCCAGGGGTGGTGCCAGCAAGGTTGTTCTTTATATCGGATGGGTAATTCCTACAAAGGGGATTGCCGAATTGCTTGATGCCTGGAAGACAATTGAAAGGAATGATGGGTGGAGGCTGATTCTTGTCGGGCCCGTTGATGCTGCTTTTAAGGTAAGCCTTGAACAGCATGTTGCCAGTACTGCGGTTTCATTTGCGGGGGAGATGGCGCATGCCGATGCCATGAGTATGCTTGCGGAGGCTGATATTCTGGTTCTTCCTAGTCATAGCGAAGGGTTTCCCAATGTTGTCCTTGAAGGGATGGCTCTTGGAAAGCCTGTGCTGGCAACTGCAGTTGGCGCAATTCCTGAGATGCTCTCTGATGGTGCAGGTGTTGTTGTTCCTGCCAAAAATACACCAGCACTTTCAGAGGGTCTTCGCAGTCTGATGGATGATCCTGATCGCCGACAGCTTTTGGGGCGGCAGGCAAGGGTTCGTGCTCAAGAGCGGTACTCGCTGGACTCAGTGTTTTTATCTTATCAGGCTCTGTGGCGATCATTGTCCAGGCAATAATCCAGGGTGACGCATGCGTACGG
>DDBN01000101.1:0-5228 GCA_002333145.1 Moraxellaceae bacterium UBA2031
GGGTCGTCCTTCCATTCTCCTTCAAGAGACCAAACAGGCTCCCCGGCCGTTAGGGAAGTATCAAGAGGCTTAAAGTGGATGCGATCTTTGTACAAATAGTGACCAGGCATTACCTGAAACTCGAGGTAAATGCCGCCACTATCCTCAGTAACCTGCAGGCGAAGGGCTTCTTCTGCCGGCAAAAAGGCTTGGTTATTGCCAGGAATCAACTTTTTGAGGCTAGCTTCTGTAGAAGGAGCCAACACCAGTAGAAGGATCAGGCCAAGGAAGCGCAGTAACGGAGGCATGGCGGAGGTTCTTGAGGAAATTAGTTGCGATTGTCACGCGGGAAGGTACGGGCTACAAGAAGTAGGTGTGTTGCTTTTGTGACTTAAGGGAGACGCAAGCCTGCCTTGTCTTTACACTGATAAGATGCTTTTACATAGCCGAACAAGTGCTGGTGCCTGTTGCAAGATATTTGTCAGGAACGCACAAGGAATGAAAACTGGAGGTAACACATGGGACTGAACAGGCTGACAGGCATAGTACTTGTAGTGGGTACTCTGCTGGCGGGTAATGCCATTGCAGCAGTAATCCCACAGCAGGCTCGGGAGGCTTATCAGTGTTCGGTGCATCAGCATGAGATGCTTGCCACTTATCACTTTCATGCTTATGAACCTAAAGATAAGTTAATGAATACTGATTATGAGAGGGCAAGACAGATAGCACTGAATTGTATGGGGGCGACGGCAAGCAGTCTGGTTGATGGTGGTTTTGGCACTCAGGCGCAAGAGCTCAGGGCACTAAAGGATAAGGTCGCAAAAACAACACAAGCCAATGCGGATGCAATCATCAAATTAGGGTCGCCAGAGTTTGCGGTAAATTCCGAGATGGTGGAGCATATTTTGGAGGCTGTGAAAACTCTGGATCAGGCTGGTAAGGATCTACAAGTAGCCAGTAAGAGTAAGGAGGTGCCTGAAGCGCTCAAGGCAAGAGAGTTGGCTATTACCATGATGTATGCCAATGCCCGCTATATTGAACGTACAACAGAAAGCTACCATCGCGATGATAGCGCTGAGCAGACAATTGATCAGCTCGCCAGTAAATTTAATACCGGTCTCACCTCGCTTCGTACGAGCAGCAAACTTTCTGCCCAGCAAAAAAAGATGCTGGATAACGTAAATACTCGCTTCCGTTTTATTGTTGGCTCTCTTAATAATTATACGCAACACGCAGTCCCTACAACGGTTAATCGACATAGTCGCTCCATTGTGGTGATGTTGAATCAGATTGCCGACGAACTAGATGGTAAAAAATAATCAGGTAATATGTGAAAAAGGGCCGGCATTAGCCGGCCTTTTTGTATTTTGATGTTGTGGATGGAGTTGAATGATGCAAATGAATATGGCCCGTATTGTGGCGGGTGGTGCAGTGCTGTTGTTGGGTTTCTGGGTGTTGAACCCCTTTGTTATCGTTGGTCCTGGCGAGCGCGGAGTAGTCATTAACTTTGGTGCCGTCCAGAAAGACATCATGGGAGAAGGCCTGCATCTGCGCGTGCCCATCATGCAGCGCGTCGTCATCATGGACGTTAAGGTTCAGAAGGGCGAAGGGCAGGGAGATGCCGCTTCCAAAGATTTGCAGCAGGTCACGACCAATGTGGCGGTCAACTACCATCTTGACCCGACACGTGTAGCAGAGACCTTTCAAACGGTGGGTTCGTTGGAGGCAGTGGGAGAGCGCATCATTCTTCCTGCTGTACAAGAGTCAGTGAAAGCGGCAACAGCACTTTATACCGCCGAAGAGCTGGTATCCCGACGCCAGGAAGTGCGAGATAAGATTCGCTTACAGCTAAGGGAGCGACTGACCAAGAACGGCGTCATTGTCGATGAATTCTCTATTGTTAATTTCGCATTTTCCGAAGAATTCAGTAACGCCATTGAAGCCAAGACCACTGCAGAGCAGTTTAAGCTTAAGGCGGAACGGGATCTGGATCGTATCCGTATCGAAGGTGAGCAGAAAATTACAGGTGCTCGCGCCGAGGCAGAATCCTTGCGTCTGCAGAAGGAGAATGTGACCGCAGACTTGATTGAGCTGCGCAAGATTGAGATGCAGCAGCGTGCTATCGAGAAGTGGGATGGTCGTTTGCCTCAGGTTACTGGAGGGGCGACCCCTTTTATTGATATCAAGTCAGAGCAGCGCTGAGCGGCTTGAGCTTGAGCTTGTATCGGTCGGAAAGACCGTGTCCCTGCCTTTTTGACGCTGTTTGATGACATTGTGGCCGTTCGGTCACAGATTTCATTAACAAATGGCGTCGGGATGCATACACTTGGACACCCTGTGCGCCTGCCGGTTGTCTGATTCTCAGTCCGACCGGTCCCCACAGTGCGCTGAGGTGGCCCGCTGTCCCGATACAAGGGGGTCATCGGCGGGCTGCCGCGTTCCTATCCATAACGGAGATCACACAATGATTTATTCGGGATCTGCCATCAGCGTTTCGCTGCTTGATGATGGCATCGCTGAACTTAAGTTCGATCTCGCCAACGAATCCGTAAACAAGTTTGACCGCGCCACGCTCAGTGAGCTCGCCGCGGCAACTGATGCGATCAAGGCGGACAAAAATGTGAAGGGCGTGATCGTCACGTCCGGCAAGGGCGTGTTCATCGTCGGCGCCGACATTACCGAGTTCGGAGATTTGTTCTCCGGCGGTGAAGACCAGATTGCCGCCTGGGCCATTGAGGCCAACAAGGTATTCTCCAGCTTTGAAGATCTTGATGTCCCCAAAGTGGTGGCCATCAATGGTTTTGCCCTAGGTGGCGGCTTTGAAATGTGCCTGGCGTGTGACTATCGCGTGATGTCGACTGCTGCCAAGGTAGGCCTGCCAGAAGTGAAGCTGGGCATCATGCCGGGCTTTGGCGGTACCGTGCGCCTGATGCGTGTGATTGGTATTGATAACGCGGCCGAGTGGATTGCATCCGGTGCTGAAAAGCGCCCTGATGCAGCCCTCAAAGATGGCGCCGTGGATGCCGTGGTTGAGCCGGAAAAGCTGAAGGATGGCGCTATTGCCCTCGTGAAGCAGGCGATTGCTGGCAAGCTCGACTGGAAAGCCAAGCGTGAAGAGAAGCTGGTGCCGGTCAAGCTGAATAACATGGAACAGATGATGGCCTTCAATACGGCCACTGCCATGATTGTGGGTAAAGCAGGCCCGAACTACCCAGCCCCTAAGCTGGTTATTCAGAACATGCAGGCGCAGGCCAACAGCACCCGTGACGACGCGATTGCAATCGAAGCCAGCCACTTTGCTAAGGCTGCTGTAACCCCGCAGGCGAATGCCCTTGTGGGCCTCTTTCTCGCTGATCAGGCCGTCAAAAAGGCTGCCAAGAAGCATGAGAAGGGCAGTGCAAAAGAAGTGAAGGTGGCCGCTGTACTCGGTGCTGGCATCATGGGTGGCGGCATCGCTTACCAGACGGCCAGCAAGGGTACGCCAATCATCATGAAGGACATCGCCTCCAAGGCGCTGGACTTGGGTATGGGTGAAGCCTCTAAGCTGCTGTCCAAGCAGGTTGAGCGTGGCCGTCTGACCCCGGCGAAGATGGGTGAAACCCTGTCGCGCATTCGTCCGACACTCAATTATGGTGACTTCAAGGAAGTCGACATCATCATTGAAGCCGTGGTGGAGAACCCCAAGGTCAAGGCAGCCGTGCTGTCTGAAGTAGAAGGTTATGTGCAGGAGGACACGATCATCGCGTCCAATACCTCCACTATCTCCATTTCTTTCTTGGGCGAATCACTGAAGCGCCCAGAAAACTTTGTCGGCATGCATTTTTTCAATCCAGTGCACATGATGCCGCTGGTTGAAGTGATTCGTGGCAAAAAGTCTTCTGATGCCGCCATTGCCGCCACAGTGAAGCTGGCGGGAAAGATGGGCAAGACTGCCATCGTCGTGAATGATTGCCCTGGTTTCTTCGTGAACCGCGTGCTGTTCCCGTACTTCGGTGGCTTTGACATGCTGTTGCGTGATGGCGCTGACTTCCAGGCCGTGGACAAGGTTATGGAGCGGTTTGGCTGGCCGATGGGCCCGGCGTATCTGCTCGACGTGGTCGGTATCGACACCGGCGTTCACGCAGCCAAGGTGATGGCCGAAGGCTTCCCTGATCGCATGCAGCCAGACTACAAGTCCGCCACTGTAGTGATGTTCGAGAACAACCGCTTTGGCCAGAAGAACGGCAAGGGTTACTACGAGTACATCGCTGACAAGAAGGGCAAACCTGCAAAGACGCCAGTTCAGGAAACTTATGACCTGATCAAGCCTGTTGTAGCCGAGCGCAAAGAATTCGCGGCTGACGATGTCATTGCCCGTTGCATGATTCCACTGGTTAACGAAGTTGCCCGTTGCTTGGAAGAGAACATTGTCGCGTCGCCTGCTGAAGCGGATATGGCCCTGATCATGGGTATCGGTTTCCCTCCATTTCGTGGCGGCGCTTGCCGTTATGTGGATCAGATGGGCGCGGCAAACTACGTGGCACTTTGTGAAAAATATGCACACCTCGGCAAGGCCTATGAAGCCCCGCAGTTGCTGAAAGACATGGCTGCTGCTAACAAGAAATTCTTCGGCTAAGGCCCTGAACGAGATTGGAGAGTTAAAAAATGAGTCTCAATCCGCGTGATGTAGTAATCGTTGATGGCGTGCGCAGCGCTATGGGCCGTACCAAGGCCGGCATGTTCCGTAATGTGCGTGCTGACAGTCTGTCAGCCGAGTTGGTGCGTGCGCTGTTCAAGCGTAATCCAGGCGTAGATCCTAATGAAGTGGAAGACGTGATCTGGGGCTGTGTGAACCAGACACTAGAGCAGGGCATGAACATCGGCCGTAACATCGCTATGCTGGCTGAGTTGCCGCGCACGGTGCCAGGCCAGACCGTGAATCGCCTTTGTGGTTCTTCGATGCAGGCACTGCATACGGCCGCTGCCCAGATCATGACCGGTCAGGGTGATGTGTTCGTCATCGGTGGTGTAGAGCACATGGGCCACGTTGGCATGATGCACGGTATCGATTTGAATCCAGCCGCATCAAAGTACTATGCCAAGGCTTCCAACATGATGGGCCTGACGGCTGAAATGCTGGGCATGATGAATGGCATTTCCCGTGAGATGCAGGATCAGTTTGGTTTGATTTCGCACAAAAAGGCTTGGGCGGCGACGCTGGAAGGCCGCTTCAAGAATGAAATCATCGGTATCGAAGGTCATGATGCCAA
>DDBN01000101.1:5248-8273 GCA_002333145.1 Moraxellaceae bacterium UBA2031
ATCATGGGCTGGGGTCCGGTACCGGCAACTCAGAAGGCACTGAAGCGCGCTGGCCTGTCGATTAACGACATCCAGACCATTGAGTTGAACGAAGCGTTTGCTGCCCAGGGCTTGTCCGTGCTGAAGGGTCTTAACATCCTCGACAAGGCAGAAGAGCGCGTTAATCACAACGGCGGTGCCATTGCTCTTGGTCACCCGCTGGGCTGTTCCGGTGCCCGCATCACCACCACATTGTTGAACGTGATGGAGCAGAAGGATACTGAACTTGGTCTGGCCACGATGTGTATCGGTCTTGGTCAGGGTATCGCGACGGTTATTGAGCGTCTCAAATAATCCGTGCGCTCTCCCTATCCTGGGGAGCGCTGGATAAAGCAAAAACCGCGGCCACAAGTCGCGGTTTTTTTATGCCTGAATAATATTCGTGGTGTATGAGTTACGGATGAATCTTATTAGGGGGGGGATCCAATATAAAGCTACGCCATATTAGATAGGGTATTAAAGAAGAGGATTAATGCGGCCAAGTATTATCTTATAGGAAGGTAATTATTCAGGTGGCATTTCCTGAAAATGTGTCACAGGCATTAAGGTCGCCACTTTCCATTCCCGTACGAAACCATTGCACGCGTTGTGCAGAAGTACCATGGGTAAAGGAGTCTGGCACGGCGTAACCGCGTGCATTTGTCTGCAAGGTGTCATCGCCAATCGCCGAAGCAGCGGTTAGGGCTTCTTCCAGATCGCCGCTCTCCAGCAGCTGTCGTGAACGTTGGGCGTGATGCGCCCAGATACCCGCCAGGCAATCTGCCTGAAGCTCCAGTCGTACGGAGAGGGTATTGCCTTCTTTTTCGCTGGTGCGTTGTCGTGCCTTTTGTACCTTGCCGGAAATACCTAGTAGGTGTTGCACATGATGACCCACTTCGTGGGCAATTACGTAGGCTTCGGCAAAATCCCCTGGAGCTTGAAAACGTTTCTGTAGCTCATCGTAAAAAGATAGGTCGATGTAGACCTTCTCGTCGGCGGAGCAATAGAACGGTCCCATAGCGGACTGTCCTGTACCACAGGCGGTAGAGGTGGAATTACGGAACAGTACGAGTGTGGGTTCACGATAGTTTGAGCCAGCGCTGGCAAAAATAGCTTTCCAGGTATCTTCGGTATCGGCCAGCACCACACTGACCAGATCACGCGCAGCGGCTTCACGGGTTGATTCAGTAACAGGCCCTGACGGTGCAGTTGATGCGGTACTCCCTAACTGGTTAGCGGTTTGCAGTGCCAGTTTTGGATCGACGCCGAAATAGGCGGCGATCAATACAATCACGATGCCTCCCAACCCCAGTCCACCTTTGCCGCCAGGAAAGCCGCTACCACGGCGATCCTCGATGTTGCTGCTGCGGCGCTGGTTTTCTGTTTTCACGTCAGGTTCCTTTTTCTCAATGTACCGAGTGTCGTCATGAGGCAGCGTTTAGAGCTCGACCTGTGTTCCTAGTTCGACCACGCGATTGGTGGGGATCTGGAAAAAATCGGTGGCAGCACCGGCATTGCGTGACATGGCCATAAACAGTTTGCGCCGCCAGCCTGTCAGGCCGGTTGCACTACTGATGATGCGTTCGCGAGAGAGAAAGAAGCTGGTGTCCATCATGTCGAACTCTAATCCCATATGGTGACATTGCGCCAGCAAAGCAGGTATATCTGGCTGTTCCTTAAAGCCATAGTAGCCAGTGATGAGATAGAAATTGTGCGCAATTTCGGAGACAAGAAAGCGATCATCATCTGACACAAAGGGAATATCGCGCGTAACCAGTGTCAGCAGCACATTGCGCTCGTGCAGAATCTTGTTGTGCTTCATATTATGCAGCATGGCATGTGGCACATACTGGTGACTGCCCGTCATGAACACGGCGGTACCTGGGACAGTCTGCACAGAGTCACCACCAATCGAGTTCACAAACAGGTTGAGTGGCATGGTTTCTCGGGACAGGCGTTCGGCCAGCAAGTTACGGCCACGCTTCCACGTAGACATCAACGTTACCATGACCACGCCGATGGTCAGTGGCACCCAGCCGCCCTGAACGATCTTGAGTGAGGTAGCGCCGAAGAAAGCAAAGTCGATCAGCAGAAATGGTATGCCTATAGCCAGAACGGAAAGAGGTTTCCACTTCCACAATTTGTACGCCACCACCATGGCAAGAATGGTGTCGCAGATCATGGTCATTGTGACGGCAATGCCATAAGCCGATGCTAGATTGCTGGAGGTGCGGAAGGTGAGCACCAGGAGGATGATGGCCGCAAACAAGGACCAGTTTACGGATGGGATGTAGATTTGGCCAATTGTCTTGCTGGAGGTGTGCTGGATTTCAAAGCGTGGCAAATAGCCCAGTTGTACGGCTTGCCGAGTGACGGAGAAAACGCCAGAAATTACGGCCTGCGAGGCGATCACGGCAGCAACTGTGGACAGACCTATCATGGGGTAGAGCGCCCACTTGGGTGCCAGCAAGTAGAAAGGGTTTTCCACAGCAGAGGGGTCGGAAAGTATCAGAGCGCCTTGGCCGCAGTAGTTGAGTACGAGCGCTGGAAATACGACAAAAAACCATGCCCTATAGATGGGCTTGCGACCGAAGTGGCCCATGTCGGCATATAGTGCTTCGCCGCCGGTAACGGTGAGTACAACCGCGCCTAACACGACAAAAGAGATAACTTGGTGCTCTACAATAAAGCGTATGGCCCAGAGTGGATTAATCAGATGCAAAACATCAGGGTGGCGACTGATATTAATTATACCAAGCCAAGCCAAGGTCAAGAACCAAAGCAGCATGATGGGTCCGAAAAGGGTGCCGACTGATGATGTGCCACGACGCTGAATAAAAAATAGGCTGCCCAGAACCGTAATCGTGATAGGCAGTACATAAGGCTCCAACACCGGTGTGGCAACTCTCAGGCCTTCTACGGCAGATAGAACAGAAATTGCCGGTGTGATGATGCCGTCGCCGAAAAACAGTGCTGCACCAAAGAGGCCAATAGCTACCAGTATTGA
>DDBN01000101.1:8386-12192 GCA_002333145.1 Moraxellaceae bacterium UBA2031
CGGGCTTGCTGCATGGAGGGCTTCCTCGTCACCTTACTCTGCCGACGGCCATGTCCGGGGTTCGGAGGCGATGTGGGCGGAGAGGTACGCTGGTGTCAGACCGTGGCAAAGCGCGCATCTTACACCTGCCCCTCTACAGGCAACACCCCTGATGGGTCTGATAAATTATTGTAGTTGCTTTGCCTTTTGTGCTTAGTCGTATATGATTGCGCGCCTCGTGACGGACTGTTGTTGCGGGATTGGTGAGGTGGCCGAGCGGTTGAAGGCGCACGCCTGGAAAGCGTGTGTACGTTAATAGCGTACCGAGGGTTCGAATCCCTCTCTCACCGCCAAATTAAAAGCAAAACGGCTCGCCATGTGCGAGCCGTTTTGCTTTGTGACATCTGGTGACAGTAGTCACTGAGTACGATGTTTTATGATGGGGCAGTACATCATGCTGCCATGATGTCTTATCGACACATGGCAGCATGATGTTGGCGTTGCAGAGGCTTACAACACGCCTTGGGCGAGCATTGCATCAGCGACTTTAACGAAGCCAGCGATATTGGCGCCGGAAACGTAGTCGATAGCATCACCCTTTTTGCCGTAGATGGAGCAGGCATGGTGGATATTGATCATAATGCTGTGCAGACGAGCATCCACTTCATTAGCGGTCCAGTGCTGACGCATGGAGTTCTGGCTCATCTCTAGGCCGCTGCAAGCAACGCCGCCGGCATTGGAGGCTTTGCCTGGTGCATAGAGAATGCCTGCCTTCTGGAANNGCGACACAGAAGCAGCCGTTACCCAGCAACGTCAGTGCATCTTCTTCGCCCAATTCATTCTGGGTTGCGCAGGGCAGAGCGATATCGCATGGGAACTGCCACGGAAGTGCGCCTTTAGAAAAGTTGAGCCCAAACTGCTCAGCTAACTCACGAATACGGCCGCGTTTCTCATTCTTCAGCACCATCAAGGCAGACCACTGTTCGACGGTGAAGCCATCGGGGTTGTAGACGGTGCCTTCGGAGTCAGAGAAAGTTACAACGATGCCGCCCAAATCCAAGACTTTTTGCGCGGCATACTGAGCAACGTTGCCAGAGCCTGAAATCGCGCAGCGCATACCATCCAGAGTACGGCCACGCGTTTTCAGCATTTCCTGCACAAAATAGATGAGGCCGTAGCCGGTCGCTTCCGGACGAATCAAGCTACCACCAAAGGTTAGGCCCTTACCGGTAAATGTGCCGGTGACTTCGTTGGCTAGCTTGCGGTACATGCCGTACATGTAGGCAACTTCACGGCCGCCTACACCAATATCGCCAGCGGGAACATCAATGTTTGGACCGATATGACGATACAGCTCGGTCATCAGTGCCTGACAGAAACGCATCACTTCATTGTCGCTACGGCCTTTCGGATCAAAGTCCGAGCCGCCCTTGCCGCCACCCATAGGAAGGGTGGTCAGTGCATTCTTGAAAGTCTGCTCAAAGGCTAGAAATTTCAAAATACCGAGGTTGACCGAAGGATGGAAGCGCATGCCGCCCTTGTAGGGGCCGATAGCGCTGCTCATCTGTACACGGTAGCCACGATTTACCTGTACTTGCCCCTTGTCATCAACCCATGAAACGCGGAACTGAATAATGCGCTCAGGCTCTAGAAGGCGCTCGAGAAGTCCTTGTTCGAGATACTTGGGATTATCCTTCAGAAAGGGCTCAAGGCTTTCTAATACCTCTTCTACGGCCTGGTGGAACTCAGGCTGTTCAGGGTCGCGGAGACGGGTACGTTCTAAGAGTTGCGAGAGTGTGTTTTGCATGGTTCAACGGTCTTATGTGTGTGGAAGCAAGCGGGTATCGCAGGGTCACAGCTTGGCACCAACTGGGTGGTGGGGGCTATGACGGATACCTTGGGAGGGGCTTTTTATCACAAAAAGCATCATTCCGGTGCATTTATGCGACCTAATGCAGTGCATTGTCATGGTTTTTATATATTTGTTCTCTGAGAGAGATACAGGAGATGCACAGTGAACTGCATCAAAAATAGGGGCTTGCCTCGCGCTCTGGCGGCCTGCAGACTCTTGGCTCCCTGATTACATGAGGTTGGCATGTCTACTACCGTCTCCGCTGCCTTTATCAAGCCTCGTACAGTTGCCGTGCAGTTCTTTTTGCCGTTGCTGCATGCTGTACAACGCACCACGGGCTCAACAGCTGCCCTGCTGTTGTCTGCTGGCCTGTCGGAGGAGGATGTGCAGGATTCGGAGCGTCTGCTGCCTTTTGATAGCTTGGTTAAGGCATGGCAATCGGCCATTAGCCTTTGCAATGACCCGTTACTGCCCATTCGCTTGGGCGAGCGCAGTCATCCGGCCGACTTTGGTATTCTGGGTACGCTGGCTCAGAGTGCAAGCACATTGGGGGAGGCGCTGGAGCTGGGCGTACGCTATGAGCGTCTGGTTAATCAGAGCTTTGGGTCGTCGCTTTTTCCGCTGGATGGGCATCTGTGTAATCGGCTTGAAATGCCCCCTATACCCGTTGAGTTGCTACGTCCGGTAGTCGAGTTTGATTTTTCGGCACAAGTCAGTTTTGGGCATTTCTTGATGCGCAGTGCGCAACAGACAACATTAGGTGCCGTTCGGGTGCATTTCCGGCATCAAGCAGCAGGGCCGGTACGTTTTTACGAGGATTATTTTTCTTGTCCTGTCGTATTTGGCGCGGATCACAACGAGATCATTCTGCCGCAGGAAGTTTTGTCAATGCGACTGTCATCGGCCGACCCTGCGCTGCTGATTCGCCTTCGTGAATATGTTGAGGAGCGCCTTGCGCGTGATACTCGCCCAGTATCGCCGCTGGTGCAGAAGATCGAAAAACTGGTAATGCCGCGCTTGCCTTATGGCTTGCCTGAACTGAAAGATATTTCTGCGCAACTTGGTGTCAGTGTCAGCACACTCAAGCGTCGCCTCAGTGAGCAATCCACGCATTATCAGGGTGTGTGCGACAGCCTGCGTCATCGTCTAGCGTTGCAGTATGTCAGTGAGCCTGAGCGTTCTATGGTGGATGTAGCTTTTATGCTGGGATTTTCCGAACTCAGTACATTTTATCGCGCCTTCAAGCGTTGGACTGG
Organism: Moraxellaceae bacterium UBA2031; assembly: GCA_002333145.1. Classification (GTDB taxonomy): domain Bacteria; phylum Pseudomonadota; class Gammaproteobacteria; order Pseudomonadales; family Moraxellaceae; genus UBA2031. The sequence goes on from DDBN01000101.1 coordinate 11,474, forward strand.
TATTACGCCACAACAGTATCGACGCCAGGTGACGCCTGCTTTTTAAGCCTTACTTTCTGATTCCCACATTTCCAATGTCCGCTTTCAATGTCGCGCCTTGTGATGCATCGCGGAGCATCTTATACTTCGCGCTCATTGTGCTTTGGCATGATGTCGTTGTGGCAACCCTGTCGGTTCCCCCGCAATGCTAAGCGACAAACTCCGCCAGGTCCGGAAGGAAGCAACGGTAGTCGTGATGCGTGTGCCGGGGTAGGGCTGGCAGGGGGGCCTCTCTAATTGCTGCTCCTCCCTCGTTATTCTGCTTTTTGATCTGCAACAGATTGCCGCAGGTCATTCCCTTGTCTGCAACTCGCGCTATCATCTGCACGTCTGTGTTCCCCTGCTTGCTTTTTAAATGCAAATGATTATCTTTTGCTTAAATATGCGAATACCCCCTCATGACGGCTAATGCACTGCATTTCCCCATCGATCATTCAGCCTCCGTTGGTATTCGACGTGGCGTAGCCATTGCTGTGGTGTTATTGCATGCCCTAATTATCCTAACAATCTGGTGGTCACGAGCTGTACCAGTGGTTGAGGCATCGGGCCAGACGGTGATGGTGAGCTTTGTGGGTGACGCTCAGGAAAATACGGCCGTATCGTCGCCGCCTCCAGTTGCAGTGCTGGAGCCCGCTCCGATCATTGCCACCGCACGACAGACGCCTGTGGCATCAGCACCC
>DDBN01000005.1 GCA_002333145.1 Moraxellaceae bacterium UBA2031
CGGGAAATTGATCGTCGCGTAAGGTTTCTGACCAAGCGTATTGAGGTGTTGAAGGTGGTGGATCAAAAGCCTACCGATTTGACACGAATTTTCTTCGGAGCTTGGGTAGAAGTTGAAGAGGCGGAGTCTGGTGAAGTGCTTGCCTTCCGCATTGTTGGACCGGATGAGATCGACACGGAAAAACATTGGATCAGTATCGATGCCCCGATGGCGCGCGCGATGCTGAAGAAGGCCGTTGATGATGAAGTGGCAGTAGAAAGACCCCTCGGGCGAGGGGTGTTCTATGTGCTATCCATCTCCTATGAGCCGCCCGTTAACGTGGTTAGTTAGCGCTTAGCCAGTTCGATCAGCGCGCTCTTTCAATGTGTGCCGAGCCCAGGCAATAACACCGGGCAGCACACTGATACCGATGATGGCAAAGATCACCAAGGTAAAGTTTTCTTTCACCGCCGGTAAATTGCCAAAGAAATAGCCTAGTGCGACAAAAGACACGACCCAGAGGCCGGCGCCAATCACGTTGAATGCCAGAAAGCGGAAGTACTGCATGGCTCCTACGCCGGCAACAAAGGGAGCAAAGGTCCGGATAATGGGCATGAAGCGGGCAATAATGATGGTTTTGCCGCCATGCCGTTCGAAGAAGGCATTGGTTTTCAGCAGGTATTCACGCTTGATAAAGCGATTTTCGTGATCGAATACCTTTGGCCCGATGTAGTGCCCAACATGATAGTTAAGGGTATCGCCCAATACGGCGGCCACAAACAGCAGCAAGCAGAGCAGCGCAGGGTCCATGGCGCCAGTAGCCGCGATGGCTCCGGCGGCAAAAAGCAGGCTATCCCCTGGCAGCAGTGGCATGACGACAAAGCCGGTTTCGACAAATATGATCAGAAAAAGTAGGGCATAAATCCAGATACCATTGGCGGCCACAAACTCTGTTAAATGGCGATCAACGTGCAGGATAAAATCAATCAGTTCCATAGAAGTTCACACTCAGGGGAGGGCGCCATCTTATCAGATAGCACCTGTACCGGAATGCTGTTTGCAGCGAGTCCGGCTCTATGTAAGGGCTATCAGATGAAGTTGCGCAGCATCAATTCGGAAGGATGCGGCTGCAGGTAGACCTGCTTCTCGATATAGGCATTGGGATGATTTTTCAGGTGATGTCGCAAGAGTGTTAGTGGGGCAATCAGCGGAACTTGCCCCTGCCGGTACTGGTCAATTAACTGCGCCAGTTCTTGTTTACTGGTTGCATTCAATTCGTGCTTTACGTAGCCCATCAAGTGCTGCAGGACATTGGTGTGATTCTGGTTAGTGGCAACACGTTTTAGGGTTTCCATGAAAATACGCCCATACTCTTCTGCAACATCGGCTATCGGGCGCTGGTGGGCATGTGCCACCACTTGGCCCATATATCGGTAAGCCGGCTGATGATGAGACAAGAGTAAGTATTTGTGCTGTGCATGAAACTCTTGGAGTTTGGCTAACGTCAGGCCGTTCTCTAGCAGGTCACGCCAGCGCTTGTAGGCAAAAACGCGAGCGACAAAGTTTTCACGAAGGCGAGCATCCTGCATGCGTCCTTCTTCTTCAATCGGCAGAAGCGGCTGCTGGCGCATAAATTCACGGGCATAAAGGCCGGCACTGGTTTTGCCGAGGGGCATGCCATTCTCATGATAGAGCTTGATGCGCTCCATGCCGCAACTTGGGCTGCGGCCCATAAGGATGTAGCCGCACAGTTGCGTGAGCTCAGTGCCTTTCTCAATGCCGTAGGCGATGAGCTTGTCAGTGACATCCAGTGTTGCGGTGCGGTTTCCTATCGCTCGGATAGCATCGTGCGCCATGCTGCCCTGAAGATGAATAGCCTCACGCGGTGAGCCCATGCCGATACCCATTTCTGGGCAGACTGGCACAAACTCAAACCATCCTGTCAGCGTCTGCGTGCAGTACTTCGAGTGCTTATGGCTGCCGTCATGGCGAACCTGAACGCCCATCAGGCATTCACTGATACCGACTGGGATGCTGGTCGGAAAATGTAGTTCACTCACGGTGGAGTTCCTCAAGAAAGTTAAGCATCAAGCAACTGTTTAACGATGAACTCTGCAAATTACATGTTGCCGATAAAGAGTTGTCGTAACAGTTTTTCCTTGAGGGTTTCCGGGTGATCCAGTTGCAGTCGCTCCAGCCATGCAGCAGGAACATCCTTATTTTCGGTCATACTGGTGACCAGTGCTTTGACCAACTGCAAAGGATGTTCAGCGTTACCCTTCATGCGTTGCAGTATGCGGATAATGCCCAGTTCCTCAGGAGTAAAGTCGGAGCCAAAAGGGAAGTCGGGCAACAGATTTGCGGCGGCCAGTGGCTGAAGTTTCTGTTGTATAGTTTCCGGGAGGTTATGTAACTGATCCTCTGGGATCTCGTAGCCAGGCTCTATTTTTCCGAATGAGCGCGCTTGTGCGAGCAGCTCCGGTTGAAACCGGGAGTCAGTAATCGCCAGTAAACGTTTGATGGTTTCGCTGTCAGTTTGGCCGCGTAGGTCGGCAATGCCGTATTCGGTAACAACGATGTCACGTAGATAACGAGGAATAGTGTTGTGGGCATAATTCCAGACGATGTTAGAGGCAACCTGGCCACTGGCAAGTCGTGTTGCACGCAACATCAGAATGGAGCGCGCACCGGGCAAGGCATGGCCTTGTACAACGAAGTTGTACTGGCCACCGATACCGCTGACCAGTTTTCCAGAGTCCAATCCATCAGAAACAGCGGCACCCAGCAGTGTCATCATCATGCAGGTGTTGACGAAGCTAGTGTCCCTGCGCTGAAGTGCGGCCAGTCGTTCATGGCCATACAGCTGATTGATATAGCTGATACGCGTCATATTGATGCCCGCCCGCCTACTCGGCGTCATCATGTGCAGCTTGCTATAAAAGTCACGTGGGCCAATGAAGAAGCCACCATGCATAAAGGTGCCACGCTTCAGATGATCGCCCAGACAGTATTGTTCGATTTCGATACGAGTCTGTGGATCACTTAATGTATTTTTAATGTCACGACCATTAATTTTAAGATGATTACCATGGAGAATAACGTCCTCCTTGAAGATGCCGAAATCCCGGAGGAAAACGATATCGTCTGCACTTAGCGTGTCGTTGATGATGCGAGCATCAAGCAGTGCAGGAAGTGTGGCATCATTAACCTTTAGCGATATTTTTCCTGCATTGAGTAGCGACTGCAGGCCTTCATGTGGGAATACCTGCCGACGTAGAATTCCCGCTTCAATCAGTGCCATGAAGCCATTAACAAACATCTCCGAACAGCCATACAGCCCTTGTTTGAAGGGGCTGATGTTTTCTGTGGGAGTTCCTAATTGCTGTGTTGCTGCCACATAAGATGAATTATGTTGATCGCGCAAAATTAGAGCATGAGCAATCGCATCACCGAGCGAGCCAATACCAATCTGCAGTGAGCCACCATCTTTTACCAGTGAACTTACATACATGCCGATAGCATAGTCAGTTGCCGTAACTTTCATGTTGGGGGCAGAGAAAAGGGTATGAGTACAGGAGGGGTCATCAACGATGGCATCAGCGATGCTTTCATCGACAATCGCATCGCCCTCCATAAAGGGCAGTTCACGGTTGATGACCAGAATCGTGTAGGCCTTAAGCCCCTTTTCTTTCATCAAATCAAGAGCGTCGAGGGTGACGTCTGGGTTGCAGCTTAACGAGTATTCTGTGCGACCGTTATGCTCACGGACTGCGACAGATTGAGCCAGCACATTCACACCCTGTATCAGCATGTCGCGCGCTGCATCGGTGTAACTGCTGTTCATGTAGTTTTGCTGTGCGTAGTCGTTGCGCAGGTAATCGCCGGATTTCAAAAAGAATTCAATGACATCAATATTCGGAGGCAGTTGCCCTTTGTGGCGGTCATGAACGTAATCGAGATCCGGATAGTTTCCGTAGATGCGCGCGACAAAGGGATCCAGAAAGCGCGCTTCCATGTCGCTACTGGCCTTGGGCTTCTCCAGCGAGAGCGCCGTCAGTATCTTTAGTGATAAGCCGGGATTGGCTTTGACTCGCGCATACAGTGCATTTACCAGCGGGTTGGGTTTGCCTATGCCCAGCGGAATCCCTAGTACTATCTTTGTGCCGGTACGGGCAATTACGTCGTCTAGGCAATCATCTATGCGGTTGAAGAGGCGAGTCATAATCTGTCCTTGTGATTTTACTATCTGCCTTTTTTGGATATATCAGGCAGGTTGTCGAGAATATGTATATTCAGGATAGTAGCGGGAATTTCAGGGAGGCACAGCTGAGTCAGATCAGCTTTTCGTCAGAGTATGCCGGCATCCAGTCCAGCGGCCATGGTCATGCCCAGTTCCTCGGCCTGCGCCAAGAAATCCTCCTGCCATTCGCCTTTGCAGATCAACGGCTCCTGAACCTGTTTCCAGCGTAATCCGGTGAGGATGCTGTCCAGTGCGCGTCGGGTACCCGTGCCGTCATGGCCTGCCCGGATAAGAAGTGCGCAGGGCATGCCCTGTTTTTTATCCAGTACGGGATAATAAGTTCGATCGAAGAAGTCTTTCAGGGCGCCGCTCATGTAACCCAGATTCTCGGTAGTACCTAGAATGATGGCATCGGCTGATAGTACGTCTTCAGGGCCAGCTTCTAATGGTGGCTTCCAAGTAACGATCACGTTGTCGATATCTGGATGTCGTGCCCCACGGAGCAGTGCTTCAACAAGCCTGAAGGTATTGGGCGAGGGTGCATGAGCGATGATCAGTAATTGCCGTGACATCCCTGTCTCCTTGATTTCAGCGACTCTGCTTGGTGTAGGGATCGGGCAGGGTTTCGTTACGCTTGAAACGTTTGTAGCTCCACTGATACTGCACAGGGTCGGCAGCGATTACACTTTCTACCGAGCGATTCATCGCCGCCGTTGCCATTGCCAGGTTTTCATTATAGATGTCGGGGTCAGGGGCTTCGAAGAAGATCTCGAATCCGTCACCTTGACGCATGCAGTACATCATTACGGCACGTGCTCCGGTGCGTTGCATGAGCTTGGGCACCATAGTGCCCGTTAGTGTATTGATACCAAAAAAAGGTGCCATGACACCGCCGCCATCTTTGTCTGGCACATGATCCGGCAGAACGGCGGTGAAGCCGTTGCGCTTGAGTGCCTTGAAAATAGCCTTTACCCCAGTTTCGTCAGTGGAGACCATGTTAGCTTTGAGCCGTCCGCGAGCCTGTCGTACAAACTGATCTACACCCGGGTCTTTGCCGGGCTTGTACATAATCACCGGGGCCACATGCAGACTGAGCCATGCATTCATCACTTCCCATGTGCCAAAGTGCGGCACAATCGCAACGGTGCCTTGGCCTTCGGCAATGGCATCATGAAATAGGTGTTCGTTGTGAACTTTGCGGATGAGCTGCAGGCTGTACTCAGGAGGCATGCCCCACGTCTTGGCAAACTCCATCATCACCTTGCCGGTGTGCACGATGTTCTGTGTGACGGTTTCTTCAATCCACTGCGGGCTTTGTTGTGGATAGCACAGTTCAAGATTACGCCGAACGACTCGTAGGGGGCGGCTTTGTCTAGCCAGTGCGGCTAACTTTCCAAGCATGCCGCCCAGTCGTTGCAAGAAGCCAAGGGGCAGGCTGCTGAAGAAGCGCAGTAGGCCCAGATAGACACGGTCTTTGGCACGGAGCGGGCGAGAGTTGGCAGAAGAATCAGATGTCTGGGTCATGCCGTGATCAAACCATTACAGGATATGGCAAGGATAACAGGCTTAATCTCAGGTGACAGCTAGGAGGGAGCCTAGGATAGCCAGCGAATGGCATTGGTGCGCCAATAACCTGCCGCTATAATCCCTGCCCATCTGTTGAGGAGCCTGCTGTGGATTTTCTGGAACCGGTGCGTGCTTTTTTGGCTTGTCCGACTCCTGATCGTTGGGTGCAGGGGGCGCTGGCCGATATTCCCCTTATTCTGCAGGACCACGCGAACTGTGAGAAAAAGGCCGCTAGCACGGCCATGAACCTGTTGTTTCGCTACAGTGAGCGGCAGGAGTTGCAGGTACTGCTGTCCCAATTGGTACGGGAGGAGATGCTTCATTACGAGCAGGTACTCGAGATAATGCAGGCCCGCGGCATTCCCTACCGGCATGTTTCTGCAGCGCGATATGCCACGGGCTTGCGTGAGCATGTCCGCCATGGTGAGCCCGATCGCCTTGTCGATATTCTTATTGTGGGCGCATTTGTGGAGGCACGCTCCTGTGAACGCTTTGAGAAGATTGCGCCACATCTGGATGC
>DDBN01000135.1:0-851 GCA_002333145.1 Moraxellaceae bacterium UBA2031
TCCGCCGGCACATGGCGACGAATCACCAGCGCGGCGAACAAAATCAGCATGCCGATAACGCCGCCGGGCACCGGAATGCCGGCGGCGCGCGCCACGATCTCGCCTGCAAACTGGCAGAGCAGCAGTATAAGCAGGCCGCGGATCATGGATTAGTTGCCCGGACCTTTCATGTGGCGCAGGAACTCACTGTCGCTTTTCAGCACCATGACATCCGTTGGTTTGCTGAAGCTGGCACGGTAGGCCTGCAATGAACGATAGAACTTATAGAATTCGGCATCTTTTCCGAAGGCTTTCGCGGAAATTGACGTTGCCAATGCATCGCCTTCACCGCGCAGCGTTTCAGCTTTGCGATACGCCTCGGCTAACAGCACGCGCTGTTCACGATCCGCTTCGGCCTTAATGGTCTCGGCAATTTCAGTGCCCTGCGAGCGATGTTCGCGCGCTTCGCGTTCACGTTCGGTGCGCATACGGTTATAGATGGACTCCGATGTGGATGTCGGGAAGTCCACGCGTTTTACACGCACGTCCACAACCTTGATGCCAAACTCCTTCAGCGCCAGTGCATTTACTTCACGGGTCAGGTCGGTCATCAGTGCGTCACGCTGACCGGATACCACTTCATGCACAGTGCGTTCGGAGACCTTGTTCTTCAGGCCATCTTTTACGCGCGGCATCAACAACAGTTCGGCTTTAGCAGGGTCGCCACCGGTGTTGGTGAAGTAGCGTTGCACATTGTCTACGCGCCACATCACATAGGCGTCAACAATGAGGAACTTACTTTCCTTGGTGAGGTACTCGGTACGCTCAGAGTCACTGACCTGTGTGCGCGAATCAAACTTACGCACTTCATG
>DDBN01000135.1:917-52730 GCA_002333145.1 Moraxellaceae bacterium UBA2031
TTGCTGAGCACAGACTCCATTGTTTCGTAGTACAAACGGCTGCGTGTAACGCCCGGTGCTTTGCGGTATTCAGCGATGAGCTGATCAAAGCGCGAAGCATCACCCGAGGCACGATCAACGACTTCCAGTTTGTAACCTTCGGCTTCGGCCATCAGGCGGGCAGCCTGACCACGTGCTTCTGGCACAATACCATTAGCATACGTTTCAGCCTGATTTTTCAGACGCTCTTTGTCTTCCTTGGCGCGAATCACGTCGTCGAATGCAGCCTTCACTTCTTTGGGTGGTAAGGCTTCCAAGATGTTCACGCCGGTCACGGTAAGGCCGGTGTTGTAGTTGTCGAGATAACCTTGCAAACGAGGCTGCACATCACGCGCAATTGTGGCGCGGCCTTCGTTAAGGATGTAGATCATCTTGGCAGAGCCCACTACATGGCGAAGCGCTGATTCAGTGGCGTGATTGAGGCTGGACTCCGGGTTGGAGACTTTCATCAAGTATTTTTTAGCATCACTGATGCGGTACTGCACCGACAGCGAAACTTCCACGATATTGGCATCTTCGGTAATCATGGTGGCACTCAGCGCGGACTGTTCCACGCGCTGGATATTCACCTTTTGCACGCGGTCAATCAGCGGTGGACGCCAGTGCAGGCCCGCCGTTTGAGTGCTGTAGATTTTACCAAAACGTAGAATGACGGCTTCTTCGGCTTGTTCAACGCGATAAAAACCGAATACCAGCCACAAGGCGACGATGCCGCCGAGTGCCCACTTGAGCAGGTCGGTTTCTTTGAACTTGCCGCCGCCACTGCCACCACCGAACATACCGTTCAGTTTTTTCAGTAGGTCGTCGAGACCGGGCGGATTGTTGCCGCCTTTCTTGCCGCCACCACCACCCCAAGGGTTGGGGCGTTCGCCGTTGTTACCAGGCTGGTTCCAAGCCATGAGAATCTCCACTGCATTAAGAATTCGGGGTCTCATCGAGGAGACAGATTATTCGGGTAGTTGAAGGTCGGAGAGTGTGAGCTCTTCACGACGCAATATCTGTTCAAGTTCGGTTTGTGGCAGGCGTACATGCAGGCGAACAAGCCCTTCATGCCCGGTATCTTCTGCCACCACGGCGCCGGCATCATAAAGGCGCGCGCGCAGTCGGGCCAGTGCAGGAGGCAAGGTTAGCCAACTATCAAAGCGATGTGGCCCTAATCGCTCGGCAATCGCTTCGATCAGCAGGTCGACACCGCGGTTATCGCGGGCAGACAGCCAGACGGCTTGTGGCACGCCGTCTTCATCACGATCAATGCGCGCTTCACGGCCTTCCAAGCGGTCCACTTTGTTGTAAATCAGCAGAACCGGAGCATCCGCCCCTACTTCGCCGAGGACTTCATTGACGGCCAAAATGTGGCGATCGCGCTCGGTGCTGGCACCATCGACGACATGCAACAGCAAGTCGGCCTCAACGGTTTCTTCCAGTGTGGCGCGAAAGGCGTTGACCAGATTGTGCGGCAAATGCCGGATGAAGCCGACGGTATCGGCCAGAACCGTTGGGCCATAGCCGGGCAGGTCGATGCGGCGCAGCGTAGGGTCGAGGGTGGCAAACAACTGATCAGCCGCGTACACATCGGCATTGGTCAGGCGATTAAACAGGGTGGATTTACCGGCGTTGGTATAGCCCACCAGCGACACAGTCGGCACAGCGGCTTTCTGGCGTCCAGCACGGCCTTGGGCGCGTACTTGACGCACTTTGTCTAGGCGCTCGGTAAGGTGAACGATGCGGGCACGCAGCAGGCGGCGGTCAGTTTCGAGCTGAGTTTCTCCGGGACCGCGCAGGCCAATGCCGCCTTTCTGGCGCTCCAAGTGAGTCCAGCCACGTACCAAGCGCGAGGCAAGATGAGAGAGCTGGGCCAGTTCAACCTGTAGCTTGCCTTCAAACGTGCGGGCGCGCTGGGCAAAAATATCAAGGATAAGGCCAGTGCGGTCGAGCACACGGCATTGCAGTTCGCGCTCCAGATTGCGTTCCTGGGCGGGCGAAAGAGCATGATCGAACAGAACGACTTCGGCCTCGGTGGCGGCAACCAGCGACTTGATCTCGTCTACTTTGCCGGTGCCAACAAAAAAGCGGGGGTCGGGGCGCTGACGGTTGCCAACGATGAGGCCTACTTCGGTGACACCAGCGGAGCCGGCCAGCAGGCGAAACTCTTCCAAGTCCTCGTCCTGACGGTCGTCGCGGATATCGAGGTGAACCAATATTGCACGTTCGCCACCTTCGTGACGTTCAAAAAATTCCAAGAATTAACCTCGTAAATGACAACGCCGCCTGCGGGCGGCGCTGCCGGATTACTGAATTACTCAGTAGTTAGGCTGACGGTCGTCGTCAAAGCCGTCGTCAACGTCAATGCCACTCTGCGGGTTGTAAGTGCCGCTCGACATTGGTCCGATAGGGCCTGGTACGGCGCCGGTAACGGTGTTGCGTGGGTTACGTGCCGGTACCACGGTGGAGATGGCGTGTTTGTACACCATCTGGCTGACCGTGTTTTTCAGCAGNNAGGGTTTGGCCCTTGGACATGATGATTCTCCTGTGCGATGAGCCCAAGCCGGGCTCGAAAAAAGTCAACAAACAGCGCAAAAGTCGCCCAAAATAGGCGCCATAAAGAAGGTGACGAACAGACTGGCAAATAAGGCATCCTGCCTGATTGCCGAAGGTCCGCACATCACGACACTTACGGTAGGACTAATGTGCGGTCAGTTGCCCATTTTTTCAAGAGCTGCTCGGCCAGATTTGGCTCAGCGGCATCGTGCCATGCAGCGGGGAAGCGTTTAAGCCAAGTGAACTGGCGCTTGGCCAGTTGGCGGGTGGCATAGATGCCGCGCAGACGCATTTCGGTGGCATTGATCTCGCCCTCAAGATACGACCAGACTTGGGCATAGCCAACGGCGCGCATGGAAGGCAGGTCGGCATGCAGATCGGCGCGGGCTCGCAGTCCGGCTACCTCATCAATAAGGCCCTGCTCCAGCATAAGGTCGAAGCGTTGCTCAATACGCTCGTGCAGGATGGCGCGATCCGGTGGGGAGACAGCGAGCTGGATCAGGTTAAACGGCAGTGGCTCAGGGGGGGCTTGTTCGGCATGCCATTGCGACAGCGGCTTGCCACTCAGCTCCCAGACCTCCAGCGCACGTTGCAGGCGCTGGCTGTCGTTTGGCTTGAGGCGCTCGGCCGAAACCGGGTCAACCGCGGCCAGACGTGCGTGCATGGCGGGCCAGCCCTTGTCGGCGGCTTCGGCCTCAAGGCGAGCGCGCACCTCTGGGTCGGCCTCGGGCATGGCCGCTAAGCCTTCCAGCAAAACTTTGAAGTAAAGCATGGTTCCGCCGGTGAGCAGCGGGATTTTGCCCTCCGCCGTGATCGTGGCCATTTCTTGCAGGGCATCGCGGCGAAACTCGGCGGCGGAGTAAGCGTCTGCGGGATCACGAATGTCGATCAATCGGTGCGGGGCGCGGGCCAGTATGGCGGCATCGGGCTTGGCCGTACCAATGTCCATGCCGCGATAAACCATGCTTGAGTCGACCGAAATAATCTCGAACGGACCGCGTTCCACCAAGTCGATGGCCAGCGCCGTTTTGCCCGAGGCAGTCGGGCCCATCAATAAAATGGCAGGAGGAAGTGAGGCGGCCATAGAGGATATTTTACGCGATTAGATAGGCGTGATAGTGGTGGCGGGCAACCAGCGCCGCAGCATGGCCTTGAGCTCACTGCTGCGCACGGGCTTGGGCAGGTAATCATCCATACCGGCATCAAGGCAGAGCTCTCGGTCGCCCCGGATGGCATTGGCGGTCATTGCAATGACCGGTATGCGAGGGCCATCGGCGTGCGTCTGGCGCAGACGACGAGTGGCTTCAAAGCCATCCATTACCGGCATCTGGCAATCCATAAGAATAAGATCGTAAGGCAGCCGGTCAATCGCATCGAGTGCTTCCACGCCATTCCCGGCCACGTCTGCATGCAAGCCCAGCCGTTTTACCATTTCTGCGGCAACCAGCTGATTAACGGGATTATCTTCGACGATCAGAACGCGAGCGCGTGACAAGGGCTGGTCCTGCACGTACGCAATCTCGGTGTCAGTCGCGCCTTCTTGTATCTGACGCTCGAAGGGCAGGGATAAGTGAAAGCGAGTACCCAGTCCAAGTGTGCTGCTGACGGTAATGCGTCCACCCATGCGCTCGGCGAGGCGGCGCGAAATGCTCAGTCCCAATCCAGTACCACCATAGCGGCGTGTTGTTGATGTATCGGCCTGGGTGAAGGGTGTAAACAGGAAGGGCAGTTGTTCGGCATCGATACCGATTCCGGTGTCGATGACTTCGAAGCTTAGCCAGTGATGCGCATCGTCACTGCCGTCGCTGTAGCAGCTCAGCGTAACGCCGCCGCTGTGCGTGAACTTGACGGCATTGCTGATCAGGTTGGCAAGAATCTGGCGCAGACGGGTTGGGTCACCACGCAAGCGGTGCGGCACATTTTCATCCACGGCCAACTGCATGGCGAGGTGTTTTTCGCGCGCCATTTCACGGTGTAGATCAAGGGCTTCGCTGCATACCTGATGCGGATCGAAGTCGACCGGCTCTAAGTCCAGTTTGCCGGCTTCGATCTTGGAGAAATCGAGCACATCATTAAGCAGGTGCAATAGCGACTCACCCGATAGCCGCGCCAGCTCAACGAGACGACGCTGCTCATTATCGAGCGAGGTTTCCAGTAGCAATCCGTTGAGCCCAATCACACCGTTAAGGGGGGTGCGGATTTCATGACTCATGGTGGCGAGAAAATCAGATTTGGCACGGTTGGCATCTTCGGCGAAGCACTTGGCACGCTGTTCGGCACCGAGGGCATCCGCAAGCGCATCCGCTTGGTGGCCGATCACGGCTTTTTGTGCCTGAAGTTTACGGATGTGCCGGTTGCTGGACGCCAATGCTGCCGAGCCAATACCTGCACAGAGAATTACCATGACGATACGCGCAAAAACTTCAAAGGATGCATTGGGTAAAAATTCAGGCGTTATCTTGACGAACGAAGTGCTCCACAGCGGCACCAGCATGGCCAGTGAGCTCATTATCGTCCAGAGCAGGGTGGCGCGCAGGCTGCCAATATAAGAGACCGCAAGCGGGATAAGGGCTAAATACCAAGGGACAAAGGAATTAGCCTGCCCCATTAGCAGGGTGACCAGTAAAATACCGACGACATTGATAGCGGCTGCCAGATGACAGGCAATGGTGTAACGAAACGCTGTGTGGGTTTTCAGGAGCCAGTAACGAAGACCAAGGCTGGCAACCACCTCGACAATATTGATGCTGCCGATCAGCCAGTAATTATTCCAGGCCATACTAAAGACGGCATAGATGCTCCAGCCCAAGGCGATGACGAGCAAAAGCAGATTGGCGCGAGTTCTTTCGTCCTGCGACACCGAGTGGTGAGGGGGAGGAGACGTATTTCCTGTCACGATAAGCGCCCTTGTTCTTGTAATTTTATGGCCATCAATGTCGTTTAGTTGTTGCTGTTGTTGCTTAACGCCTTAACGGCCGCGCATAAATAGTTTATCAAGGTCACTCATGGTCAGTCGTGCCCACGTTGGACGGCCATGATTGCACTGCCCGGCACGCTCAGTCGCTTCCATGTCCCGCAATAAAGCATTCATTTCCGTGACGGAGAGTGAGCGCCCTGCACGAACACTGCCATGGCAGGCCATTGTGGCCAGTAATTCATTTTGTGTTTCTGGCCCCATGCGTTCTAGCTCGAAACCTAAGCGCTGAAAAAAAGCAGAGTCATTTTCGGCCAAGTCCGCTTCACGGGTGCTGACGGCCAATGACAGAGGTACCAATAATGGCTGTGAGGCCAGTGTATTGGCTTCAACGTTTTTCTTTAGCCGCTCATAGGTGATGCGTTCATGTGCCGCATGCATATCAACAATGATCAGGCCCTCGGCATTTTGAGCAAGAATATAAATGCCATGCAGTTGTGCAATCGCAAAACCAAGTGGCGGTACTTCGCCATTAGCAGTATCGGTCGATAGGGCGGTCGGCTGCTGGAAGTGGAGACTGCCAGCAAAGGCAGCACGATTTTCGCCGGCCTGAAAATTAGAGAACGATCCGGCGGTGGGCGTATAGGTGCTACCGGTCGAAAGTGATAACGGCGCTTGCTCATGCAAAGTCGCATTTAACAACGGCGCCAGTATTTGTGAGTTAGTAGGTGCTTGGTCCTGCGGTTTTAGATCAGCAATGATGCGGTGCAGGCTGCGATAGAGAAAATCGTGCACATGCCGTTGTTCCCGGAAACGCACTTCGTGCTTGGTGGGATGCACATTGACGTCGACAGCGCCGGGGTCCAGCTCAAAAAATAAAACATAGGCCGGATGCCGCCCATGAAACAGTACGTCTGCATAAGCTTGGCGCACAGCATGTGTGACCACGCGATCGCGTACCATGCGGCCATTCACATAAAAATACTGAAGGTCTGCCTGTGCACGTGAAAATGTTGGCAGGCCTAGCCATCCACGCAGGCGCATGCTGGTATGTTCAATATTCACCGGAATGGCAGATTCCATAAAGGCCGGGCCACACAGTGCAGCAACACGACGGCGCCATTCCATTTCTTCAGTGGCAGGCCGCAAACCGTGCACCTGCCGGCCATTGTGCGTAAGCGAAAATGCAATATCGGGATTGGCCAGCGCCAAGCGTTTGACGGTTTCTTCGATATGCGAGAATTCGGTGTTCTCGGTTTTTAGAAACTTGCGCCGTGCCGGGGTGTTAAAGAAAAGATCACGTACTTCTACTGTTGTGCCTTGCGCATGCGCGGCAGGCGCGACCTGCGCACTCATGTCGCGGCCTTCGGAGCTCACGACATGGCCAAGCCCGCTGTCATTGTCACTGGTGGCCAGTGTTAATCGGGAAACCGAGGCAATCGAGGCCAATGCCTCGCCGCGAAAACCGAGAGTGGCCACAGCTTCCAGATCTTCTAGGTCGTGAATTTTGCTGGTGGCATGGCGCAGTAATGTGAGCGGAAGATCATCAACATGCACGCCATCACCGTTGTCGCGCACGCGTATGCGTTTTACACCGCCTTCATCGATGTCGATATCGATGCGGGTGCTGCCTGCGTCCAGTGCATTTTCCACCAGCTCTTTTACCACCGACGCAGGACGTTCGACGACTTCACCCGCAGCGATCTGATTGGCAAGACGAGAATCCAGTGTATTAATGCGCGCCATGAATATGCTCAGTTTACGGGAATATTCAGGGTCTGACCGATTTTTACCGTGTCATCCGTGAGATTGTTGTAGCGCCGCAAGTCATTCATTGATACTTGATGGCGACTGGCGATACGGCTCAAGCTGTCGCCCGGTACGATACGGTACCGAATGAGTTTTTCGTCACTAACATTGACGGAAGCGGCTGGATTGGCAGTGCGAGCTTCTGTATGCGAAGCATCCGTATTGCTGTTTGGTTTTTTGTTGCTACGACTAGCCACGGCAGCCTGTGAGTTACTGCGTTCGTCAGCTTGCCATGCAAAATAACTACCGGGTGCCGGATAGCGTTGGTTGTAGCGCAGCACGCCTTCAAAAATTGCTTTGGCAAGGTCGCGTTGGTGCTGTTTGTCGGTGAGCTTTTCTTCTTCTTCCGGATTGGAAATAAAACCGGTTTCAACCAGTAACGACACCATGCCCGGTTCTTTTAATACGGCAAAGCCAGCTTGTTCCACATGCTTGCTGTGCAGGTGAGTCAGCCCGGTAAAGCGATCAAGGATATTGCGTCCCATGTGCAAGCTGTGATCCAGCGAGCCAGCAACCACCATGTCGGCCAGCACATTGCGCAAGGTGTCATCCCCTGCTTCGATAGCCGCCCCGCCGATCAAGTCAGAACGGTTTTCGCGTTCGGCCAGCATACGGGCAAAGCGCGAGGTAGCGGTGCCGGCACCTTTTAGCGAGAGGGCAAAGACCGAGGCTCCTTTTGCCGAACGGTTTTCAGCCGCATCGGCATGAACGGAAATAAAAATGTCGGCTTTATGCTGATAGCGCGCAATGCGACGGCGCTCCTGCAGGGGAATAAAATAGTCACCCGTGCGAGTGAGTACAGCGGTCAGGCCGGGCTCAGCCTTGAGCATGGCCTCCAGTTCGCGTGCAATGGCCAAGGTTACATGTTTTTCATGGGAGCCTTTTGCACCGATAGCACCGGGGTCTTCCCCTCCGTGGCCGGCGTCAATCGCCACAATGATGTTGCGCCAGCGGCGACTCTCCGGCTTCTCCATCATCACAATGGGCTTTTCATCGGGCTTGCTGATGATCGGGGCGGTTAGTTCTGTGGGGCGCATTACCGGAATACTGGTGATAACGCTCGGCGGTTTTACGGCCGTTAGTATTGCTTCTGCAGCTGCATTGGCAGTGCCGGTAGTTGTGGTGGCGGGTATTACGGCGGTCGTTGTGACCTTGGAGTAAAGATCGATGACTAAGCGTTGGCTGTATTTTTCGTTGGGTGCCAGCTGGAAAATCTTTGGGGTCATTTCTTCTAGCGTATCAATCACCAGGCGCTGACCCTGAGCAGACTTCTCCAAGCGCACCGCCTTTAATGGAGTGCTTACCTGTGGCAGGGCAATCGGCCCGGCAGGAGCAGCATCGACCAGGTCGATAATCAGTCGGGCAGGAGTGCTGTCAGGGCTCACGCGCCAAAGAACCGGCGCATTTAGGTCGAGCACCAGTCGGGTGTTATCAGGAGCGCGCCAGGAACGCACGGCCGTGATGTCGATGGCACGGGCAGGCAGGGACACTGCCACCAGGCACATCAGAATCAGGCATCGTAGCAATACTTGCACAGGCAGTACCTTGGTTGAGGCCGTTAATAGGCATTGGTCGAGCAGTAAGATCAGGAAGTGAGTGCCGCTAGTACGGCCTCGCCTTTTTCATTATGTGCGGCAAATTTAAGCTCGCGCCCGTCAGCGACAACCTTGATTGTAATGGTCAGGTCGGCAGGGGGCAAAAAAGGCTTTCCCCTGTCTGGCCACTCAATGATCGACAGGGTGTCTGGCCGGCAGTAATCACGAATGCCAAGCAGCTCCAGTTCCTCAGGATCGGTGAGCCGATACAAGTCAAAGTGGTAGGCGGTGACCGACTCCAGCTCGTAAGGCTCAACCAAGGTATAGGTTGGGCTTTTAACATTACCGGTGTGACCATAGCCACGCAGAATCCCGCGGGTGAGGGTGGTCTTGCCCGCACCGAGATCACCCTGAAGGTAAACCACGCCACGGCCGCCCAGTGCAGTGGCCAACGTGCGACCTAGTGCTTCTTGAGCGTCGCTGTCAGCGGCGGTGATGATGGGAGCGCTCATGGGTTTACCCGTTGCTGCACGAAAGGCAACAGATCCGAGGCGATCAAGCCACGCTCACCCGCGACATAGGCCGCATCGTCACCCGCCAGTGCATGCACCATGGCACCTGCAGCGGCGGCAGTGTCAGCGCTGAGTCCTTGAGCGCGCAGAGCGCCGATGATGCCGGCCAGGAGGTCGCCCATGCCGCCTGATCCCATGCCAGGGTTGCCGTAAGGACACAGCTCGATTCCGTCTGCGGAGGCGATCAGGCTGCCTGAGCCCTTTAAGATGACAGTGCCACCGAAGCGCTCTTGCAGAGTCCGCACAGCAGCAAACCGGTCGGCCTGAATTGCTTTTGTCGTCGTTTCCAATAAGCGAGCCGCCTCACCGGGATGAGGGGTTAGTATGCGCTCACTTCTGCTGTCGGGCTGCTGTGCCAATAAGTTAAGCCCATCCGCGTCCAATACCAACGGTAAGCGACTGTCGAGCACAGCCCCATAAAGAGAGCCCGCCCAATGGTCTTGACCCAGGCCCGGCCCCAGCACAACGACAGTGGCACGAGCGAGTAGTGGTGCCAGATCGGCCGCGGTAGTGATGCCGTGGCACATCAGCTCGGGTCGGCGAGCATTCAGCATCATCAGGTGTTCGGGGCGTGTGGCGACGGACACCANNTGATTGCCGCCCACGATCAGAACATGACCATGATGGCCCTTATGGGCATCACGTGAACGGTGCGGTAGCCAGCCAGCCAGTTGTTGGGATGATAAGCGGTGAGCCAGCGGCGTGATGCCGTTGGCCAGCGAGGCGGGTAAGTCCAGCGTATCCAGATGCAGGCGGCCACAGAGAGCAGGGCCGCGCCCTGTTAGCAGGCCCGCTTTCATGCCAATAAAAGTGATAGTGGCCGTTGCCTCGACAACCGCACCGGGGGCATGACCCGTATCGGCCGCCAGCCCAGAAGGAATGTCGATGGCTAACACAGGCTTGCCGCTGGCATTAAGGGCGGCAATGGCCGCCGGAAAGTCACCGGAGGGGGGGCGAGTGAGCCCAGTGCCAAAGAGCGCGTCCACATAGATGTCGGCCTCGGGCAGAGCGCCAGTCCAGCTGAATTCAGGCACACATGCACGAGTGGCGTCACTGGCGGCTTCTATCGCCTCTCCTTTAAGCTGCTCGTGATCGCCCACAGTGAGCAGGTGCACATCCAGATTTTGGCTCCAGGCCAGTCGCGCCAGTACATAGCCATCGCCGCCGTTGTTTCCGCGGCCAACCAGAACGACAATACGCGTGGCGTTGGGCCAGTGCTCACGCAACCATTGGAACGCGGCTTGTCCGGCGCGCTGCATCAGGGTGTAGCCCGGCGTGCCGGCAGCAATGGCTCGGCGATCCAGTTCGCGGCTCTGATCAGCAGAGTAGAGGGGCTGACGCATAACTGTCTTCCTTGGGATACTTGTTTGGCATGATAGCGGCAGTCGCCAACCGTATCAGTAACTATCCTGTTGATGGCATGGTCATTGGCAATAACCCGTCATTTTGTTTAGGTGAACATGCAGCAAACTCCTGACAGTCCCGACCCTGTTGATTCTCCTTCGCCTAATTTTGAGCAGTTGGCGGCCGATATCAAAATATGGGGGCGGGAGCTTGGCTTTCAGCATGTTGGTATCAGTGATGTTGATCTGGGCGAGCATCCTCAGCGTTTCGCTGGCTGGATTGCACGCGGCTTTCATGCAGATATGGAATTTCTTTCTCGCGATATAGAAAAGCGTACCCAGCCAGCCACGCTCATTCCGGGTACTCAGCGCGTGATAGCGGTTCGCATGGACTATTGGCCGGCAGATACACGCCCTTGGGAGATTCTGCGTGACGGAAACCGCGCCTATATTTCACGTTATGCACTGGGGCGAGACTATCACCGCACTATCCGTAAGCGCCTGCAAAAATTTGCTGACCGAATTGTTGAGGCAGTAGGTGATTTTGGCTATCGCGCGTTTGTTGACTCTGCGCCAGTGATGGAAAAGCCGCTGGCAGAAAAAGCTGGCTTGGGCTGGATGGGCAAGCACACCCTTATTATCAATCGTCACGCCGGGTCTTATTTCTTTCTGGGTGAATTGTTCACGGATCTGCCGCTGCCGGTGGATGCCCCGGTCAGTTCGCATTGTGGCTCTTGCTCTGCCTGCATCAAGATATGCCCAACACAAGCAATCGTTGCGCCTTATCAGCTGGACTCGCGCAAGTGTATCTCGTGGCTCACCATTGAATACGACGGTGTGATACCCGAAGAGCTACGCGCGCCCATTGGCAATAGGGTGTTTGGCTGCGATGACTGCCAACTGGTTTGCCCGTGGAATCGTTATGCGAGGATCTCGCCAGAAAAAGATTTTTTACCTCGTCATGCGCTCGATCAGGCCAGTTTACGTGAGCTGTTCCTGTGGAGTGAAAAGCAGTACTTGGATGCGACAGAAGGTATGGCACTGCGCCGGTCACGGTATCCGTCGTTTTTGCGCAATATGGCGGTAGGGCTGGGTAATGCGCCATATGACCCAGCCATTATTGCTGCACTTGAGCAGCGCTTGGTCGATGCGGATGAAGTGCTGGCCGAACATATTGTCTGGGCCATTGCGCAGCAACGTGCACGTGCCGTGGTGATAAATACTTTTACTAATTAAATAAAAAGGAACTCTATTGTGGCCGGGTCCAGTCTGCTTGCCTTGATTGATGATATTGCCAGCATCCTCGATGACGTGTCGGTGATGACCAAAGTGGCAGCTAAGAAAACAGCCGGGGTGCTGGGGGATGACCTTGCCCTGAACGCGCAGCAAGTGTCTGGCGTGAATGCAGACCGTGAGCTGCCGGTGGTTTGGGCCGTAGCGGTAGGGTCGATACGCAACAAGGTAATCCTTGTGCCAGCCGCACTGGCTATTAGTGCTTTTATACCTTTGGCCGTCACGCCGTTGCTCATGTTAGGTGGTTTATTTCTTTGCTTTGAGGGTTTTGAAAAGCTGGCACATAAGTATTTGCATCCGCAAGGTGAGGATGAGGCGTCTCACCTTGCGCGTGTTGCGGCACTGGCAAGTACCGATGTCGATATGGTGGCTTTCGAGAATGAGAANNGCCGAAATCATTGCCATTACCTTGGGCGTTGTGGCGAATGAAGTATTCATGAAGCAGGTCGCGGTGCTGTCCGGCATTGCGCTCATCATGACAGTGGGTGTGTACGGCTTTGTGGCGGGCATCGTCAAGTTGGATGACGGCGGCTTGTATCTTATTCAGAAAAAAGGCGAAGGCATATTCACGCGCTTTCAGGTAGCGCTGGGAAGGGGAATATTGCGTGTAGCACCTTGGATGATGAAAAGCCTCTCCGTCATCGGTACGGCGGCGATGTTTATGGTGGGCGGTGGCATTCTTACGCATGGTACGCCCGGCGCACACGACAGTATTCATCATCTGGCGGTGGCAGCGGGTCCGGTGCTAGGTGTGCTGGTGCCAACGCTCGCAGATGCCACGACCGGTATTATTGCCGGAGCATTAGTGCTGGTCGCGGTAATGACCGGTGGAAAAGCACTTAAAGCCATTCGTGATGATGGCTGATGATTAACCCTGCCCCGGACTGCAAAGTAATTTGGGGCAGGGTGCAGATCAATCCGCTTCTGGCAGGCGGAAGAAGTACTTGCGGTAGTAGCGCAGCTCCGCAATAGAGTCACGAACGTCGTCCAACGCTTGGTGTGAAGACTGCTTGGTGAAGTTGCCCATAAGATCCGGGTACCAGCGCCGCGCCAGTTCCTTCACAGTGCTCACATCCAAGTTGCGGTAATGGAAGAAGGCTTCTAGCTTGGGCATGGTGCGGTAAAGAAAGCGTCGATCCTGGCAAATAGAGTTGCCACACATGGGCGACTTGCGTGGATCAACAAAGCGACTGAGAAACTCGATGGTTTGTGCTTCCGCCTCGGTCTCATCAATCTTGCTACGGCGCACGCGTCCCACCAGTCCGGAATTGCCATGCTGGCGTGTATTCCATTCGTCCATGGCGTTAAGCACCATGTCTTTCTGATGGATGGCGAATACAGGGCCTTCGGCCAGTACATTCAGATGGGCATCGGTCACAATGGTGGCGATCTCAATGATACGGTCGTTATCCGGGTCTAGGCCCGTCATTTCCAGATCAATCCAGACCAGATTGCCTTCCTTGTTAGAGCTGCTCATGCGGATTCCTTCTTGGGTAATGCGGATAATATTCTGCCATCATAGCAGACACCCAACCCTATTCGTGCCGCCAGGAGATTCATGAGCAAGCGCAAACTCACCCGCCAGCAGACGCACCGTATTCAGCGTATTCAAGACGAGCGCATTGCACGTGCAGGTAAGCGCGAAGCAACGGCCACGGCCATGCTGGAAAGCGGCGACTTGGCGGTGGAAGAAGAAGGGTTGGTAATGGCGCATTACGGCACCCAGATTGATATTGAAGCACTGGGTGGCGAACGGGCTGGGCAGGTATTCCGCTGCCATCTACGGGCCAATCTTGAGCATTTGGTGACGGGTGATCGCGTCATCTGGCAGGCATCGTTAAAGCGGGAAGAAGGCCGCGATGCCATTGGCGTGGTCACGGCACTGCAGCCGCGTGAAACACTGCTGGTGAGACCCGATCCCTACGGCAAGCTCAAGCCGGTGGCCGCTAACATCGACCGAATTCTCTTGGTGATTTCACCGTTTCCCGAGCCCTCGGCTTTGTTGGTCGACCGTTATCTGGTGGCGTGTGAGCTCACGGGGATTCGCCCCGTCATTCTTCTTAACAAGGCGGATCTCATTACGCCAGCAATGGCGCCGCTGCTGGATGCCCTGCTCGCTCAGTATTCAGCTATAGGGTACGAGGTGCGCACCATCAGTGCTGGCACCGGGCAGTTGCAGGATTTGAAGGATCTGATTGGCACGCAGACGGTGGTGTTCGTGGGGCAGTCGGGGGTGGGTAAGTCGTCCATCATCAATGTGCTGTTACCCGGAGCGGCCCAGAAGGTCAGTGCCATTTCGGATGCTTCCCGGCTGGGGCAGCACACCACCACGACGGCACGCCTCTTTCATCTGCCGGATGGTGGGATTCTTATCGACTCCCCCGGCATCCGTGAGTTTGGCCTTTGGCATGTTGAGGAGTCCGATCTGCTGGCCGGCTATATTGAGTTTGCACCCTTTGTAGGCACCTGCCGTTTTCGCAATTGTGCCCATCGTAATGAGCCGGGTTGTGCCCTGCGGCTGGCTGCCGAGGAGGGAAAGATTAACCCGGCCCGGCTGGAGCGCTTTCAGGTATTGCGGCAGAACCTAGAGCGGCCACAGGTTTAGTACACAAGAACTTCAATGGCTGACGGGGAGTGCCTACAGGTCGGCCCGTGACCGGGGTATACTGCCCGCCCGCTTTCCCGAGAATGCAGTCCCGCCATGGAACGTTTTTTTGAATTTGCTACTAGTCATTACCTTCTTGTCGGCACCTTTGTTGCCTTGCTGGTGGCCTGGATTATTTCCGAAATGGCCCGCGGCGGCAAAAACGTCAGTCCGCAGGGGCTGTCGGCGCTGGTGAATCAGCAAAATGCCCGCCTAATCGATTTGCGCGACGTGGCAGAGTTTAAGACGGGCCATATCTCGGGGAGTCAAAACATTCCCTTTAGCCGCATTGACGAGCATATGGAGGAATTGAAAAAAGACCTGGAGCGCCCCATTGTTGTTATCTGCAATATCGGTCAGACCGCCGGTGCGGTGGGCAGCAAGCTCAAGGCAGCCGGCCTGACTCAGGTCTATCGGCTGGAAGGCGGCATCAGTGGCTGGAAGAGTCAGTCACTGCCGCTGGTGAAAAAATAATTCGGAGTTCATCATGGCTGAGATCATCATATATACCACGCCCATTTGCCCTTACTGCGTGCGTGCTAAGCAGTTACTCAAGCAGAAGGGAGCAGAGTGGACAGAAGTCGATGTCAGTCGCGATGCCAATGAGCGTATGGCGCTGATGGAGCGCACCAAGCAGCGCACCGTGCCGCAGATTTTCATCAATGATCAGCATGTAGGTGGTTTCGATGACCTGTATGCGCTTGACCGTGCTGGCAAGCTTGATGCCATGCTGGCGAGCTAATTTTTTTCCCGCACCATTGATGGTGTAGGCACTAACAATAATCACAACAAGGACTCGAGTCATGTCGGAACAAGCCCAGAATGAACAAGCCCAGGGTCAGTTCACCCTGCAGCGTATCTATGTGAAGGACCTGTCCTTCGAAGTCCCGAATGCGCCTAAGGTGTTTCTGGGCGAGTGGAAGCCGGACGTGAATGTTGAGCTGGCCACGCAGGCAAGCAAGCTGGACGATGGCAAGAACTTTGAAGTCGTGCTGTCTGTAACGGTCACGGTGAAGAATGCTGATCAGGTGGCGTTTATTGCGGAAGTAAAGCAAGCCGGTATTTTCTTGGTTGACGGCGTGCCAGAAGCACAGGTAGCGCAATTGCTCGGTGCGTATTGCCCAAACCTTTTATTCCCATACGCGCGTGAGACGATCTCCGACGTAGTGACTCGCGGCAGCTTTCCGCAGATGCTGTTGGCACCAGTTAATTTTGATGCCGTATTTGCTGAGTCGCTGCGTCAGCGGCAGGCACAGCAGCCACAAGTAGCAGCGGATACGCTGCAGTAAGGAGAAAAGGGCAGCCATAGGCTGCCCTTTTTGGTGCAGGCTCGCACAGGGGAGTGACATGAAAATAAGTGTGTTGCTAGTGTTATTGCTGCTACTACCGGCTGCAGCAAGTGCCGAGCTTTACAAATGGACTGATGCAGAAGGCCGAGTGCATTTCACCGACAAAAAACCGGCGGTAGCGGCTAAAGTTGAAACGCTAAAGGTGCCTCGTGCTCAATCGCCAGGTGGCACGAGTGCCTCTGGATCTGCACCTGCATCGCAAGGGGCGAGCAGTGTGCTAGAGCGACAGAAGCGGATGGCCGATATTCTGACTCAAGAGCGAGAGCAGCGTGAGTCAGCGGCGAGTAAAAAGGAAAAAGACGCAGCTAACCGCTTGAAGAAATGTCAGGAGCTGCAAGACTATCGGCGTAATGCTGCGCGCTCCCGTATCTATAATATAGATGACAAAGGTGAGCGTACTTTTATGGACGACAACGCTCATGCGGCCCATTTGCGTGAGCTTGATGAAAATATTGTCCAGAATTGCCAATAAAACAGGCAAATCCATACCATAGGCGACCGCCTGTCTCAAGGCTGGAAAACTCGTCGACTTATTTAGAAAATAGCACTGACAAACCGGCATCACTGATCTATAAAATATGCCCATTGCAGGGAATATTTTTCTGACAGGGGGATGCTGTCTTTTTTCCAGGGTGAGCACGATGGCGAACGACGATTACGACGATTATGATGAAAACGCCGAACCGGTGGATGAGACTGAGACCGACGAGGCGCCAGACGACGAGGAAGTAGAGATCGATGGCGCGGTCAAAGAGGCGGCCACCGCTGCTGCTGTTGTTGCACGTAAAGAAGCAGATGAAGCCGAGACGCTAACCGTTTCCAGTAAAGAGGCCATGCGCCGTCAACTGGAAGACGAAGTGGCACGCTTTCTGGCCAAGGGAGGCAAGGTGCAGGAGATCCCGCCAGACGTGCAAGCGGATCCGCCGCAGAAGCCTGTTAGTAGCTACGGCTCCAAACCAATCTGATCTGCTGCGTATCCTAGATATGCGCTGGCCAATGCATTTCGCTTGGGCGAGAATGCACGTGCAGTCATTTTCAGCCCCGCTTTGCGGGGCTGCCTGCGTTCAGGAACATGCCCTTCCGCTTTATCTCAACAGGACTTGCCCATGACTTCCAATCGACCGGCCATGACCCGTGTGCAACGTGCCATGCTGGTATCGATGGCCGCTGCAATTGCGACTATCGTGCTCAAGTTTGGTGCGTATTTCCTAACAGGATCGGTAGGTCTTTATTCGGATGCCATGGAGTCGCTCGTTAATCTGGCGGCGGCTATTCTTGGTTTTGTACTGTTAGGTATTGCCGCCGCCCCGGCCGATGATGAGCATCCGTTTGGGCATGAAAAAGCGGAGTTTTTTGCCAGTGGTGCGGAAGGAATGCTGATTCTGTTTGCCGCTATCGCAATTGCCTGGTCAGCGATTAATCGTTTAATTACACCTATGCCAGTTGGGCAGATGGGGCTCGGTATTCTGCTGTCATTGGCGGCAACGATTGTTAATGCAGGCGCCGCATGGTGGCTGATGAAAGTGGCACATGCAGAGAAAAGTATTGCCGTTGAATCAGATGCACACCACTTACTGACGGATGTCTGGACCTCGGTGGGCATCCTGGTGGCATTAGCGTTGTTGCTGGTGTTTCCACAGGCTTGGTGGCTCGATCCGGTCGTGGCGTTGGTGGTGTCGCTTCACATTGTGCGTACGGGTGTAATGCTGATGCGTCGATCCGTGGATGTGCTGATGGATGTACAGCTACCACCGGATGAGTTTCGGTGCGTGGATGATGCCTTACAGTCCCACCTGCCCCCAGAGGCCTCCATTGAAGGGCTGCGTACCCGGCATGCGGGTCATCGTCGCTTTGTCGAGTTCAACCTGATTTTGCCCGGTGAGTGGACAGTGGTGCAGTCGCACGACATTTGCGATGCGTTAGAGGATGCAATCCGTGTTGAATTTCCGGCAACGGATATTGTCATCCATGTTGAGCCGAACCCGAGCTAAATTTGCCGCAGCTCAGGTGGCCTCTTGCGCCACCGCGTAGCAGTCATCGATGTGTTTATAAGCAATCTTGCGCATCACAAAATAGCCCAGTCCAGCGGCCACGATCTGCCCACCCAAGGGCACGAACTTTGAAATTTGTCGTGTGATCAGGCGTCCGGCCATTCCCTGAAAGCTTTTTCGTATCAGCTGGCGCGTCAGCACGATGCCGATGAGCTGTGAGCCACGCTGGCGAATTTGACGCCAGGTCTTTTCTTTTTGCGCGGGGTCCATGGCGTCAATGTCTTCTGTGGCCAGACCAAAACGCTGACTGATTTCTGGAATCAGGCTCAAAAGAATGCCGGCATCCACCACCATATCCAACATTGGCACCGGAACAACGGCAGCGCCAGCCGAGATCAGGGCGCGTTTGCGGACCAGTTCGCGGCATTCCTCTCGGAGGCGATCGAGTTCGGTAGGGGAGGGCATGGATGCTCCAGGCAACGGATTCAGATATTAGATTTTGCCAGAAATAGCGGGCCGGGTACGCTTGAGTTTATGTATTGTTATATTATAACATTAACAATACTTTTATCTAATGATGTGATGGCCATGACGCGTTCAGCTTTTTCTTTTGTTTTCGTGGTGCTCGCCGCCGTCACTCCCTTTGCTTATGGTGAGGAAGGGTATGTTCATCAGGCAGGCGACGGCAGTGGCGTTCCAGTATTTGAGCTGGTGCTGGATGGCTTTTTCTATCACGACAACCAGCACGGAGGGGGGGCTGAGCTCATAGAAGAAGCAGCCGGCATTTTGCATGGCGTACATGGCCATGAGCATGAACATGGTGCGTCGAATGGCCTGAATCTGGGGGAGTCCGAGATAGCGCTGACGGCAGACTTACCCGGGCAGCTAAAAGGGCGCCTGTCGCTGGCACTCTCTACGGAAGCGGTTGAGTTGGAGGAGGCTTGGCTGCAAACACAGGCGCTACCGGGAGGCTTAGCCCTGAAAGCAGGGCGTTTCCTGAGTGATATTGGTTACCTCAATGGCCAGCACCCGCACCAGCAGGAGTTTGCGGGCGGTAATTTAGTGTATGGCGCATTGCTGGGTGCTCACGGGCTTATAGATGCCGGTGTACAGCTAACGTGGGAGGCGCCGGTCCCCTTCTATCTTCAGCTGGGTGTCGAGACATTGCAGGGGCATGAGCAGGAGCGTTTTGGGGCGCTTATAGAGGCGGAAGATGCTGATGATATTGTGCTGTCAGGAGCGGGCTTGTCCCTGCCCCGTAGTGGCCCACGCAGCGGTACATTTTTTCTGAAAGCGGCACCTTATCTTGGTGAAAGGCATTCGCTGCAGGCGGGCGTGTCGTATGCCCATGCTCGCCAGTATCAGCAAGTGATCAATGAGGATGCGGCCATAGTGGATGACCAGTTTGCGCTGGAAGGTCGCCAGCAGTTGAGTGGCCTGGAGCTGGTTTACGAATACGACGCAGACGGCGAGCAGGGAAAAGGAGACTGGAAGCTAGCCGCGGAATACCTGCAGCTGAAAAAGGCGATGCGGGTGACAGGTGCCGATACAACAGCTCCTGTGCAGATTGGGGATACCGTCAACGGAACACAGGACGGCCTTTATGTGCAGGGGATGTATGGTATTGCACCACGCTTGCAGCTGGGTCTGCGTTATGAGGTTTCTGGAATGCTGAATGAGCTCGACGAAGCCGGCAGTATACGGACCTTCGATGCGTCAGTGCGCACTTCACTGGCGGTCACATTCAGGCCGAATCCGGCAACACGGCTGCGCCTGCAGCTTTCCTCGGCAAGCGTGAGTGACGAGGCAGGAGTAAAAACGCAACTGAACGCCTTTGTCCTAGGGTATACCGGGATGTTTGGCGGGCATGAAGGGCATGCCCACTGAATATTGATGCTCCGTCGCTAGATAGCAATGAATGATCATTCTTTGTCGGGGACATTCGGCGTCAGGTTGTGACCACAGTGTCGGTGCAACTTGTACAGCAAGCTCACCACGATTAGAGGAATGGTCTCCGGTCTTCAATCCTTCGGATGTGTGACTCAGAAACCGGTGCCGGCAATGAAGCGCGCCATGTCCTTGAGATAGACGCCCTGATCGAGATGGATGATGTGGTTGCCCGGGAACCAGTGCAGGCGGGGTTGATCCCAGTGATCCCAAAGCAGGCGGACATGCTTGGGCGGAACCACGCGATCGCCGGCACCACCAATAATCATCAGGCGCTCCTTTGGCAGCTTGGGCTTCCAGGTGAGGGGACTTTGCACGGCCATGGCATGACGTGCCTCCTGGATGGAGATGCCAGCCATGCGCAGACCCAGTTTGATCAGTGGTCCGGCAGGAGCCCATTCGAAAATCACATCAGTGAGGCTGGCGACCGGCACAATCGGAATGGAGAAGTGCAAGCGCTCTTCCGTTGCCGCCAGCAACGCCGAGGTATAACCGCCCAGTGAAATACCGGTGACCCCGATTTTCTCTACGCCGTTTTCCTGTTCCAGCCAGTTCATCAGCAGGCGGAAATCATGCACGCTCTGCAAGATGGTCTCGTTGAGATGGCAGGCACCGTAGGAAAAAATGCCATGACCGCTGTAGGGTGCCCAGCGCTCCTGGCGCTTGCCGTGAAAGGGCAGGGTATAGAGCACGATGTCGTAGCCCTGCTTGTAGAACCAGTCCAGATGAAAAAACCGGCTGTTCAGCCAATGCGAATCCAGAATGAAGCCGTGAATCACGCACAGGGTTGGGCGGGGCTTGTCACCGTGGCGCCAGTACTGTGCCCATGCCGTGCCGTTGCGTCGCAACGTGCTGTAGTGTGATTGCAAGGCAGGGTTGAGGGTCTGGAAGGGGCTCTCGAATGACAGCGTTTCGGTGATGGCCCCCTGCGGTGCAAACCTCACGTTGACGGGTGTGCGCGTGACATTGATGGAGGCAGTTGGCCGGGGAAATACTGCGTCAACATCGCCACGATCAGCCAGTGCCGTGTAGAAGTGTCGTTCAGCGTTGTCGGCCTTTAACTTGCGTATGGTGCTGATGATGGCAAACAGTGTTGCCAGGCTGGCAAAGCCGGTGCGCGTGATTACGTCGAGCATGGCCAGGCTTTCCACGACCACTTGGGTGCGCGTGTCCAGATAGAAGTCATCAGGGAACTTGTGGAAGACCGGGTCCAGGTTATTCCACCAGGGCTGCTCCGGCATGATACGACGTGAATGGCCGTAAGTGGCGTTGGCAACGCGTGATACTTCGGCGGCAATACTCTTCTGGTCCATGGGCATATTCCCTGTTTCAAGTGCGCTACCCTAGCTATCGGGGCAGGGTGTGGCAATGGCTGATTTGGGGGTGATGGGTCATTCGCGGTCGGTGTTGCTGAGGCGGACCCCCGTGAGATTGTGGCTGTGTTATATTCTATATTTCCAGTAATATAGAATAATGAACGAGAAAAGCGCTGTTACCCGCCTTGCGGCACTGGCTCACGAGACCCGTCTGGCCCTTTACCGGCGTCTGGTGCAGGCCGGCATCGCAGGCCTGACGCCGGGTGAGCTGGGTGCCGAATTCGGCCTGCCCCCGGCCACTCTGTCTTTCCATCTCAAGGAGCTGACCCATGCCGGCCTGCTGGTGGCCCGGCGTGAAGGGCGCTTTATTTATTACGCGCCGGACGTGGCTGCAATGAATGCACTGCTAGGCTTTCTGACAGAGAACTGTTGTGCCGGAGAAGATTGCGGGCTGGATACACACTACTGCAATCCTTCTGCGGCAGTGTCGGATTAGAACGAAATTTCAGGAGAAAAATCATGACTATCAAGGTTGGTATCAATGGGTTTGGCCGCATCGGTCGGCTGGCATTGCGCGCAGCATGGGACTGGCCGGAGCTGGAGTTTATTCAGATCAATGATCCGGCTGCCGATGCAGTGACGCATGCGCATTTGCTTAACTTTGATTCAGTGCATGGGCGTTGGAGTCATGAGGCTGTCGGCACGGATGATGCGATAGTGGTTGATGGTAAGAGCATCAGGGTCACGGCCAACCGGGCCATTGCCGAGACGGACTGGTCGGGATGTGATCTGGTGATCGAAGCCAGTGGGAAAATGAAAACAGTCGATGTGCTGCAGGGCTATCTCGCACAGGGGGTGAAGCGGGTGGTGGTGACCGCGCCGGTGAAAGAAAAGGGTGCCCTGAATATTGTCATGGGCGTCAATCAGCATCTGTTTAATCCAGCCGAACACCGCATTGTCACCGCCGCTTCGTGCACGACTAACTGTTTAGCGCCGGTGGTGAAAGTGATTCATGAGAAATTGGGTATTCGTCACGGTTCCATTACTACGATTCACGATCTTACTAATACGCAAAGCCTGCTGGATCAGCCGCACACAGACCTGCGTCGTGCACGTGCTTCGCTGATGAACTTGATTCCGACATCGACCGGGTCAGCCACAGCTATTGCCGAGATTTTCCCGGAGTTGCGTGGCCGCCTTAACGGGCATGCTGTGCGTGTGCCACTGGCCAATGCCTCGCTGACCGATTGTGTATTTGAGGTAGAGCGTGCCACGACGGCTGAGGAAGTAAACGCCTTCCTGCGAGCCGCATCGGAAAACGAGCTAAAAGACATTCTAGGCTATGAAGAACGCCCGCTTGTATCGGTGGATTATTGCAACGATCCGCGTTCGTCAATTATTGATGCCTTGTCGACCATGGTGATCAATGGCACACAGGTGAAAATTTATGCGTGGTATGACAATGAGTGGGGTTATGCCAATCGCACCGTAGAGTTGGCGCGTCTGGTGGGCTCGGCCTGAGGCATGACAGCTGTAAAGCCCCGAGTGCATGAGAGATTTTCATGAGTGTCTGGTCACGTCAGTCGCCTGAGGTGCGCCAGTATCTACTGGTGACCGGAAATTACTGGGCCTTCACACTAACTGATGGTGCCTTGCGCATGTTGGTGGTGTTGCATTTTCATGCGTTGGGTTATGCGCCGATGCAGATTGCGGCCCTGTTTCTTTTTTACGAGATATTCGGGGTTGTGACCAATTTGCTTGGTGGCTATCTTGGCGCGCGGTTGGGCCTTAACCGCACGATGAATATAGGGCTTGGCTTGCAGGTGCTGGCCTTGCTGATGTTGGCGGCGCCTACCGCACTGCTGACCATTCCTTGGGTGATGGTAACGCAGGCATTGTCAGGGATTGCGAAAGACCTGAACAAGATGAGCGCCAAAAGCAGTATTAAGCTGCTGGTGCCTGATGGGCAGCAAGGTACGCTATATCAGTGGGTAGCTCTGCTGACGGGCTCCAAAAATGCGCTCAAGGGCATCGGGTTCTTTCTGGGTGCTGTCTTGTTGACGCTGTTTGGGTTCGCCAGCGCGGTGATTGCCATGGCCGCCGTGCTGGCGCTGATCTGGCTGGCCAGTCTGGTGTTGCTAAAAAAGGACTTGGGTAAAGCCACGGCCAAACCAAAGTTCCGTGAGCTGTTGTCAAAAAGTCGCGCCATCAATGTGTTGTCCGGTGCGCGTCTGTTTTTGTTCGGTGCGCGTGATGTCTGGTTTGTGGTGGCGCTACCGGTCTATCTCAGTGCCGAGTTTGGCTGGGACTTCTGGCAGGTGGGCGGCTTCCTGGCGGCCTGGGTCATCGGTTATGGCGTTGTGCAGTCACTGGCGCCCGCCATAACCGGGAGGCAGCGGGGCCATGTGCCGGATGGGCGCACAGCATTGACATGGGCATCGGCACTGGCCGCATTACCGGCGCTGATGGCCATCGGGCTGGCAGCAGCGTGGCATGTGCCGGTGGTACTGCTCGGCGGTCTGATGATGTTTGGTGCTGTGTTTGCAGTGAACTCGTCACTGCACAGTTACCTGATTGTGTCGTATGCCCGGGAGGATGGCGTTTCGCTGGATGTTGGCTTTTACTATATGTCTAATGCCATGGGACGCTTGCTGGGTACGGTCCTGTCGGGCTGGGTTTTTCAGGGATACGGGTTGGCTACCTGTCTGTGGGTGTCTTGCCTGTTTGTGGCGCTGGCCGCCATTATTTCCAGTGCCCTGCCAAGGCATCATGCGGGCGCTGGGTTGTCTTGAAATCGACGGTGCGCGTGATTGACCGGGACACGCCCCCTCGCTACTGTTCGCCCCCACTATTCGTCTGTCCGTGAGCCGCTATGTCCCGCAAGCGCACCGCTATAGATTTTGAAAAGGCCCTGACCGATCTGGAAGCCCGTGTACACCAGCTGGAAAGTGGCGATCTTAGTTTGGAAGAGGCTCTCAAGGCCTTCGAAGAAGGTATTCGCCTGACCCGTGACTGTCAGCAAGCGCTGACGGAGGCTGAGCAAAAAGTGCAGTTGCTGCTAGAAAAGGCAGATGGCAGTACCGAGCGCACCGACTTTTTTGAGGATGCCGATGGCGATGCCTGAGTCACCCACGCTGCTACTAACAGCTCAAGAGCGTATGCCCGGCTTGCTGGCGGCGTTTTTGGCGCCGCGTAACCCCCTTGCTGAGCGCCTGTCTGAGGCAATGCACTATGCTGTCATGAATGGCGGCAAGCGGGTGCGCCCCGCATTAGTATTTGGTGCAGTACAGGCAGTCGGTGGCAATGTGTTGCGTGCTGAGTCCGCCGCCATTGCTGTCGAGCTGGTGCATTGTTATTCGCTGGTGCACGACGACCTGCCCTGCATGGACGATGATAATCTACGCCGCGGCGTACCTACGTGTCACAAGGTATTTGGTGAGGCGACCGCGCTATTGGCGGGAGACACACTGCAGGCGCTGGCCTTTATCGCCTTAGGCGAAGGTCGGGTTTCAGCTGAAGGTACTGCCGATCAGTTGCGTGCGTTGGCAATGGCGGCGGCAGATATGGCGGTTGGACAGGCGCTGGATTTGGCGGGTGAGGGGCAGTCCCTTGATGTGACCGCGCTGGAACAAATTCATCGTCATAAAACCGGGGCGCTGATTCGTGCGAGCGTGGCGCTGGGAGCCATTGCGGGCGGTGGTGGCGAGGCAGTGCGTAAAGCATTGGACACGTTTGCCGATCGTCTGGGTCTGGCCTTTCAGGTGCATGATGATGTGCTGGACGTGATTGGCGATACCAATCGTATCGGCAAAACCGCTGGCGCTGATGCCGCTTTACGCAAGTCGACGTATCCTGCCTTGCTGGGCCTGGCGGAAGCGCAGGCACTGGCGGTGCATTTACATGACGAAGCCGTTGCCGCACTGGCTTCGCTGGGGCCTGCAGCCAATCCCTTACGCGAACTGGCCCATTTTCTGGTGTCACGCGACCACTGACGTACCCTCTTACAATCGTAGTCATGCAGAGTGGTCACTGTTGGTGAAGACAGCGTTCCACTTGCTGCGTCGCACGTTATAATCGCGCACATTGCCAGGATGCCGTGATGCTCACCGAAATTCCCCGTCAACGCCCCGATACCCCCCTGCTTGATCAGGTACCCACGCCGGACAAGCTGCGTCAGTTGCCACCGCAGGCGTTGCCTGAGCTTGCCTGTGAGTTGCGCGAGTACCTACTCTGGTGCACGGGACAAACAGGCGGGCACTTCGGTGCAGGCCTTGGCGTGGTCGAACTGACCATTGCGCTGCATTACGTTTACAACACGCCGGATGATCGGCTGGTGTGGGACGTAGGGCATCAGGCCTATCCGCACAAAATTCTTACAGGTCGCAAGGAACAAATGCTGACCATGCGCCAGAAGGAAGGGCTGGCCGCATTTCCGAATCGGGATGAATCCGTTTACGACACGTTTGGTGTCGGGCACTCGTCCACATCAATTTCGGCTGCACTGGGCATGGCCATCGGCTCGCGCATGAGCGGCAGTCAGCGCAAAGTCTGTGCGGTGATTGGAGATGGTGCGATTACGGCAGGCATGGCNNAATGACAATGGCATGTCGATTTCCGGCAATGTCGGAGGGCTATCCAATTATTTCGCGCGCATCTGGGCGAGTAAATCCTATATAGCCTTGCGTGAGGGCGGTAAGCGCGTGCTTTCCGCGATGCCGGCCACACTTAATTTTGCCCGTCGCACTGAAGAGAGCTTGAAGCATCTGGTGAATTCCCCCGGCGCATTGTTTGAAAGCATCGGCTTTAATTATGTCGGCCCGATTGATGGTCACGATTTAGAGGCGCTGGTCGAGACTATTTCCAATCTGCGTGATGCACCTGGGCCGCAGTTGCTGCATATCTACACGACCAAGGGTAAGGGCTTTGCGCCGGCTGAAGCTGATCCAATCGGCTATCACGCTATTACTAAAATTGCGCCGGCAGTTGAGCGTGAAACGCCGATTACGCCTGTAGTGAAAATGCCAAAGTACGCCGATGTATTTGGCGACTGGCTGTGTGATATGGCCGCTGCAGATCCTCGCTGTGTTGGGATTACGCCAGCCATGTGCGAAGGTTCAGGAATGGTGAAGTTTGCGCAACAGTTTCCTGGGCGCTATCACGATGTTGCCATTGCCGAGCAACATGCACTGACGTTTGCGGCCGGCATGGCTTGTGAAGGCCAGAAGCCAGTGGTGGCGATTTACTCGACGTTTTTGCAGCGTGGCTATGATCAGCTAGTACACGATATTGCGCTGCAAAATTTGGATGTGACGTTTGGTATCGATCGTGCTGGGCTGGTTGGTGAAGACGGCCCCACGCATGCAGGCGCGTATGACTATGCTTTTATGCGCACGATTCCTAACATCGTCATCATGGCGCCGTCGGACGAAAATGAGTGCCGACAAATGCTGTACACCGCCTTTGAGTTTAAGGGGCCGGCAGCGGTGCGTTATCCCCGCGGTACCGGAACTGGAGCGGCGATTGAAAAAGCCATGACAGCCCTGCCATTGGGCAAAGGTGTGCTGCGTCGTCAGGGTAGTAAAGTGGCTATTCTTGCCTTCGGCACCATGGTGGCGCCATCCATTGAGGCAGCCGAAAGTCTCAATGCATCGGTAGTCGATATGCGATTTGTAAAGCCTCTCGATGAAGCACTTATTCGTGAATTGGCAGCATCACATGATTTGCTGGTGACAGTGGAAGAGCACGCGGTGATGGGCGGTGCAGGGTCAGCAGTAAATGAATTTTTGGCGCGCGCGGGTATTGTTATAGCCGTGCTCAATCTGGGTATTCCAGATGCCTTTATTGAGCATGCAACGCATACCGATATGCTTGCGACCTGTGGATTAGATGCTAACGGCATTGCTGCCGCGGTACAGTCACGCTGCACGTTGCTTTCTATCAGTTCAGGGGCCGATTGAATATAGTTTAGAAAATGCGTTGAGGGCAGGCTAATCGGTGCCTGTTCCTGTCGGCAAAATGACACTGCTTGCTGATGCAGTCGTGCCTAACAGTATTAACCCGCTTTACTCCATCGAATGATTTACATAGCGATAGTAGTGCTCATCTGGCGCTACCCGAGCGCTGGCGATTCGAGTGGGGTCCTGATGGTCGCGAATATAAACAGCGCAAGCGACCTCGGCATGTGCACGAGTTTGATAGGGGCCCTCAAGAGTGCCCTCCCGAGTGCTGAAATAAAATAGCCCGTTGCCGGTGCAAATACGATCCGTACGAAAGTACTGAGAAGTATTGCAATCACCATGTCGTAAGCTCATTACGCTACCTCCGGTAGAAGGTGGAGACGTCATGAGTTTGAGTGTAGTGGGCAATGGCAGGTGTGCTGTTGTCTGTGCGGCAATAACAGAAATGGCAGATGAATGGCTATTTTTGACATGGTCATATAGCCAAGAGAGCTTATTCCTTGTCGAACATATGCCCGAGCTTGCCACGCTTGGTGTCAAGGTATTGCTCATTATGCGGATTGCGCCCAGTCATTAAGGGCACGCGTTCTTCCACGATAATTCCGTGAGCCTGTAGTGCCGCAACCTTGCGCGGGTTATTGGTCATNNCCTTCGTCCTGCAGATGGTAGGCGCGAATCTTGTTAAGCAATCCGATGCCGCGGCCTTCCTGGCGCAAGTAAAGAATCACACCACGACCAGTCTCGGCAATTTTTTGCATGGCGGCTTCAAGTTGCGGGCCGCAATCACAGCGCAGACTGCCGAAGCCATCACCGGTCAGGCACTCAGAGTGCATGCGCATCAATACGGGCTGACCACTGGCGACATCACCCATAACCAAGGCAACATGTTCCTTGCCTGTCTCGGGGTCCTCGAAGGCATGAATCATGAAATTGCCATGACGAGTAGGCAGTTGGGATGCAGCGACGAAAGCAACAGGCACGGATGGCTCCCGGGATAGGGGGGCGTGCATTGTAGCAAACCCGGCGGTCAGGAACAGGGCAGTCGGCAGAATGAATGGTGGTCGCTTAGCGCGCAGTCAGGCGGATTCGGTTCTGTTCATGCTGCATACTGACCCGGGACAAAAAGGTCATGCCCAGCAGGATAGGAGCGTTGTCGTTGCTCTCGCGAACAGTGGCGATCACATTACGGACCGTAATTGGACCTACTTGCACACTGCCAAGGGTGACAGACCAGCCCTCTATATTGCCTCCGGCCGTCATGATTCCGACCCGCTCACCAATGCGTTTGTAATCTAGGCCAATAGCCCGTGCATCGTTGGCGGTTAGCGAGACGGTATTGGCACCCGTATCTACCAGAAAACGCACAACGCGGCCGTTGATCTGGCCGCCGGTAATGAATTGGCCGTAGCCATTCATGCCAATCTCGACACTGGCGCCAGCACTGCGCTGGGTGATGGCGCCGGTATCTTTACCCATCGCTAACCGCACTTCCCGCTTGTTGATGCGCAGCAGTGTGTCTTGCCGGGTGACCTCTAGTACGGTAACGCCACCAATACGCTCGCCCACAGCCAGCATATGCTGCTCGCCGTCGATCCTGAGCAAGGCTTTTTGTCCGAGCAGTCCGATCACTAATACATGCGGGTCATCCCGGCTGGCCAGTGCGTTGCTGGCCAGAGTGAGCAGTAGCAGTAGGGCGACTAGTGATTTCATCGTGTCCTCAGCGGCTTAAGCGTTAAACAGCATACGCAGGGCGTACAAGCAGGCTCCCGCTATTGCCCCGGCGGCCAAATCATCGACCATGATGCCAAGTCCACCATGTACTTTTCTGTCCAGATAGCCGATCGGCCAAGGCTTGGCAATATCGAATAAGCGGAACAGGCCAAAGCCAACCAGCAGCCAGAGTACGCTGGCACCATCCCAATGCAGTACCGGTACGAGAGGAATTAGTGCTATCCACTGGCCGGCAAACTCGTCCCAGACGATGCGGCCATCATCATGCACCTGTAAGGCCTTGGCCGCATGATCGCAGATGGCAATACCGGCAAGCGAGGCGAGCAGTACGACGACCAGATAGGCTGGCAGGGTAAGCAGAGCCAACAGCGGGAAAAGCACCAGCGCCCCAAGGGAGCCGAAGGTGCCGGGCGCTTTCGGGGCGAGGCCGCTGCCAAAGCCAAAGGCCAGTAATTGCAGGGGGTCGCGCAGGTTGGGCTTATTCATGGGGGCGGCCTTGCCGGAGTGAAAGATCAGAGTGTCAGAAATGGGTGTAGCCGGCTACCGGCATGTCCACAGGATGGCCGTCACGCTGGAAGATGAGTCCGTGAGCCTCTGTGATGCAGCCGATCCGTTGGCATGGAATCGGCAGGCGAGCAATTGCGTCACGGGCATGTACTGGCGCGGTGAACAGCAGTTCATAGTCGTCGCCACTGGTCAGCGCGAAAATAGTGGCGAAAGCCGGGTCGATTGCCTGCAAAGCAGGGCTCAGGGGCAGGGCATCAAGATTCAGTTCGGCACCGACCTGCGAGGCACGGAGCAGGTGGCTGAGGTCCTGAGCCAATCCATCAGAGACATCCATGCAGGCGGTGGCCAGATCACGTAATGCCAGACCAAGTGCAAGGCGGGGTTGTGGGCGATTTAGTCGCTCTAGGGCAATAGCCTGATTCTGCGGCTCGATGGCGTCCGGCCATTGCTCTAGCGTAAGGCGCAAGCCCAGGCCAGCATCGCCCAGTGTGCCAGAGACATAAAGATCATCACCGGGGCGGGCACCATCGCGACGCAAAGCCTGTGCGACGGGCACGGTGCCCATGGCCGTTACGGTGATGCTAAGGGGGCCGCGCGTGGTGTCACCGCCAACAAGACGAACGCCATTCTGGTCGGCTAGCGAAAAAAAACCGTGCGTAAACTCACGCAGAAAGTCCGCGTCGTTATCCGGCAGAGTGATGGCCAGCGTCACCCAGCGTGCTTTAGCACCCATGGCGGCTAGGTCTGAAAGATTAACGGCAAGACTTTTCCAGCCGATATCGTAGGCGAGTGCATTTTCCGGGAAGTGGCAGCCAGTAACCAGTGTGTCGGTCGTTACCACTAATACTTCACCCGTTGGTACGGCGAGCAAGGCCGCATCATCCCCGATGCCAAGCACAACATTGTCGTCGTGCCCGGGTCGGGAAAAAAACTCACGGATGATGTCGAACTCGCCATAACCGGACATGACGATACTCAGTTATTGCGTTCGATCTTGCGGTGCTGCTTAGCGACTTCGTCGAGAATGCCGTTCACATATTTGTGTGATTCGGTGGCGCCAAAGTCCTTGGCTAGCTCGATGCCTTCGTTGATGACAACCTTGTAAGGTACATCCAACCGGCGCAGCATTTCATACGTGCCGATGCGCAAAATAGCGCGTTCGACATGATCGAGAGAGTGCATCTTTCGATCAAGATGCATCATGAACGCGTCATCGATATCGTTACTCTGTTTGACGATTTCGTGAATTAGTTCGTGAAAGTAATCGAGATCTACTTTGTGCATGTCATTCTCGACGCGATAACGCGCCTCAATTTCATGCACTGGATTTTGCGAAATAGACCATTCGTACAGCGCCTGCATGGCAAAGCGACGTGCCTTACGGCGGGCTGACGGTTTGATGGCCATGGTATTGCTTTTGCTCACGGGAACTCTCTCGTCGGAATGGCGAAAATGACTGCAGGAGTGCGTTCACTCCTGCAGGGGCGCACTCCGTATCAGATGGCCTTTAGTACCGACACCATTTCGATGGCGGTCATGGCGGCATCCGAGCCTTTGTTGCCGGCTTTGGTGCCGGAACGTTCAATGGCCTGCTCGATGGAGTCGGTCGTTAATACGCCAAATATAACGGGCAAGCTGTATTGCAGGCCGACTACGCCGAGTCCCTTGGCGGCTTCGTTACAGACAAAATCAAAGTGCGGCGTACCGCCACGGATAACAGCGCCGAGGCCAATAATGGCGTCGAAAGATTTTTTCTCAGCCAGCTTTTGTGCGGCCAATGGAAGCTCCCATGCACCCGGTACGCGCACCACAGTGATGTTTTCTTCTTTTACGCCGTGACGCTTTAATGTGTCGACAGCGCCGTCCAGCAAGGACTCGACAACAAAGCTGTTAAAGCGGGCAACTACAATGGCGTACTTGCCGTCGGCCTGGGCGAAGTTGCCTTCGATGACGTTGATCTTGCTCATGTCGGTTTCCTTTTCAGTCATTCACTTCTTCGTAACGAAGAGACGTGGATTAATGGTTATTCAGTGGTTACGTATTCCACGATTTCTAAGCCAAAGCCGGAAAGCGCGTTGAATTTCATGGGGGAACTCAAGAGTCGCATCTTGCGCACATCAAGGTCGCGCAGGATTTGTGAGCCAGTGCCAATGTTGAGATACATGCCGGAGCTTTCGGCACGAGTCCGATCGCCAAAAAATTCGTCGATATGCTCAATAATATTGGCTGAGCTGTAGTCATGACCAATCAGCACCACGATGCCGTAGTCACTATCGGCAACTTCTTGCAGACATTTTTGCAAGCTCCAGCCAATGCGACCGTTGTATTTGGCCTGCAGCAAATCGCGCATTGGGTTCACGACATGCACGCGCACCGTTGGTATGGAGCCAGTACTGCTATCACCTTTCACCAAGGCAATATGGGTGTCGACACCATCAGGTTCGCGGTACACGTGCATGGTAAAGTCGCCGTACGCCGTTGGCAGTGTGCGGGTGTCGACACGCGTCACGGTTTGTTCATTGACCATGCGGTAATGAATAAGGTCGGCAATCGTGCCGATCTTTAGGCTATGTTCTTCAGCAAACTTTTCCAGATCAGGACGACGAGACATGGTGCCATCTTCGTTCATGATCTCGCAGATCACGCCCGCAGGCTCAAGGCCGGCAAGGCGAGCCAGATCGCAAGACGCTTCAGTATGGCCTGCACGCTTGAGTACGCCACCTGGCTCTGCCATTAACGGAAAAATATGGCCCGGCTGCACAATATCCGAGGCTTTTGCATCACGTGCTACGGCGGCTTGCACAGTGCATGCGCGGTCGGCCGCAGAGATGCCCGTGGATACGCCCACGGCCGCTTCAATAGAAACGGTAAACTTGGTGCCGTAGCCAGAGGCATTGCGTTGCACCATTAGCGGCAACTTGAGTTGCTCGCAACGTTCGCGCGTCATGGGCATGCAGATCAGGCCACGGCCAAATTTCGCCATGAAGTTGATGTCTTCAGGACGGCAATGGGACGCGCCCATGACCAAGTCGCCTTCATTTTCGCGATCTTCGTCATCCATCAAGACCACCATACGGCCAAGACGTATATCGGTAATCAGTTCTTCAATCGTGTTCAGCGCCATCTTTCAATCTCTCCGCGCTCTCGTTTTGACGAGAGGGCCGTAAGTGGCCGTGGTTAAATCAGCGTGCTTACTTCATAAATCCATTTTCGGCCAGAAAGGCCGTGGTGATGCCGCTCTGGTGGCTGGCATCAGCCGCTTTATCGCCCAGTAGCAGGCGCTCCAGATAACGGGCAATCACATCTACTTCCAGATTGATTTTCGTACCAACTGCCCAGCCGGCAATGTTAGTTTCCTGCACGGTGTGCGGCACGATGGTGAGGTCAAATTCTGCGCCACGCAGTCCGTTAATAGTAAGGCTAATACCATCCGTGGTGATCGAACCTTTTTCGGCAATATATTTTGCCAATGCATCCGGCGCCTTTATGCGAAAAAGTACGGCACGTGCTGAGACATCACGACCCACCACTTCGCCAATACCATCAACATGGCCGCTGACAATGTGGCCGCCAAGACGTGATTGTGGCATCAGGGCTTTTTCCAGATTTACGCGCTCACCCACCTTGAGTGTTTTTAGTGTGGATCGCATCAAGGTTTCCGTCGAAACATCGGCGATAAATCCATCACCGGGTAACGCCACTGCAGTCAGGCAGACACCGTTGGTGGCAATGGAATCACCCAGCTTTACATCACTCAGGTCGAGTTTGCCGGTGGCAATAGACAGACGCACATCACCACCACGCGGCTCAATGGCGCGTATGGTGCCAACTGCTTCAATAATACCGGTAAACATGAACGCTCTCTCCACTCACAATGCTTTGGGGCGGGCCAGTAGGCGGATATCGTTACCCACCATGCGCAGGTCAGTAATCACAAGTTTGCGCTGTTCGCGCATGAATTGCTGCGGCCAGTCCAACAGCGGCTTAGCGCTGCTGCCCATCAGTACGGGTGCTTGATAAATCACGTATTCATCCACAAGACCGGCACGGGCCGCGCTACCGGCAACAGTGGCTCCTGCCTCGATCAGCACTTCGTTAGCACCTTCATCCGCCAGGCGTTGGAGCAGCACTTTAAGGTCTACCTTGCCGGATTTTCCGTCCAACACCCATATCTCCGCGCCAGCATCACGCAGGGCAGTTTGCCTGGGCAGTTGCGAGCGGATGCCGACAATAATGGTGCGGCCCGGCTGCTTGAGTATTTTGGCGGTGAGCGGTGTGCGGAAATCGGTATCCAGTACCACACGCCAAGGTTGTACTGGCTCGCCGTGGTCCCAGTCCTCGCACTCATCCGGGCGCACAGTCAGTGCAGGGTCATCTGCCAACACTGTACCAATGCCAGTGATGATGGCAGAACTCATGGCGCGCCACAGCTGTACATCACGACGAGCGTCGGGGCCAGTAATCCATTTGGACTCACCTGAAGCGGCCGCGGTGCGACCATCCAGGCTGGCGGCGAGTTTGACGCGTGTCCATGGCAGGCCGCCTTTAATGCGACGCAGAAAGCCGGGGTTGAGTGCGCGGGCTTCATCGGCCAATAAATCAGATTCGGCGGTAATGCCGGCTTGGCGCAGGATGTCCATGCCCTTACCAGCGACGAGAGGATTAGGGTCTTCCATGGCCACGACAACGCGATTAAGGCCGGCAATTACCAGTTCGTTAGCGCAAGGTGGTGTGCGGCCATGATGGGCGCAGGGTTCTAGCGTGACATAGGCAGTGGCGCCATAAGCGCGGTAGCCCGCTTGTTTCAACGCGACAACTTCGGCATGCGGGCCGCCGGCACGAGCGTGATAGCCCGTCCCTACGACGACACCATCCTTCACAATAACGCAGCCCACGCGCGGGTTGGGCTGCGTAGTGAAGCGGCCACGGCGAGCCAGCTGTATCGCTTCGCTCATGTGGCGGATGTCGTCAGGAGAAAAACTCATTCCGATGCCTGTGTATCGCGTTCGAGCTTATCAATTTCCGTACGGAATGCGCTGATGTCCTGAAAGCTGCGATACACCGATGCAAAGCGCACATAGCCGACAGAATCCAATGACTTGAGTTCGTCCATGACCAATTCGCCCACCATGCGGGCTTTGACTTCGCGTTCGCCAGAGGCACGCAGGCGGTGCAGGATGCGGCCAACCGCGGCATCAATTTGTTCGATGGCAACGGGGCGTTTCTGTAATGCATGCATCATGCCGGAGCGCAGCTTGGCCTCGTCAAAGGGCTGGCGCACGCCATCGGATTTGATGATGCGGGGCAAGACGAGTTCGGCGGTTTCAAAGGTGGTGAAGCGTTCGCCACAGGCGGTGCATTCACGACGACGACGCACCTGGCCGCCATCGGCGACCAGACGAGAGTCGATGACTTTTGTGTCGTCGGTACTACAGAAAGGACAGTGCATAAGGAAAGGCTCCCAAACCTAGAGTGCGAGTGTCGAACGGCGTTGCACAGTGCTTGCAACCTCGCCTGACGAAAAATGATGTCTCGGCGGTGGTGCGCAGTGCGTTTTACGTGCCATCTGTTTATGACGGTTTGGGCATGCTTTCATAAAAACCTCTAAAGAACCTTCCTGATGTTTCGGCAACAGCAGTGCATCTATACAGCATCCCCCCTTTCCGTGGGAGAGGGGGGATTTATTACTCTCTCGCTTAGGCGCCGTAAACCGGGAACTTAGCGCAAACAGCTTTCACTTTGGCGGCGACCGCCTGAGTAACGGCCTCATCACCACGGGCGTCGATGATATCGGCGATCCAGCCGGCCAGCTCGCGGCACTCGGCTTCACCAAAACCACGTGTTGTTACGGCCGGAGTGCCGATACGAATACCGGACGTCACAAACGGTGAGCGAGGGTCATTCGGCACGGCATTCTTGTTCACGGTGATGCCAGCAGCCCCGAGCCACGCATCAACATCCTTGCCGGTCACATCCTGCTTGATCAACGAGAGCAGGAAGAGGTGATTGTCGGTGCCACCAGAAACAATATCAAAGCCACGAGAAATCAACACAGCGGCCATGGCACGAGCGTTCGTTACCACTTGCTGTTGATAGGCCTTGAACTCTGGGGACATGGCTTCTTTGAAGGCCACTGCCTTTGCCGCAATAACGTGCTCAAGTGGGCCGCCCTGAATGCCGGGGAACACGGCAGAGTTCAGCTTCTTTTCGATCTCTTCGTTCTTCTTCGCCAAAATCAGACCAGCACGAGGGCCGCGCAATGTTTTGTGCGTAGTCGTCGTGGTGACGTCGGCGATTTGCACAGGATTAGGGTAGATACCAGCGGCCACGAGGCCGGCGACATGAGCCATGTCGACCATCAGATACGCCCCGACCTTGTCGGCGATGGTGCGGAAACGTGCCCAGTCCATTACGCGGGAATAAGCAGAGAAGCCGGCGATGATCATTTTTGGCTTGTGTTCGACGGCCAGACGTTCAACTTCGTCGTAATCCACTTCACCAGTAGCGATATCCAGTCCATAGGATATAGCGTTGTAGGACTTACCAGAGAAATTAACCTTGGCACCGTGAGTGAGGTGGCCGCCATGCGCCAAGCTCATGCCCAGAATGGTGTCGCCGGCATTGAGTAGGGCCAGAAAGACAGCGCCATTGGCCTGCGAGCCAGCATGAGGCTGCACGTTGGCGTAGTCGGCGCCAAACAGTTCTTTGGCGCGGTCGATAGCCAGCTGCTCAACCACGTCGACGTATTCGCAGCCGCCGTAGTAGCGCTTGCCGGGGTAGCCTTCGGCGTACTTGTTCGTGAGTTTGGAGCCTTGGGCTT
Organism: Moraxellaceae bacterium UBA2031; assembly: GCA_002333145.1. Classification (GTDB taxonomy): domain Bacteria; phylum Pseudomonadota; class Gammaproteobacteria; order Pseudomonadales; family Moraxellaceae; genus UBA2031. Next base: position 37,223 of record DDBN01000135.1, read on the forward strand.
CCATGACGGCAGGTGAGCAATAGTTTTCCGAGGCAATAAGCTCGATATGCTCTTCCTGACGGCGGTCTTCATTGGCGATGGCCTGGGCCAGTTCTGGGTCAAAGCTGGCAAGAGTCACGTCTTTGTTGAACATCACGAACCTCATGGACGAAGGGCTGGGCAGAAGGGCGCATATTCTAGCCGAAACCAGCGGACAGGTGGAGTGAAAAGCGCGCGGGTGTCCGATGAGCTGTATTCATCATTAGTAAACGTAGCTCAGGCCCAAGAGGATGGCTTACTGGCCCGTTCTGACTTTGATATATGACATTGGGCGCTGTAACAATTGGGCATGTCTTAACGATGTTTAGATTGGCCAGCCATGCCTGATGGTTGGCTGAGGGAGCGCAGCATGAATATCTCGACAACCCGTGTGGATTCCGACGGTGTTGGACTGCACGTGGTCATGTATGGCGACAGCAAAAAAGTGCCCGTGTTGCTGGTGCACGGTTACCCGGACAACCATCTGGTTTGGGAGCCGGTAGCCAAGCGTCTGGCGCAGCGTTTTTTTGTAATTGCCTATGACGTGCGCGGAGCCGGCCAGTCGGATGCACCTGTAGCCGTTGAGGATTACCGCCTGCCTGTGCTGGCCCGTGATTTGGCCGCGGTAGTAAATGCCGTTATTCCAGATCGACATTTTCATCTGGCCGCCCATGACTGGGGCTCGATCCAGACGTGGGAGTCGGTGACTACCGACCGCCTTAAGCCACGAATTGCATCGTTTACCAGTATTTCCGGCCCCAGTCTCGATCATGCGTCATTCTGGATTCGTGATCGCGCTGCGGCCCCTTCCTTGGCCACAAAAATCAGAGTGGCGCGGCAGCTGATGAGCACTTGGTACATCGGCTTCTTTCAGTTGCCGGTTCTGCCGGCGGCGGCATGGCGGGCGGGAGTCGGGCGTTACTGGCCTACTTTTTTGCAAAAGCGCGAAGGGGTGGTCGAGCCATCACCCAATCCTACCCAGACCGCCGATGGTCAGCATGGTGTGAAACTGTATCGCGCCAACTTTATTGCCAAGTTGCGGCAACCCGAAAAGCGCTATGCAGCATGCCCCGTGCAGCTGCTGGTGCCCACGGAAGATAACTATGTCGGTGCATCGTTATTTGATGATTTGCCGCGCTGGGTGCCGCAGCTTTATCGCCGTGATATTCACGCAGGGCACTGGGTGTTGCTAAGTCAGCCCGATCTGATCGCCAGCCACATTGTTGAGTTTGTGGAGGGAGTTGAGGCTGATGTGATGCCTGATGTGCTGGAGCATTGCCGTGTTAATCCGCCGCAAAACAGCTCACTACGATCTAGTGCAACGGGCGAGTGCCCTCATGCACAGGGTCAGCAGGCCTAATCCGAAAAGCAGGGTTTCGTTGCAGGAGAGAAATGATGGCGACTGCAGTTAGGCATCAACTCAAGGCGCGCCGCGTGCAGTTCAACTTGGAGAACACGCCGTTGCACTGGCTGCCGGGCGATCCTTTTGCCACGCACATGATCAATGGCATTCATTTGCTGTTACCGCCGGGAGAGCTGTGGTTTTGTCGGCTATTCAATAAAGCGCTGCCTTATGTAACCGACACACAATTGCGTGCCGATGTGGAAGGTTTTATTCGGCAGGAAGCCGTTCACTCTCGCGTGCATACGCGTGCAGGGGAGTATCTGGTTCGGCATGGCATCAATACAAATGAAGTGCAGGCTGCGGCAGATCATTTGTTTGGACACATGCTCGGAGATACGCCCTTTGGTATGCCGTTATTGAAAAATAGGCTGCTTGAAAAGCAGTGGCTGATAGTCCGTATTGGCTTGATTGCGGCGGTCGAGCATTTCACGGGCATNNTCCGTGGCGTTTGATCTTTATGAGCACCTGTGTAAAACCCAGTTTGGTTTTTACTTGAGTCGGCAGGCGCTGATGGCCATCGTTTTTCCGTTATTCCTTGGATACCTTGGTGTGGCATGCCGAGGCCTAGCGATACAGGATGCCGATCAAGAGGCGCAACGCATCGCGCGGTATTCATTTTGGAAAATAATGATGGAGTTGGAGCGAGTAGGGCGGCGTACCCGGAATGTGCCCACGTTTGGATTTCTGGTGATGGGGACTCTGCGCTGGATCTCGCCACGCTTTCATCCGGTCAATGAAGGCAGTACGGAGCAGGCACTTGCTTATCTGGCGCGTTCGCCAGCAGCCATAGCCGCCTCAATGCGGGAATCGCACTGAGAACAAAAGCGTCTCGCGTCGCGAGTTAACCTTTGTAGACCGGTTTTGTGCATCACGGAGCCGCTACAAACCGGTATACTTGCGCCCACTTCGCCGGCCTGCCCGGTATCTGCAGATACAATCCTTTAGGTAGATTCAGATGGCTCAATACATCTATACGATGAATCGTGTCTCCAAGATTGTCCCGCCCAAGCGGGAAATCCTGAAAGACATCTCTCTTTCCTTCTTTCCGGGTGCCAAGATCGGCGTGCTGGGCCTTAANNGCCATTATTCAAGCGTGGGACGGGCATAACCTTGATAACCAGTTGGAGCAGGCCGCTGATGCATTGCGTCTGCCAGCGTGGGATGCGGATGTCACCAAGCTGTCTGGCGGCGAGCGCCGTCGTGTCGCCCTGTGCCGTCTCCTGCTGTCCAAGCCGGACATGCTGCTGCTGGACGAACCGACCAACCATCTCGACGCCGAGTCGGTAAGCTGGCTGGAACGCTTCCTGAAAGATTTCCCCGGCACCATCGTGGCCATCACCCATGATCGCTACTTCCTCGATAATGTCGCGGAATGGATTCTTGAGCTCGACCGTGGCCACGGCATTCCTTGGCAGGGTAACTACTCCAGCTGGCTGGAGCAGAAAAGTGCTCGTCTCGATACTGAGCAGCGTCAGGAAGAAGCTCACACCAAGGCGCTTAAGCGTGAACTGGAATGGGTACGTTCCAACGCCAAGGGTCGTCAGAGCAAGAGCAAGGCGCGTATGGCTGCTTACGATGAGTTGGCGTCCAAAGAGTTCCAGAAGCGCGCAGAAACCCAGGAAATTTATATTCCGCCGGGCGAGCGTCTGGGTGATCAGGTGGTTGAGGTGCGCAACATCGCCAAGTCCTTCGGCGATCGGCTGTTGTATGAAAACGTTTCCTTCACCGTGCCTAAGGGCGCCATCGTCGGTATTGTCGGTCCCAATGGTGCTGGTAAAACTACGTTGTTCCGCATGATTACAGGTGAAGAGAAGCCGGATAGCGGTGAAGTGATTGTCGGTGAGAGCGTCAAGGTTGCTTACATCGGTCAGATTCGTGACACGCTAGACGACACAAAAACCGTGTGGGAAGAAGTATCCGGCGGTCTCGATATCATGAAAGTGGGTGAGTACGAAGTACCATCGCGCTCTTATATCGGCCGCTTTAATTTCAAGGGCTCTGATCAGCAAAAGCGCGTGGGTGATCTCTCCGGCGGCGAACGTAACCGTTTACAGTTGGCGAAAATCCTGCAGGCTGGCGCTAACGTGATTCTGCTTGATGAACCCTCCAATGATCTTGACGTCGAAACGTTGCGTGCGTTGGAAGAAGCGATTCTTACCTTCCCGGGCGTGGTCATGTGCGTGTCCCATGACCGCTGGTTCCTTGATCGTGTTGCCACCCACATCCTGTCTTTCGACGGCGATGAGGCAGAGTGGTACGACGGTAACTACACCGAGTTTGAGGAATACCGGAGAAAGAAGTTAGGCGCTAACGCAGGCCCGCACCGAATCAAGTACAAGAAGATCGGTGGTTAACAGTAAAAAGGGGCGGTCAGATGATCGCCCCTTTTTACTTTACATGCCGCCGCTCAGCTCATGACGTTCTCTATTCCGCTCGATGAAATCGAATTCATCGCGATTCGCGCTCAGGGGCCTGGCGGTCAGAACGTCAACAAGGTTTCCAGTGCCATACACTTGCGTTTCAATGTACCCGCTTCCTCGCTGCCTGAAGAAGTAAAGGCGCGTTTGATTGCACTCGCGGGTTCGCGTGCAACTAAAGATGGCATACTGATTATTAAGGCGCAGACCTCGCGCAGTCAGGAAGAGAATCGCCTTGAAGCGATTGCGCGTCTGGAAGCGTTAGTGACAGAGGCTGCCCATGTACCAACGCCGCGCCGTTCCACTAAGCCAACGTATGGATCTAAACAGCGTCGCCTCAAAACCAAATCGGAGCGTTCCGAGGTTAAGGCCGGTCGTGGGAAAGTGATGGATTAGCCGTCTTTTTATTGGCCAGTGTAATGGCGAGCCGTCGCATAATTGATGCTATCGGTCATGATGTCGACACAATAAATGCCTGCTCATTTTTTTCAAAAATGACTGACTAGTACATAGGAGCACCATGCAATGACAACACCGCAAATCCGATTTAACGACGGTGCCGGATACGAACGCTTCATGGGCGTTTGGAGTCAGTCAGTCGGGCAGCAATTTCTGGATTGGTTGGCATTGCCCAGTAGCCTGCACTGGTTAGACATAGGCTGTGGCAACGGCGCTTTTACCGGAATGATTGCTGAGCGTTGTGCTCCGGCCATTATTGATGGCATTGATCCGTCGGAGGATCAACTTATCTATGCGCGTCAGCGTACGGGCCTGCAGGCAGCTAGCTTTCGTCAGGGCGATGCTATGGCCTTGCCTTATTCGGATGACAGCGTTGATGTCGCCGTGATGCCGCTGGTGATTTTCTTTGTACCCGATCCGGCGAAAGGCGTAGCCGAGATGACGCGCGTGGTGCGATCGGGCGGCACAGTGTCGGCGTATGCGTGGGACATGGAGGGTGGTGGCTTTCCCTATTTTTCGCTGCAACAAACCTTGCGTGATCTTGGGCAGGTGGTACCTTCGCCACCTAGCCCGGAGGCCTCGCGTCTGGATGTTTTGCAGTCGCTGTGGAGCGGCGCTGGTCTGGTCGATGTGCAAACGCATGTGATTACTGTACAGCGCACGTATGCAGACTTTGATGATTACTGGGCCACAATACAGTTTGGCCCGAGTGTTGGTAAGTTATTGAAGATGCTTACGCCAGAGCAGGTTGTTACTCTGCAGGAGAGCTTGCGGGCACGCCTGCCGTCTCCCGCAGCAGATGGTTCTATTACATGCACTGCACGTGCTAATGCAGTAAAAGCGCGAGCACACTAAAAAGATAGTTGGCAAGCAAGTAGCGGTATATAACAGCAATTAAGACTGATCACATTTCAAATTGAATGGAGTATTTCATGGCCCTCGATGCCATTCGTTCTATGGGCGTCAAGATGCTCCTCAATAAGTATTTCGCAGACTATGGCGAGATCGTTGGTGTGGAGGTAGAGCCCAAGTCCAATCAGGCCGTGTTGCAAGTATTGTTGAAGGGCGAGAAGGCTCCCTTGTGGCTGCAAGTAGATTACCAAGTGGAGCCGGATGCGTTTGTGGTCGTTAACTTCCGCTGTGAGCGTGAGTGGATTACGAGTGTGTTAAACCGGTTTTTGAGTGGTAAGCGCTTTGATTTGAGCAATAGCGTGGCGCAGGCGGCTGTCAATATGCTGTTCTGATTGGGGGCTACATTTAACGCAGATGCAAAAAAGCCCGGAAGTATCCGGGCTTTTTTATAGGCGGTACTAGCGGCACTTCACGTAGCATTCAGGGGGGATCTTGTCCTTGATCAGTTCGTGATAAGCAGGAAGAAGCGACCAGTGAATGTACGGTTTTATGTGATGGGCCGTGTGATAGCCCAGATTAAAAGCACGCAGATTATATAGCCGCCCAACGCGATTACGTGAGCCAGCATAAGGGTTGTCAGTGTGGAGTCCGCTATGATGCTCGTAGGTTAGCCAGTACACATACGTGAGCATGAGGGAAGATGGCACTAGGAATACCGCAAGGTAGTTCTGCCAGTTAACCCAAGCCAGCAGTAATTGCAGCGCCAAATACGGAATCATCATCAAGGTAAACCAGAGCAGTTCACGGCGCCGATGCAGGCCGACCCGGACTGAATCAAAAGGGGCACGTAACATCAGGTTGAGCGTGTACTCAGTACGGCCCATCAAACTGCCATTGCGCCGCGCCCAGCGCGACTCATCTTCGATATTGCTAGGGCAGGGTGGTTGGTTAAGGTAGTGAGGGTGATGGCCAAAGTTGTGGTGCAGCACCCAAGCATATGAAGTGATCATGGTTTGAGTGCCCAGAATGACTTCCCACAAACGGTTGAGTACGCGGGAATTGAAGGCGTTGTGATGTTGCTGGTGGTGATTGAAAATCGCACAACTGCCCAGAAACGGCAGCAGCAGAATGCCGGTCGCTATGGCTCCAGCGAGTGGCAGCCAGTACCAAGCCGCTAGTTGTACGGTAAAAACGATCAAAGACAGGGCAACGGGCACGCGATCCCGCCGGAATTTCAGCACGGCACCTTCGATGGCGCGGTTTTTTTTGTAGATCTCATCAAGGACCATGGTGGGTTCCGCAAAGGCGATGGCCTCTGATGTATGTGGGCCATTCTGAAGGACTGGCAGCTTACCGCCGGCAAGCACGGATTACAGTTGCCAGAGGGCATGCACGATTGACCTCAAAGACCAGATAAGAACCGCAGGGTGCCGTAATGAAAATAGCCTCAGGGCCCCCGGTCATTTAGACTCTCGTCGCGTCAATAGCATTTTACCCTTCCGGAGTGTTTTCTCATGCAGTGCAAACTTGATCTTGAAATCAGTCATAGCCAGTTTGGCCTGCGTTCACGCGCTGTTGATGACGATGAGTTGGAATGGGGTGAGGGTAATCTCCAGCAGGGGCTTATGTGGCAGCCAGGGCTAGTGCTGCTGGATCCACTGTCAGACGAGACCTTCGGTGCAGATGTGGTGGTGCGCACGGTGGAAAAATTCTTGCCGAGCAAGGGAGCGCAGCGCACGGTGCAAGTACCCTTCGAGATTATTGATACAGCCGAACTATTTGCTTTTTCGCCGTGTGAAGAGTTGCCGGTCAAGTTGGACGTAGAAGTGGGTGATTACACACTGATTTATGAAGTGTGCTTGGGTACCGAGGTGTATTACGTGCTAACGCTACTGAAGGGCAAGATCGATACCGCAACTGCGTTGAAAACGGATGGCTGGGGGCTGGTGAAGGATCAAGCACTGACAGCCGGCGTGTTCTGATCAGGGCATTACAGTGTGCAGTCGGCGCCGGATGAAGTAACGCAGCACTAATGGCAACAGGCTGGCCAGTGTCAGGGCCAGCATGATGTCCGTGCTAAGAACATCGGAGGGAGAATCTACCTTCGCAAGGGCTCGCCCTGCATTCACAAACACCAGATCAATGGGCAGCATGCCGAGCTGACTGACAATAAAAAATCGCCTTGCGGAAATGCGTGTCAGCCCCATGAGGAGGTTGACGACAAAAAATGGTGGTGCCGGTGCTAGTCGCAATGCCAGCAGGTACAGCAAGCCATCACGTGTCAGTCCACGATTGGTTCTAGCTACCAAGCGGGGCCAATGCTTCTCCACCACATCACGCAGCACATAACGGGCCAATAGCATAGCCAGCGTTGCACCAATCGTGCTGGCAAAAGACACCAATAGCAGCGCCTCCGTAAAGCCAAACAGTGACCCCGCCAGTAACGACAGCCCTGTCGCAACCGGTACGGATAATCCCGTGGCCAGCACAAAGCAGACAAAGAACACCATGGCCGATGGCAATGGCCATGTTTTGACCAATGCCTCCAGTTGCTTGTGATGGCCTTTTACCGTGGCAAAGTCCAGCCATCCCCCCGCCCACAAAGCGATCAGGCTGGCCGAGGTAATCAGGACGATCAGGACGAGCAAAAGCAAGCGATGCCGCATGTTGAGCCTCGGGTATGACAGTTAAGGCGTGATGCTCAATACAGCGCTTTCGCCTGTCGTGTAAATCGTACTGCTGCTGTTATTAATGGTGATGCCTATGGGCTGGTTTAGAGTGCCGCCAACACCAAGAACAATGTGGCTTGCGCCAGAGTTACCGGCAACAGTAGAGACCTCGCCAGAGGGTGTGATTTTGCGAATTAAATGGTTGCTAGTGTCGGAGATATAAAGGTTGCCAGCGTTGTCTGTGCAGAGACCGGTTGGTGAGCTAAAGCGTGCATCACTTGCCGTACCATCTGCGTTGCCTCTGATACCGGCTGCTCCCGCAAGCGTGCTGACGTTACCGGCTGTAGTCACTTTACGGATGGTGTTGTTGCCTTGGTCTGCCACATACAGGTTGCCATCTGTACCGATCACAATGCCTGTTGGACTCTTAAAGCGTGCGTTGGTATCTGTGCCATCGACAGCGCCTGGAGAGCCAGCCACACCTGCAAGCGTAGAGACCATGCCAGCCGAGTTAATCATGCGAATGACGTGATTGCCGGTGTCGGCCACATAAACGGTGCCACTGCTATCCACGGCAATACCCCACGGGGTCTTAAATCGGGCGACACCAGCAGCGCCATCAACATAACCGGCCGCACTCGTACCTGTGATGCCGCCTGCTATCGTGGAAATGCTGCCGCCAGGAGAGATCGTGCGGATGTTATGGTTACCGATATCCGAGACATAGATCGTCCCGGCAGCATCCAGAGCAATACCTGCAGGAAGATTGAAGCGAGCTGTGCTGTTATCGCCATCGTTAGCGCCGCCATTGTCTGTAAGGCCTGCCAAAGTGGAGACACTGCCTGCTGAGGAAATACGGCGGATAGTCCGGCCGAGCAGATCAGCGACGAAGAGATTGCCGCCGGCATCGACGCTCATGCCCGCTGGGTATTTGAAGCTGCCGGGTGTGCCATCGGCAACACTGGATTGATTGAGAACCCCAGCGACGACGGCGACGACGGCTGTGGCTGCCGGGGATGGCGGCTGTACAGTCAGGGTGGCGATGTTGCTGGCGACTGAGCCGGCACTATTGCTGACAATTACGCGCCATGCGCTGCCGCTGTCGTTAATATCAACGAAGCCGGTTGCATATTGACTTGCCGTAGCACCGGGAATATCAATGCCGTCACGCTGCCACTGAAAGGTTGGTGCCGGGCTGCCGGAGGCCGTAACGGTGAAGGTGACGATGCTGTTGGTCGCCACCGTCTGTGAGACGGGATGAGTCTGGATGGTCGGGGCAGACACAATGCCGGGGTTGACCGTCAGGGTGGCATTGGCGCTGGAAACAGAACCAGAAGCGTTAGTTACGATAACGTTCCAGACAGAGGCGCTGTCAGACTCCTCTGCAGGCATGAGGGAGTAAGTAGCCGAGGTGGCGCCGGCAACATCACTGCCATTGCGCTGCCATTGGTAACTGAGAGGAGTGCTGCTGGAGGCAGTGACTGAAAACGAGGCGTTGCTGCCCGCCGTCACTGTCTGGCTCTGAGGTTCGGTATCGATTATTGGAATGCCAGCATTAGCAATATTGACGGTCAGTAATAGGGTAGAGCTAGTGATGCTGCCGCCTTCATTGCTGATCCGGACCTTCCAAAGGCTGCCATTATCACTGGCGGCAGGCGCGCTTAATGTGTAACTCGCTTGGGTGGCGCCGGGAACATCATTATCGTCACGCAACCATTGGTAGGTGAGCGTGCCACTGCCTGTAGCCTGCACAGAGAAGGTGACCGCCACCCCTTCATCCGTGATGCGACTATTGGGCTGCACAGTGATGGTCGGCGCGGTAACTGCAGGGGCTGGCGGGTCTGGTAGCCCACTATTGCCGCCGTAACAGGCCGCCAGTAGCAGGAGCAGCAACAGGGCAATTGCTTGATGCAAGCGGGCCACGAAAGGGGCGAGGGACGCTGAAGTGACGAAAGGCGACATCACGTATCCTTATTTTTTTATTTGTATTTTTTATGCGGGAGGTCAATGGCCCGCCTATGTGTTCGCATTCTAACTGATACAGGTAGGCAGGTTGTGTGACTCCTGTTGCTGTCTTTTGACCATGAAAGCCAACCTGCTTGTACTTAGGTCATATTTTTGCGAGTCGGCACTTAGGCAGGCCTCCACACGACACCATTGCAATTCCGTTGAGCTCCCCCATGTTCCTTGAACCAATACGGAGTTTGATGATGACTGAACCCATTTTGCTGGCATGTCCACATTGCCACCGAAAGAATCGCCTTCCTGCGGACCGCCTGGAAGCGGGAGGCAAGTGCGGCAGTTGCAAGCTGTCCTTGTTCTCGGCCAAGCCAGTGGTGCTAACGGCGGCAACCTTTGATGCCCATGTCAGTGGCGACTTGCCGGTAGTGGTGGATTTTTGGGCGCCTTGGTGTGGGCCATGTAAGCAGTTTGCGCCGGTGTTCGAGCAGGCGGCAGAGCAGTTGGAGCCAAAAGTGCAGCTGGCCAAGGTGGATACCGAGGCTGAGCAAGCGTTGGGTCAACGCTTTGCCATTCGCAGCATTCCGACACTAATGATTTTTAAGCAGGGGCGCGAAGTGGCCCGGATGTCTGGCGCTCTACCACCTGCACAATTTTTGCAGTGGGTTAAGCAGCACATAAATTAAGAAGACAGAAATGAAAAAGCCCGGCAAAAGCCGGGTTTTTTCATGAAACAGAAGGGATCAGATAGGCTTGATGTTAGCCGCCTGCTTACCCTTCTGGCCCATCGTTACGTCGAAGGAGACCTTTTGGCCTTCTGCGAGGGAACGGAAGCCGTCAGCACGAATTTCGGAGAAGTGAGCGAAGAGATCGTCGCCACCGTCGTCCTGAGTGATGAAGCCGTAGCCCTTAGCGTCGTTGAACCACTTGACTGAACCAGTTGCCATGTTGCAATTACCTGTAAAAAAATTGTGGGCGTTAACCCGGAGCGCATAAACCTGAACAGGGACACAAACTGACGTACTGGCGTAACGCTAGAACTGGCAGGCATGACATTAAGCCTGTGCGGCATGCAGGAGCATCATTCTCTGTTCTGACGAATAAGTCAAGCAAATACTTGAATAGGGATGAATGGCTGAGTAAGAGCCCTAGAGAGCCAGTCAGCACGAATCAGTCGTCAACAGAGGTGTCCGGCACGCAGACCTCCACCCGACAACCTTGCGCAATAACCCATCGTACCTGTCCTTCCAGTTCGGTCATGCGCGCTCGCATGATAGCCAGTCCGCGGCCATTGTCTTGCCAGGCTGCGGGGTCTCCAGCGTTGCCGTTGTCCTGTACGGCAAAGACCAGTTGGCCTTCTCTGCGCGCCAGAGACACCGTCAGTTCGGTAGCGCCGCTGTGGCGTAGGGCATTGCTTACCGCTTCGCGCAGGACGCGTGTCAGATTGGCGTGCTGGCGTGTGCTGAACATGGTGCCCAGCTCTTTATCCAGTTGGTTGTCCCAGTTAAGTGTTACCTGCTGGGCAGCAGTACGCTCCTGGATTTCATGGCGCCACTTCATGATGGCCTCACCCAGCACAATGTCGCGAAAGTTCAGCATATGCAGCAGATCGCGCGTATCGCGAATAGCCTCTCGTACTAGCGGCTGGTGGTCGGTTGAGCTCTTGTGCAGCAGAGTTAGCAGCTTGGCCCCAAGATCATCGTGAATATCACGGGCGATGCGCTCACGCTCCACTTGAGCCCCCGTATCGCGAGCACGGAACATGTCTAGCGATAGCGCAAACAGATTACGCACCGCTTCCAGTGTCAAAACATCTTGATTGGTAAAGAGGCGACTTCCATTGGCCGCATGTTGCAGGCGCAGGGTGTGACCGTTCTTGCGTAAATCGGGCACTAGCAAAGCAAGCCCATTTTCGATCACACGTGCCGTGTCGCTTTCATTTAAGGCGGTGCTATCGCTACTGATCTGCAGTGGCAGGTATACGGCCCGCAGAATATCAGGCCAGCGCTCGCGTAGGCGTGTTTCAGTCGCCTCGCCAATATTGGTCTGGATAAGCAGGGGCAGTACATCGGGCAGCCACTGTTGGAGGGTGCGTTCACGACGACTGCCCATCCACTCCCATAGCTTTTGGCGGATAGGAAAGTACAGCCAGCCGACGATGGCTACTGACATTGAGAGTGCCATGCCATCAGGAACGGTCAAGAAGGACAGTAGCAGCACATCGACCAGAACGACGGCGATACCCCCCAGAAACCACGCCCATACGGCGTACCACCACGCCTCGAGTTGGAACAAGCGATAACGCACCACGCCCAGCGCCAGCCCCCAATACATGATCAAAAAGGCACCGAACATCACGCCTTGCGATGCGGGCTGCGGCAGATTGAGCGCGGCAGGGATGATCACCGTGCCGGCAAATAGGCCTGTGGCCAGATAAATGGACAGCAGAAACCAGCGTAACGCCGCTCGATCCGCCGGATGCTGTCGTGTTTGCCACCACTGCATTCCTGCAAACACAAAACTCAGGGCAAATACGATAAGAACGCCGAAGTGGAAAATGCCAGGGTCACCACCAACCTGAGAGGCATCCAGTAGCCAGACGGTTAGTGCGGATGCGTAGCACAACAGAACTGGCCAAGCATGGCCCAAGCGGCGCGGATAGACCCAAAGCAGGCTAGTTAGTGAGGCAGTAAAGAACAACGCGCCGGCATGATTGGTGATGGAAAGTAGGCGAAAGTCCGCGGCGGGCAGCGCCAGTTCGCGCGTACTGTAGATGCCTGCCGATGGGGCAAAGACCAGATAGCCAAGGCCGGTTAACAGATACAGTCGAGTGGCGACAGAGGGTGCCGGGCTAAGTGCCCAGACCAGTGCCCCGGTGAGTGCGCCGCCAATGCCAACAAAGAGTTGGAACCAAAATAGCCAAGACAGATCGCCCAGTCGGGCCTTCTGAGTTGCCATTTCAATTTGGCGGCCATCCGCCAGTACTAGGGCAAGATGGCCTTCTTGCAGGGCTTGGGTGAGTTGACCTTGCTCGGCCATGAATGCGTTGTATAAGGCAAAGTCCGGCAATATGTCCGGCTCTTCTACGAGCAGTGTGGCCGTGGCCGGCAGCGAGCCAGAAGGAGTGACAAAGTGCGTAACGATTGCGCCGACTGAGACGCGTCCTGCATTCGGGCTATCCGTATTAATCGCCGCAATCTGTACTTGTTGTGCCTCGTTCACCTCAAAGGCAATGCCAAGACGGGGAACCGATAAGGCATTGAGGATGACGACAAGGCAGACCATCAGGCTGAGCAGGCTGACAAGGCTGATCAGGGTGCGGGGGGAAAGACGCATGCCGTATTCCTTACTTATTGCGTAGCCACGATGGGCTGACAGCATAGCCCTAGCAGGGAGTCTCGTCATGTTGCCTGCTTAGTGCATTAGCGTGCATGCTTATATCTTGTGCGAACGTTACGGTGAGGGCGCTTGCCGAGGGTGATGACAGTGGGAAGGGTAAGCAAAGTGCTGGTGCTGGAGGATGTCGTGGAGACGGCACGCTGGCTGGCCGAGCGTATTCGCAGTGCACTGGGTGCAGAGGTGTCAGTGACGCTCTCCCATACGCTGGCGGCGGCTCATCGTATGGCAGACCAAGACACCTATGATTTGTACCTAGTCGATCTGGGGCTGCCGGATGGGGATGGTGTTGATTTTATCCGGAATCTCGACCCTGCTCGTACGGGTGCGAATATTGTTGTGACGACCATTTACGATGACGATGACCATGTTTTTCGAGCCCTGCGCGCGGGGGCACATGGCTATTTGCTCAAGGATCAGTCCAATTGTGTACTGGAAGCCGCCCTGCAAGGGCTGGAGTCTGATTTACCTGCGCTGTCGCCAGACATCGCCCGGCGCATGATGGATTTTTTTTCCCGACCATACGCTCCTGTGGAGCCTTGTGATCTGACGCCGCGAGAGCGTGAGGTGCTGGTGCTGATTGCCGGCGGACTCAGCGTCCTCGACGCGGCCAAGCGTCTGACGATTTCAGTTCACACCGTTCGAGGCTATGTAAAAGACATTTATCGCAAGCTGGGTATTTCGTCTCGTGCGGAAGCCAGTCTAAAGGCGGTGCGTATGGGACTTATCCATCAGTCTTGATTTAGCCCTTATTGGGGATAGCCTCTGTTTAGAGTGACTCCTAGCCTGACGTTGTTCTTTATCTAAAGTTACGCCTTGTCGGAAGTAGGTAAGGATTCGGGCTAACCTTTGATGTGCGTCATACAATAACCATGACGCTCATGGTGTTATCAGGCCATACCTTTTTAGGAGGAATGGTCATGGATCTTTTCAATGAGTTGTTTGGCACGTTTAGTGGTCTGCTGAGTTTGGCGGTGATTCTATTTATGATTGTGGCCATGCCGATCGGCATCTGGTGGGCAATGAATCACCCCGCAGTGTCTCCCTGTGAAGAAAAAGACCACGAGGCCCATCCGGACGAAAGGTAACGTTGTTTGAGTGGTGTGACGGTTAAGCCGCGAATGCCCGTGGTAGGGGCATTAGTCTGCTTTATCCCACCAGATCTTTGTAGGCGCACCATGTCGCATGCCCCAGCAAGGGCATGACCACGATCAGGCCGATCAGTGCTGTTGCCATTCCTAGGCCCGTCAGCATGACGATCATGAAGGCCCACAGCAGCATGGCGGGCAGATTGAGCATGACGGTGCGGACGCTGGTGATCATGGCGGTGACAATATCCGCGTTGCGATCAATCACCATTGGCATACCGATTACCGTGATCGAGAAAATGAAACTGGCCAGCACCATGCCGGATAGCAGCCAGGCGATCACCACGGTCCAGTAATTGCCCGAGAGAAATACCTCTTTTACAAAGTGCTCTGCATCCCCCATGTCGCCGCCGTAGGACAGTGCAAACATCACTGCGGCAGCACGTTCCCAGAGAATCCCGGCCAATATCAGCACAATGCCGTAATCTGCAATACTACCCTTGCTGCGGTTCAGGCTTTTAATCGAGTTGATGAACGAGGCTTTTTCACCGGCTTCACGCAGCCGCGTAAGCTCGTAAATGCCAGCAGCAATCAGCGGTGCAACCAGTACAAAGCCGGTGATCACCGTTGAGAATAGTTCTGCATGTGGGGCCGCGAGTGTGACGATGGCCCAGCCTGCCAACGTGACCAGAATGCCGTACATGAGACTGGGGCCGGGATGAGCCATCAGCTCCTGCCAGCCAGACCGGAGCCAGTGAAAGGGACGTAGCAGCCCTACTTTTTTGATGGTGATTTCCCGTGCTGCCGTAGTCATATGCCATATCCCTGTTGGTAACATGGTCTGACGTTACTCTTTCCGCAGGGGACTGCCAGTGCCTTCTGTCGGCGACGAAATAACAAAAAGGGGAGCATATGCTCCCCTTTACATTGCCGGCAGGTAGCTCAACCGCCGAGGGCGGCAGTGGCTTCTGGTGACGCATAGAACGTTTCCAGATGCACGCGAATGCGTGCTTCTAGATGCCCTGAGGCAATCAGCTCCGCTACAAGCGGTTCACCGAACTGGCGAACCTCCACTTGCAGGCGCTCCGGTGTCAGGCCGATATCAACCAGCACCTGCAATACCGTTTGGTTGCCCCAGCGCTCGAACCATGTGTGCACCAAGTCATTAAGGGTGTCGCGGGCATAAGGCGTGGTGCGGAAATGGTTCCAAAGGGTGGCACCGATACGCACAACATCGTCAACATC
>DDBN01000089.1:0-5056 GCA_002333145.1 Moraxellaceae bacterium UBA2031
TAATCAAAAAATATTTAAAGCTCCATTTAAAATACAACGATTTTTATTTCTTAACTCCCTACTCCAACCGCTTCTCTCAACCTCTCCACAAACGGCGAAGCCTGATGGCACGTCATTACCAAATGATCTATTGCCCGCGTCATTCCCACATACATCAATCGTGCTTCATCACCCACATCATCACTCGTGCGCGGCAGATAGCCGATGCCGGGTAGCGCCACTACTGGAAACTCCAGTCCTTTGCTTGAATGCAGCGTCACGATGCACACCGCATCTTCACCTTTTTTACGGCGACTACCGCTGTCACGGTTTAACCAGCTCACCGGAATCCCCGCATTGCGAAACGCGGCATCCACCGACTCGCCCATAAACTTGTTGCGATACAACACGGCCATGTCGCCCCAGGCATAGCCTTCGGCATGCAGTGCTTGAAAGCGCTGCAGGATGGCTTCTACTTCGGCTTTAAAGCTGGGCAGTTCCAGCAACAACGGCGGTGGGCCGTGACGCTGTGCACTCTCGGGCGCGATGAGCGGCACTGAATCGTCGTCGGCCTCTTCCGGGCTCATCACATCGCGGGCAAAGGCGTAGGCCACCTGCAACACTTCGGCGGTGTTGCGGTAATTCAATTTCAGAATAGTGGTGCGCCCCTGCGCCTGCACACCTAGGCTCTTAAAGCTGAGACGGCCGCGACGGGTGCCGTAAAGGGACTGGGCGTCGTCATAGAGCACGAGCAGGGAATTGGTGTCGGGCGAGACCATTTGCACCACGAGCTTGAACCACTCCGGCTCAAAGTCATGGCCTTCGTCGATCAGCACGGCGCCATACTGGCCGGCTGGAATCTGACCGCGGCTCACGCCGTCGATGACGGCCTGCACCATGTCTTTGAAAAACTGGTCGCCTTTCGATGTTGGTTTGTCGATGTGATAGGTCTTCAACTGCTCCACGCACCACGCATGGAAGTTGTTAACGCACACCTTGTCGGCAATGCCTTTCGCCGTGGCGAACTGCTGCAGGCGGCTTGCCAGCACCACGTTGTAGCACAGCACGAGAATAGGCTTGCTCAGTACCTTGGCCAGATGCAGACAGCGGTAGCCGAGGATCATGGTTTTGCCAGAACCGGCGACGCCGTGGATAACGCGGTGGCCATCGCCCAGTGAGCGCGCTAGCTGCTCCTGCTGCAGATCCATGATGCGGATAATATCGGGGAGTGCTTGCGCAGGCGTGGCGTTTACATCGGTGCCAGAGGCGAACCCATCGTCCTGCTCGAACAGGCCCGCTTGCGCGGGCAGTCGGATTTCCGGAAACAGATTCCAACGGATGCGGTCGATCTGCGGTAGCGTGAGTACACCACCAAAGCTCCAAGGAAACATGCCCCAGAGCTGCTCCTGAAATGCCTCGGCGCTACAGTTCTCGGTCATTTCGTCTTTGCAGATCACGCGATGCGGAGGCAGCACTTCGCCTAAATCAGTCTGTTCAAACTGTGTGCGCGTGATGTTGCTAAGCACTACGCCGTAGCTCCAAGGAAAGCGCAGCTTGCCGGTGTGTGGGTGCGTGGTCTCACTGATAAGGGCGGGGTCCCGCTCTAATTGCTTCACCACGGCATGTGCATAAACGCGGGCCTGCTCAAAGGGATTGAGCACTCGCTTGATACCGGTGGAGAGCAACAGGGTCGNNGTCCATGGACTGGATCGTTTCAAGCTTCCAGTCCTTCACTTCTAGAATAAGAATGCCGCGACGTGGATGCAGCACCATAAAGTCGGGATGGGAGCCCTGCTCACCGATGGCAACGTCGTACCAGAGCAGATAGTCGTCTTCTAGCTTGGCCTCCAAACGCTCACCCAGACGGCGCTCGCCGGACGTCATGCGCGGCTTACAGCTGTTAAGGGCGGGAATCAGGGTAGCCACAGGCGCACGAATCCTTTTGCGGTCGCATCCTTTCGAAGTGTGGTTCACTGGCATCCATGCCAGATGATTTTGTTATTTTTAGCAGGCATTGCAGCCGCTTATAACCGGAATGTAGCAGTTCTGTTAAGTTGATGGAATTCATAGATGCGAGGTTGCGCTTCTATGCCCTTTAACTACTGGATAAAACGGATACCCGCCTCGCGCTAACCACACTGGCGAGTGCTGCGGCATCTATAGCAAGCGCTTAGCCAAAGCATCTTTTAGGTGAGACATGGCATTGCTCAAATCTAGATACTATTTGATCACTTCAATCTCGACCTTAAGCACGCCTTTTGCCGTACTGCCAATCGCATTGAATGCCGAGCTGGACAGATCAATGATGCGGCCACGCACAAACGGCCCCCTGTCATTGATTCTGACAACCACACTTTTTTCATTATCTACATTGGTGACTTTCACCATCGCACCAAAGGGAATGGTTTTGTGAGCAGCCGTTTTCAATTCCTGCTTGAAAGGCTCACCACTGGCCGTCTTCTTGCCCTGATGCTTGCTCCCGTAATACGAGGCCTGACCTTTTTCAGTAAAACCAACCGAGCCCTTGGTCTTAGTAGATGCCGTAGTCGATGTCGTAGCAGAGGGTCGGCTGGCACAGCCCGCGATGAGTACAGACATCATCAGGATAATGAGCCCAGGCCCCCAGGCTCTTGGCCATGTGCTTTGTTCTTGTGTCATCACCCCTCCAATCACTACTGAAAAACAGCACGTACGAAAAAAGGATCGGAGTCATTGAACTCGCCTAAACACCCAACCGAAATTTCCTTGGTTATCTCATAAAGCTACCACATCACACCGAAGCCCCGGCAACTCCCGCAGCTGCTCCACAAACGGCGATGCCAGATGATGTTGTTATAATGGATAGGGCCGATCGAGGTAGCAGCGGCTGGAATGAGGCTGCAACTCATTTAATTAAGCCATCTTCTCGCTTGAATCTACCAACACTGAACTTACCCCATTATTTTCCCGCCTGAACAGCTCCTTCCAGCTCTTCTGCTGCGCGCGGGTGTTCCTCTAAGTGCACCATCACCAAAGGAAGTGCCTTCTGCAGATATCGGCGCGCCGATACAGGGGCATCTCCCACGGCTGCTTCTATCGCGCCGGGATAAAGATCGCCCAGTGCGGCGACAAGAACGGCTGCCTGATAAAGATCCTTATCCGATTTGGCCTCTCTGTTAGTTCGTAACTGCGAAACCAACATTTTGTGGATGGCAAAACGCTCTGCAACAGGAACACGAACAGGGCATACGCCTTCGCTGGCGATCAGTGTCGACAACTGTGTCTGTCCCAATAAAAAGGCGAGGTAGGGCAATGTGGTGGCATGCGCTTGTAGCTCTGGCACAGGGGCCAGCCCGATTTCATTATTTGACGAGGGCACCAGCAAATCGACATGAAAGCGGGACTTCCCTTGCTGCTTGAAGCTGGTGGAGGGCAGCCTGACATCAAGCTGAGGCACTTCAACAAAATGAATCCCGCTATCTCTCAGCATATCGATGAAGGCCTTTGCAGGAAGCGTTTCGAAGGCCAGTGCTTCGCTACGGGCTACATCAATGTCTTCCGTGGCATAGGCATCTGCCTGCACGCCCATCTGATTGAGGATAATGCCAAAGGCGTGTGACCCCACCAGAGTGGCGCCAGCCGCGAACACTCCATGCAGGTGAAGACTGGCGAGCGTGGCGTAACTGGGGGCATCCGCCGACTGGAAGCCTTCGCGCATCAGCAGGCGGACTTCTTTCTGGATGTCTTTGACTTCCTTGATCTGCTCCCGGAGGGATACGGCGTTATCGTCAGCCTCGCCCACGAGGCCAATGTAGGTTTCTTTCTGACGACCAGAGCCGTCGTAATGCCGGCGGACATAGTATTCGGAACCCGCCTGATTTTTGCGGACACTGATGGAGCCGGCACTGCCCGCAAACACCGGAATGCCCGCCTTGGCCATCCCATCAATCGACCCGAAAAGGGTTTTGAGGGACGGGCTGGCTGACCTGTAAAGTGGCCTTGGCATGGTATTTCCCCATCTGCTCGCTCGTATCCCTTAAATCTATCTTACAAGGGATATTTTACAAGGGCCGGAATAGAAATGGCCGCTATATTTTCGTCCTAAATAAAAGGCTCTGGCTGCGCTGGCGAGTGCGGCGGCGGCACTGGGGAAGAAACCATGAATCGAACTGAGTTGGCCAGAAGGGAGATATTCGTTTGGTACCGCTAGCGTCAGCTATCCCAACCGCTTAGCCAAAGCATCTTTAAAGCTCTGCTCCAACGGGGTCACCGATAACCACTGTTTGATTTCATCGGCATCACGGAACGAACTATCGTTATAAATCTGCCAGAGGCGTGCAAGGGTCGCAAACGGATAGGGCCGATCTATTAAGTGACACTCATCCCCCATCTTCATTTCGCCGGGCGTTACCACTCGGTAGTACCAGCCAACGCATCCGTTATCCTGAAGCAGCTTAGGCACGCCCCGTGTATTCAGTTGTGAATCAATTTTCCAGCAAGGGCGACGTGGCCGTGTCACTTGTAATTGCACGGAGCCGATTTTAAAAATATCGCCAACGCATACATCTGATTCATCCATTTGAGAAACCATCAGATTCTCGCCCAACATACCTTCGTAGAGGGTTACGTCAGGAAATGCCACTCGAATGAGGTGATAGGCCTTCTCTGGCATCTGGTGAATCGCCTGAAGCGGCCCGCCATGAAAAAACTGATCGGCTTGCTCATCACCGATACACCCTGTCGAGGTAACGGTGACGGAATCCACTGCACATTTATTGATGGCGCTCGCCTGCTCTCGGGCAAAGGGCATGGCCTCGCCAATCTGCAATCGGCGAACCACTCCCTTGAGCATCGTTTCATTCATCAACTAATTCCCCTACCCCTCGGCGCCAACTCCTACGGCGGCTCCCTTCATCTCACTACTTGCCTGCTCCTGCAACCCGTACTGCTGTATCAGGCGCTGCCGCTTGGCTGGCACAAAATTAATTCGTGAAACATCACCACCCACTGCTTTGATCAGCATCGGGTTCATCACACGAAACCATAGCGGCGGCACATAGGCCATTATAAACATGCCAAAGTAACCTACTGGCAAGGT
>DDBN01000089.1:5069-11073 GCA_002333145.1 Moraxellaceae bacterium UBA2031
GTCAGCTGAAACGCGCCCCAAAAGGCAATGAGCCCTAACAGTGGAATCATGGGCGGGCCAAAGATGGCGATCAGTCCACCATATAGCGCAATCGTGATGATTCCGCCCTGAATAATTTCATTGTCCAAGCTCCATTCGGATTTACCGATACGCTCTAGCCGCTCAATTTCCAGATCCCAGGCGCGAAAATAAGCACCCGGCATTTCACGGAACACAAAACGCCAAATGCTTTCGCCCATGCGTGACGAGGCAGGATCATCCGGCGTGGCTACCCAGCGGTGATGGCCACGATTATGCTCAATGGAAAAGTGGCCATACCCGCCAAGAGATAACGTAAGCAGCGCCAGCTTGCGATCAATCCAAGTTTTTTTATGCCCGAGCTCATGACCTAGATTAAGACCGAAGCCGAGCACATTCCCAGTGGCAATCACTACCGCTAGCCACAGGTACCACGGCAATGAATGGGTGGCGAGAAAATGCACGTTATAGAGAAAACCAAACCACAGTACCGGCACCACGGCCCACGTAATGTATCGATAGTAATTGTCGGCTTCTAATGCAGGCACCGCAGATTCAGGCGGATTGCTGCGGTCCTCACCAAAAACTCGGTCGAGCACAGGAATACCAAAATAGAAAAATGCGAGAAAGCTCCAGAGCCAAAACGTCTGCCCCGTTTGCAGGTACAGCCAAGGGCCGGCCGGGGCGGCCAGTGGTGCAATCACTGAAAGCAGCCAGGCATAGCGCTTGCGGTCACGGTATTCGGGAGCATCCGTATTGGTATTCAGGACGTTCGTGGTCATAACGGTTTCCTCTGTTCATGCGCAGCGTCAATGCGATGGGGTACATGAGTAGCATCCACTGATCAGCCGATGAAAATAACCTCCGCAGATGGCATCTAATCGTCATTTAGTGACAAACTAGCCTGTATGAAACCTACAGTGCGCCAGCCATGACCGCCCTCCCCCTGACGCCTGAACATTGGCTGCATCCCGCCATACACCCGGTCTATGCACGACTGCTGTGTGCGGAGTTACGCCGCCGTGGTTTCAGTGAAGCGGAGATTACGGCGGGCACTCGTCTGGATTGGGCCGTGCTGCACAGTGACAACCGCTTTCTGAGTTTTGAACAATTTCGTCGCTTGGTCGCTCATGCACTAACGCTAAGTGATTGCCCTTGGCTGGGGCTGGAGGTTGGCATCAATGCCCAACTATCCATGCATGGAGCGCTAGGGCAGGCGGTGGCGGCCTGTAACGGTGTCGCCGAGGCGTTGTTGCTCTGCCAGCGTTATATGCCACTGCGCCAGCGTATTTTCGGCATCACTATAGAGACTGGAGAGTTGGCCAGTATTACTGCGGTTGAAGAGATTGATGTGCCTGATGTGCGTGAGTTTATGCTTGGCTACCTTGCCGCCACACTGGTGCGCCTGATGGAAGCGGTAACCGGCCAACCACTGAAAAATGATTTCACAATGGAGTGGCCTTTTCCTGAGCCGGCGTGGGCCAGTGAGTATGAGCGCCTTGCTGCGCACAACACGTTTGGTCACGCGCAATTACGAGGGTTGGTGGCATCAGACCTGCTGCAGCGCCCTAGCTTGTCGGCAGACCCGGAGGCCCTGCGTATCGCCGAGCGCGAATGTGAACGTCAACTCACGATTCAACAGCAGGGCGGCACCCTGACTCAGCGCATACAGTTTCGGTTAGCCTCCTGCAAAGGCATTTATCCGTCCATCATCGAAATGGCAATTGAAGAAAACGTATCTTCACGCACGCTCATTCGTCACCTGCGGGATGAAGGCACGACGTATCAGCAACTGCTCGACACCGTGCGTGAGGAACTGGCCTGCTGGTTGTTGCTGAAAACAGACTTGTCCGTGGAAGCCATTGCCGAGCGTTTGGGTTATGAGGACACATCCAACTACAGCCGAACATTTAGACGCTGGACGGGGATGACACCGCGAGAGTTCCGGCAGTCCGACGGCAACTAACTGCGCAGCACCGACAACCTCTGAAACAGCGCCATCTCCATCGGTTGTACAAGATTCCACGTGATCGACATGGGCGCACTCCCCGTCACGCCACCCTGAACCACCTGCCCGAGTGCATGATAGGCATCATCCGTACCCTCGCGCACAAACAGAAAAAACCGCCAGCCATTAACAGGGCTCTCCCGATACTGTCGCCCCACGTCGGACTCAGGCTTTGTCGAGTTCTGTGTCTGCCAATGAAAAACTGATGGACATACTGCATAGTCTCGATAAGAGATATCTGCGTGAAAGCCTTTGCTCTTGTCCAGAGTCACGAACATGAGCTCGATTTTCTGTTCAGTTAGGCGCAGCACGCCCTCTCGACTTGACGCGCGCTTATCATCCGTATGCCTTCCGACTGACGCCAGAATTTCTGCACGCGAATAGCGTCCCGCGAGAGCTAGGGGCCAGTCCGTTGGAGCTCCTTCGATGGTCGTCGCACCAATATCACTGGCATCTCCCAACACTGTCGCCAGAGCTGCTAGTTCTTCGAGCAGCAGCGGATTAGTCAGCAGAAAGTGGTGGAAATTTTTAGCATTCACAGCGCCCGATGTTCGCAGCTGATAGCCCAACATACGCAATCGACGCGCAGTTGCTTCTTGAGCTGGATCACACGTGACAAGCTCCTGCGAGAGAAAGTGTAAATACTTGGGATCATTATGATGCAGCAATGCTTGCAGACGAGGTGCCAATTCGCGAAAGCCCTCCTCAGCCCCCAGTTCGCGCATGCCTGCATCGGCACACAGCGCCAGCCAACCAGTCCTGCCATTCTTACGATATAGGTCGCTTAGCTCTACGAGATTTTCAACCAGAAACTCGGCCAGTGTCACGTCGCGGCGGTTAACGCTCTGCCAGTAACCCTGCAACTCGCGAGTCAGGCGTAGCCATGTTTGATTTAGAATGGCGCGCAGATTTTGCAACACGCGCTCGCGTGATTGTTGATCGAAGTGTACGACGCAACCGGCAGGAAGGCGGGTGAAGCCTTTGTCGATATAGCTATCTAGCTCACGTTTGCTGAGGCCGGCGAGACCACGCCACAAGCGCTCAAAACGATACTCGCGACCGTATTGACCGATAAAGTCCAGCACCAGACAACTGCTCTTGCCTTCCCATAAGCGCAGACCGCGCCCTATTTGCTGAGCGAATACTACCGGGCTGTCCGTCGGGCGTAACAGTAGCACTGTGTTGACCCAGGGTAGGTCGATACCTTCGTTATAAAGATCGCAGGAAAATACAGCGCGCACTTCACCTGTTTGCAGGCGGCGACGAACTGCCTGGCGCTCATCGCCCGCCATACCGCCATGTGCCACTAGTGATGGGATACCAATACTGTTAAAGCGCTCCGCCATCATTTGAGCATGCTCGACGGACACACAGAAGCCGAGTGCTCGCATCTGCCCAAGTTCAGCCACATAGGTCTCAACGGCATGCGCGATGACACGAGCCCGCCGTTCATCTTGTAAGACCACGATATTCAGTGCCTGCTTTTCCTGAGCCGAACGACCCCAGGGAATGTCAGTGAAATCTGTAGGGTCGCTGATGGCGTAATATTCAAAGGGTGCCAACAGTTGCTGGTCCAGCGCATCCCAGAGCCGCAACTCGGCAGCCGGAGCACCATCCGGGCGTTGATCGAAAAAACAGGCAATCGACACGCCATCACCGCGTTCGGGCGTTGCGGTGAGTCCAAGCAGAAACTGCGGACACACCGTGGTGGCAAACGCTGCAAAGGAATCGGCGGCAATATGGTGACACTCGTCAATCACCACTACACGCCAATAGCTCGTCCCCAGCGCACCCAGTAGATCGCGTGCTTTGACACTATTGATTGTGGTGAAGAGGTGCTCCTTGCTGGTCGGGTCTTGGCCGCCATAAAGCAGCGCACCAAAATGTGGATCACGCAGCACCTGTCGATACGTATCGAGAGCTTGCTGCAAAATCTCCTGACGATGCGCCACAAATAACAGTCGTGGACGCCCACCTAGCTCATGGCAGAGGCGACGATAATCTAGCGCGGCAATGACTGTCTTGCCGGTACCGGTAGCTGCCACCACGAGGTTGCGGCAGCGGCCTTCGCTCCGCTCATGCGCCAGCTTGTCTAAAATAATTTTCTGGAAGGGTTTGGGCTGAATCTCGAACCAGGTCGAGGACGCTATGCCCGTCACTTCCTCCGGCGCGTCCTTGCGCCGCCCCTCGCGCTTGAGGGCTGCCTTAAGCGCTTCGACATGCTCAGGGTTATTTGGATCATACGACTGGAATTCTGCGTCAGCCCAGAGCGTTTCAAAATGGGCTACGGCTTTTTCGAAGATATCGCGCTGCCCGACCTCTGTACTTTTTACCGTCCACTCCAAGCCCCCGGTCAGTGCGGCGGCAGAGAGATTGGCGCTGCCTACATAAACGCTGCCGAAGCCGGTCTGGCGGCGAAATACCCAGACCTTTGCATGTAAGCGAGTACGGCGGCCATCCAATGAAACCTTCACTTCCACTCCCGGTAGTTTCGCAAGCCAGGTCAGTGCCCGTTCTTCGGTAGCCCCGATATAGGTGGAAGTGATGATGCGAAAACGAGTACGGGCTTGTCCGTTGGCATTAGTAGCAGTCACCGACTGAAACAAATCCATCAGGCGGCGAACGCCTTCCCAGCGAATAAAGCTGATGAGAATATCGACCTGATCTGCGGAAGAAAGTTCTGCTCGCAGCTCGGAAAGTAGGTCGATATCGTTACGGCCAGCGGCGAAAAGCCAAGGCTGGCTGAGACCCGTGCGCGGGGGTGAGACTTCAGTATTTTGTTCGTGCACGCTGAACAGGGCTTCGACCGGTGATGTAACCGGAGGTTCTTGGTTATTCAGTTGTGCAAGCACGCCATTGATGAGTTCAATTTCCAACAGCCCAGCCTCATCCTCCTCGTTGAACTGCTCCAGAGCATCGGCCAAGCGGCGCGCAAGATCGGCCACCAAACGACGGCGACGATCGCTCCCTTTGACTTCGCGAATATCGATGGCGTAGCGGCCATCAAGGGCGCTGAGTTGCTCGCGAAGATCATTAGAGAGGAGCAGGTCGTAGAGACCTTGAGGGAGGGACATGGTCCGTAATCCGTTCTGGTTATAGAGTACGTCAGCAAGATTAACAGTATGCCGACTGATATTTATCGCCACCAGGACTTTGACCGTCTTGATAAGGATGTTGAGCAAACGGCGAATGCTAGTGCAGCACAACCATCTTCATTATCCGCGCCCTCCTGACAACGCCCCGCATCGAATCAGGGCTCTGTCAAGTTCTTCGCATACTCTAAAAATCGTATATCTTGTGTTGACGATCCCGATACAGTCGCATATCTTGTGCTCGTTGGTGCCTGCCGGACGTAAGTGCCGGATAGGCTTAAAAGGGAATCTGGTGTCAATCCAGAACTGCCCCGCAGCGGTAAGCGGAAACGAAATGCTTCAAATGCACTGGGTCGCTGTACCTGGGAAGCGAAGCAAAGTAGGAGAGCCATAGGCTCGCGTCTGCAAAGTCCGAAGACCTGCCAACACACCGGGCCTGGCCCGGTCACGAGCGTTACGACGCTGTGGCCGATGCCTAACATGCTGTCCGGTGCGGGTGATCGCTTCCGTGGTGAGGAGCATCGCAGCCAAAATACGCGTCATACGTGTATCCGGCGTGATGCATCCCACGAACGTCCAGCCCAAGGTCCTGCGCGAGGGAGCAGGAGTTTGAGTCAAGAGCTGTCGCGTCTGTTGTTCTTTTTAGAACCGTGCGGTGGCTCTACATTGGATATCACGCCATGCAATCGCTCGACCTTCCCCTGCGCTCGTCCCCTGTTCGAGAAGACACCGCTACGCCTGTATTTGCCGCACGCGGCCATGCTGAAATACCGCTCACTGGCACCCTCAAAAGCATCATCAAACGCGATGGTCGTATCGAGCCCTATACGCCAAAAAAACTAAACGGCTGGGGTCGCTGGGCGGCGGATGCAGTGGGTAACAAGGT
>DDBN01000089.1:11157-11624 GCA_002333145.1 Moraxellaceae bacterium UBA2031
GAAACCTTTATTAATCACGAGCGTGATTACGACACGCCCTACTTCTCTCTGCATTACATTCGTCGTAAATACAGTTTGCAGAACCGTACTACGGGCCAGGAATACGAAACCCAGCAGTTCGTTTATATGCGCATGGCCATGGCGCTGGCCGAGAATGAGCCCAAGGCGCAGCGGCTGGACTTGGTCCGCCGTTACTACAACGAGTTTGCCGACAAGTTAATGTCCGCGCCAACGCCCAACTACGTGAATCTGGGTACTCGTTTGCGTGGCTTTGCTTCTTGCTGCTTGTATGTCACCGATGATAATGAGCAATCACTGGCCATTGGCGATCACATTGCTTACCGCATGACAGCAGCGTCGGCGGGCATCGGCAGCCATTACATTACCCGCAGCAAAGGTGACCCGGTTCGGGGTGGCTTGATCGAGCATCAAGGCAAACTGCCTTACTTTGCCTCGCTCGGTAAAGC
>DDBN01000091.1:0-269 GCA_002333145.1 Moraxellaceae bacterium UBA2031
GGAGCGCCCAGCTCAACAATATCGCCCTGCCACACGGATTCGTTGGCCCAAGCTGATACGATACCGCTGCTGTGCGCTTGAATGGTAACGACAGGGCAGCCAGCTTCGATGCCAGAAACGGTGAAGCAGCGGGTGTAACGGCGGCCATTGATCGTTGCGGTAAAGGGCACATACTGGCCCGGTACGTGATGGGACCAGCGATGGTTAGGTTCCAGAACCAGCGATACGGCGCGATTAGTTTCTTGGCGCACAGCCTTGACGGTGGCCTT
>DDBN01000091.1:278-570 GCA_002333145.1 Moraxellaceae bacterium UBA2031
GGCTTGATATTAGTCAACACTCGTTCACTAATATTCTGACGAGTGGTTATTTGCTTGATTTGCATAGTATTTACTGGCGGGGCTAGGATTGCCGGTGTTCACATAGGTAGGTTCTTGTAATGGCTGTTTACAAATTGAAGGGCAAAAAAGGGGAAGAAAGTGAGGAGGCAGGGGGCCATGAGGCCCGTCGCTCCAGAACCCGCCAGGCTCTGATTGACGCCTCGCTCGACCTCATGGAGGAGGATCGAACCTTTTCCAGTCTCAGTCTGCGTGAGGTCACCAAAGCTGCCGG
>DDBN01000091.1:614-5478 GCA_002333145.1 Moraxellaceae bacterium UBA2031
GCCTTGCTGGTACCGGACAGGCGTATCACCAGCACGGATTTGCAAATGATGGCGCAGATGGTGGTGAACAATATGGTGATGATCACCGAACAGGTACTGGAACTGCCGGCCGATCGGCCTGAAGCGGAAGCAGATCTGATCGACCATGCCGCCAAGCAGCTGCGAGTGATCTTTCTTGGTGTAGGGCAGTGGAACGTAAAATCAGGAGCCTAAGAGGCACTGCTTAGATTGCGGAATCACCCCAGCGTGGGCCTAGCGTGTGCGCAAGGCCGAGCTGGTCAAGGATGCGTGCCACCACAAAGTCGACTAAATCCGTCACATTATGCGGGGGCTGATAAAAGCCTGGCGCAGCAGGCAGAATGACCGCGCCAAGCCTGGCCAATGACGCCATATTCTCCAAGTGAATCACGGAGAATGGGGTTTCCCGCGGTACCAGTAGCAATTTTCCCCTTTCTTTGATAACGACATCAGCAGCACGTTCGATCAGGTTGTCGCTCATGCCGTGGGCGATGGCGGCGAGTGTGCCCATGCTACAGGGGCATACCACCATACGTCGCGGTGCATTGGAGCCGGACGCAACCGGTGAAAACCAATCTTTGCTGGCAGGAAGATGCAGGCGGTCGGCGTCGGCGGGAAAACGTTGGCGGAAGGCTTCAGCCAGAGAGGCGTGATCGTCTGGTAAGGCCCAGCCGGTTTCCTGTGGAATAACCACGCGGGCGGCATCAGATAGCAGCAAGTACACCGTTTGATCTGCGGCCAGTAGGCATTCCAGCAGACGTAACGCATAAGGCGCACCGCTGGCACCGGTAATGGCCAGAGTAATGGCATCGCGTGGCGAAGACATGGTGAGCTCCGGAAGTAGAATGCTCACCTTAGGATGTTTTCATCCATGGAGCCTTGATGCACGTCATTCCGCCATTGTACCGAGGCGCTATGCTGCGAACGCCAATATGCGGGAGCCGGGTATGCCAGTCTTCAATGATCTTCGCCAGTTCATGACGTATCTGGAGCAGCGCCAAGCGCTGGTGCGGGTGCGTGAAACGGTATCGCCACAATTGGAGATCACCGAAGTCGCAAGACGAACGCTCAAGGCTGGTGGCCCTGCCCTGCTCTTTGAAAAGCCGGGCACACACAGCATTCCCCTGCTGGCTAATCTTTTTGGCACGCGAGAACGCGTAGCATGGGGGCTGGGCCTCAGTGGTGAGGCGGAGTTGCAGAGTTTCGGCGAAAAGTTGGCGGCCCTGCGTGAGCCGGCACCACCAAAAGGGGCAAAAGATTTATGGGCCGCTCTACCGATGGTGCGGCAGGCTCTGCACATGAATGTGAAAGAGGTGCGACAGGCACCCGTGCAGGAATGTGT
Organism: Moraxellaceae bacterium UBA2031; assembly: GCA_002333145.1. GTDB lineage: Bacteria > Pseudomonadota > Gammaproteobacteria > Pseudomonadales > Moraxellaceae > UBA2031. Next base: position 1,975 of record DDBN01000091.1, read on the forward strand.
GTGGCAGGGCGATGAGGTGGATCTGGGTCGCTTACCAATACAGACCTGCTGGCCGGGTGACGCAGGCCCACTTATTACGTGGCCGTTGGTTATCACGCGGGGTCCTCGGCAAGAGCGCCAGAATGCAGGTGTGTATCGTATGCAGGTGATCGGGCGTAATCGCGTCATCATGCGTTGGTTATCGCATCGCGGCGGTGCGCAGGATTATCGTGATTGGTGCGAGCACTATCCGGATAAACCCTTTCCGGTAGCGATTGCTATTGGAGCTGATCCCGCTTCAATTCTTGCGGCCGTGATGCCAATCCCCGATCACTTGTCAGAGTTTGCGTTTGCCGGATTATTGCGTGGTGCCAAAACAGAGATGGTATCGGCACAAAGCGTAGACTTGATGGTGCCGGCACACGCTGAGTTTATTCTGGAAGGGTTCATCCATCCCGGAGATATGGCACCAGAGGGCCCTTTTGGTGACCACACCGGCTATTACAACGAAGTCGATAATTTTCCAGTAGTAACACTGACACGCATTACGCATCGGCGTAATCCAATTTATCTCAGCACTTACACCGGCCGTCCTCCTGACGAGCCTGCCATTCTTGGCTCTGCCCTAAATGATGTATTTGTGCCAATTCTGAAAAAACAATTCCCCGAGATTGTTGATTTTTATCTGCCACCAGAAGCCTGTTCTTACCGCATGGCGGTGGTGAGTATTCGCAAGGAATACCCAGGACATGCGCGGCGCATCATGATGGGTATCTGGTCGATATTGCGGCAATTTCTCTACACGAAATACATTATTGTCACTGATGCGGATGTTGATGTGCGCGATTGGGGCGAAGTGATGTGGGCACTAAGCACGCGTACTGATCCGCGTCGAGATACGATGATGGTGGATAATTCACCGATTGATTACTTGGATTTTGCGTCGCCAGTAAGTGGGTTAGGCGCAAAGATGGGGCTTGATGCCACGGAAAAATGGCCCGGCGAAACGGACCGTGAATGGGGGCGCGTCATACGTCCGGATGCGCGCGTGAAAGAAACCATTGATCGGCTGTGGCCATTATTGGGTATTCCTCTGCGCGGCGCATGATCTTGACCATGATCAAGGGCTGAATCCACTCATCACTTTACGCTGCGCGCACAGCGGAAAAGTAGGTGAAGAAATGGAACTCGTGTGTCCGGCAGGCAATTTGCAAAGCCTAAAAATGGCAGTCGATAGCGGCGCTGATGCGGTGTATGTAGGGCTTTCCAATAACACGAATGCTCGTTATTTCGCTGGGCTCAATTTTGACGAAAAATCGATGATGGATGGCGTGCGTTATGCGCACCAGCATGGCCGTCGAATTTTCATGGCGATTAATACCTACCCGCAACAGGCGCGTTGGCCGATGTGGATGCAGGCCATTGATACCGCGGCCGGTTTGCAGATGGATGCGGTCATTTTGGCCGATATCGGTTTGCTGGATTATGCGGCAGAACAGCACCCGTCATTGCCGCGCCACCTTTCCGTACAAAGCTCCGCGACACATCTGGAAGCACTTAATTTCTATCACCAGAATTTCGGTATTCGTCGCGCTGTATTACCGCGCGTGCTGTCCTTGCGACAGGTAGAACGGCTAACAGCAAAGTCGCCAGTTGAAATTGAAACCTTTGGTTTTGGTTCGTTGTGCATAATGGCCGAAGGCCGTTGTTACCTCTCATCCTACATCACCGGAGATTCACCCAATAATTGTGGCGCTTGCTCGCCTGCGCATGCCGTGCGTTGGCAAGAAACGCCACAGGGGCTGGAAAGCCGTCTTAATGATGTGCTGATCGATCGCTACGGCCCGGGTGAAAATGCCGCCTACCCAACGCTGTGTAAGGGGCGATTTGATGTCGATGGCCACACCTTTCACGCACTGGAAGAACCGACCAGTTTGAATGCATTGGATATGTTGCCGCAACTGGCAAAGGCCGGTGTAAAAGCAATCAAGATTGAAGGGCGCCAGCGCAGCCCGGCCTATGTCGCAAAAGTAACAAAAGTCTGGCGCGCGGCGATTGATCGCTGGCAACGGCAAGGCGATGCCTTTGTGGCAGAGCCGGCCTGGCATCAAGCATTGGCCAGCGTATCTGAAGGCTCGCAAACGACTCTGGGTGCGCTGCACCGTTCTTGGCAATAACTCTGTTAGCAAAGCGGTGACAGCAATGAAAATATCGATGGGCCCCTTGCTCTATTTCTGGTCAGCGGAACGCATGCGTTCTCTCTATCAACTGGTCGCAGAATCACCAGTGGATATCGTATATCTGGGTGAGACCGTGTGCAGTAAACGTCGCGAATTCCGGCGGGAAGACTGGATGGAGATGACCGAGCTGCTACTGGCGGCAGGCAAGGAGGTGGTGCTGTCCTCGCTGGTGCTGTTGGAAGCCGAATCAGAAATGAGTGCGATGCGTTCGCTATGTGAAAACGGCCGCGTGGCTATTGAAGCCAATGATATTGGTGTGGCATATATGGCCGCTGAGCTGGAGGTGCCCTTTGTGGTCGGCAACACGCTCAATGTCTATAACACGCGCACATTAGCAACGTGGGCACGACGTGGCATGAAGCGTTGGCAGCCGCCACTGGAATTATCGCGAGAAGGCGTGAGTGCTATTCTTGCGGCGTGGCCTGATGAGCTGCCACGGCCCGAAACAGAAATATTTGCGTATGGCCGTTTGCCGCTGGCACATTCGGCGCGTTGCTACACTGCACGTGCGCGCAACTTGCCCAAAGATCAATGTGAATTTGCCTGTATTGATTATCCCGAAGGCCTGCCGTTGTACACACAGGAGCATCAGGGGCTATTCCAGATCAATGGCATCCAGACGCAATCACAGCATCACTGCAATCTGCTCAATCAAAGTCAGGATATGGCGCAACGAGGCGTCGATATCATGCGCCTTAGCATCAGCCACGAAGACGATTTGAAAAAACTACAGAGCCTGCATGAAGTGCTTATTGGGCAGCAAACACGTTTGCAGGTGACGGACAGCGAGAGCTGTAATGGCTACTGGTTTGGTCAGCCGGGGCAGGTGCAAATCACCGACTCCGAGCTTTATGCCTGAAGTCGTTTAACGTCAGGCTTTTTCCAGTTGCCGGAAATACGCCGTGGCCCCACGTGCTAGCTCACGGGCCAGTGGCGGCAGCTCTGCAGCAAACATCAGATTTTTTACCTGCAACCCCAGTTCGGTATCGCCTTCGATTACCAGTCGACGCTGAAAAAAAAGCGTGTCCGGATCTTCTTCCTGCTGCGCCAAAGACACAAAAGCGGACATGTCACCACGAATGGTGACATCAGGCTGCAGAGGGCTGTCGGCGACAATGGGGCCGAGTGCGCCATAGCTGAAGTTCCAGCCACTGCCCAAGTCCGTGACCTGAAAGCGTACCCAGCGCCCGTAAAGAAACTGCATGCGTCCTTGCTGCGAGTGTTCCTGAAATGTTTCTCGCAGCAGTCGTTCCAGCAACCGGCGCTGCAGGGGAAACGGCATCAT
>DDBN01000012.1:0-122 GCA_002333145.1 Moraxellaceae bacterium UBA2031
TTGGCGAACATGCTGCATGTTTCTGCTAGCGGTCTTGTTCCGATTACTTGGTGGGATGCTTTCGTCGGTTTTATCCCCGGCTCGGTAGGTGAAGTTTCAACACTCGCTATTCTCATTGGTGC
>DDBN01000012.1:200-21703 GCA_002333145.1 Moraxellaceae bacterium UBA2031
TATCCGGAAGGCATGATGCTGGCCATCCTTTTCGGTAATCTCTGCGCCCCGCTCATCGACTATTTTGTGATGCAGGCAAACATCAAGCGGAGGGCATTGCGCAATGTCTAATGAATCCACAGTAAAGACAGTCGTTGTTGCGACGGTGCTGTCGGTGGTGTGCTCAATTGCACTGGCCGCTGCAGTTACGCTGCTCAAGCCGATTCAGGCTGAGAACAGGGAGCTGGAAAAACAGCGCAAGATTCTGTCGGCTGCCAGTATTCTTGAAGAAGGGAAGGGCAACAAGGAAGAAGTGAATAAGCTGTTTGCAGGTCTGGAACGTTACCTCGTCACCATCGATAGCGGCGAGTTCCGCAAGGTGGAGCTGGATGATCGTTTTGATCAACGCAAGGCGGCCCGCGACCCGGCGCGCAGCATAAAGCTGACCGGTGAGCAGGATATAGCCAACATCAAACGTCGTGCCAATGAGGCCGATATTTATGTAGTACGAAATGCAGATGGCAAGCTCGAGAAGCTCATTCTGCCGATTTCAGGCTATGGCCTCTGGTCGACCATGTATGGCTATCTGGTGGTTAACAATGATGGCAACACTATTGGCGGCATCACCTTTACCGAGCAGGGTGAAACCCCGGGCTTGGGCGGTGAAGTTGATAACCCAAAGTGGAAAGCATTGTGGCCTGGCAAGACGATTTACGATGCGGGGCAAAAGTCGGCAATTCATCTGGTCAAGGGCAGTGTTGATCTGTCTCGTCCGGAAGCTACCCATCAGGTAGACGGTTTGTCGGGTGCCACGCTGACCAGTAATGGTGTGACCCATCTCGTTCAGTTCTGGACCGGCGAACTCGGCTTCCAGAAATTCCTTGGCAAAGTTCGTGAGGGGGGCATCTGATCATGTCGACTCAGGAAAACAGTGTGAAGGAAGTCCTACTCGGACCTATCCTTAATACCAATCCGGTGATCTTTCAGGTGTTGGGCATTTGCTCGGCACTGGCGGTGACCAGTAATTTAAATACAGCACTGGCGATGTCCATTGGCCTTACGGCCGTGACAGCGTTCGGTAATCTCTTTATCAGCATGATCCGTAATGTCATTCCCAACTCTATTCGCATTATTGTGCAGATGGTGGTGGTGGCGACCCTTGTGATCATCGTTGATCAGATGCTGCAGGCCTTTGCTCCGGCAATTGCCAAGCAGATGTCGGTGTTTGTGGGCCTCATCATCACTAACTGTATCGTGATGGGACGTCTGGAGGCATTTGCCATGAAGAACAAACCGGGCATCAGCTTCCTTGATGGCTTGGGGAATGGTCTGGGTTACTCGGCATTGTTGATTGTAGTGGCGATGATTCGTGAGTTGCTGGGCTCTGGCTCTTGGTTTGGTGTGTCGTTGCTGCAAACGGTGAATAATGGTGGCTGGTATGTGCCTAACGGCCTGCTGCTGCTACCACCGTCCGCATTCTTCATCATTGGTTTGGTGATTTGGGTTCTGCGTTCCTGGAAAACGGAACAGCAGGAAAGCACGGAGTTCAAAATTGCTCCCAACTCAAAGGCTCAAGCCTCTCACTGATCGCGGAGACAGATAAATGGAGCATTACCTCAGTTTGTTCGTTAAGTCTGTGTTCATTGAGAACATGGCATTGTCCTTTTTTCTGGGCATGTGCACCTTTCTGGCCATTTCCAAAAAGACACAGACAGCAATCTCGCTTGGTATCGCCGTGGTATTTGTACAAGCCATTACGGTACCCGCCAATAACCTTCTCTGGCAGTTTCTGCTGAAAGAAGGCGCACTTTCCTGGACAGGCATGGACGGTGCCGACACAGTAGACCTGAGCTTCCTGGCGCTGCTGAGTTACATTTGTACTATCGCTGCACTAGTGCAAGTGATTGAAATGGCGTGCGATAAGTACATGCCAGCACTTTACAACGCTCTCGGTATTTACCTGCCGCTGATCACCGTAAATTGCGCCATTCTTGGTGGTGCTTTGTTTATGCAGGAACGCGACTACAACTTTCCGGAAAGTGTGGTGTATGGCGTAGGCTCCGGTTTTTCCTGGGCGCTGGCCATCGTGTTACTTGCCGCAGTTCGTGAAAAGCTGAAATACAGTGATGTGCCCGCTGGCTTGCAAGGCTTGGGCATTACTTTCATTTCCGCTGGCCTTATGGCGCTGGGCTTTATGTCCTTCTCCGGCGTGCAGTTGTAAGGAGTTTCCGCGATGTCTGAACAAGCAGTAATCATTCTGTCCATGGTGATGTTCACCGGTATCGTCTTGGTACTGGTGGCCTTCATTTTGGCAGCACGCTCCCGGCTGGTTGCCGAGGGCAATGTCACGATTGATATNNGATGGCTGGCGTTTAGGTTGCCAGCTCGCTGTTAAGCAGGACATGGATATCGAGTTACCTGAAGAGTTCTTCGGCGTAAAGCAGTGGGAGTGCGAGGTTGTTTCCAACAACAACGTTGCTACCTTCATCAAGGAGCTGGTACTCAAGCTGCCAGAGGGTGAGGATGTTAACTTCCGCGCTGGCGGGTATGTGCAGCTGGAAGCTCCTGCCTTCGAAGTTGACTACAAGGACTTTGATATTCCTGCTGAATATCGAGGCGACTGGGAGCGTTTCAAACTATTTGATGTGAAAGCCAAGTTTGAAGATGAAACCATTCGTGCCTATTCCATGGCGAACTATCCGGATGAAAAAGGCCTGCTCAAATTCAATATCCGTATTGCAACGCCGCCTCTGAAGCAGTTGCAGGAAATTCCGCCCGGACGTATGTCTTCATGGGTTTTCTCGCTGAAGAAGGGCGACAAGGTTAAGGTATTTGGTCCTTTCGGTGACTTTTTTGCCAAGGAAACCAAAGCCGAAATGGTCTTTATCGGTGGTGGTGCGGGCATGGCGCCTATGCGCTCGCATCTCTTCGATCAGCTCAATCGCCTTCACTCTACGCGCAAGATCAGCTTCTGGTATGGCGCTCGCTCGTTGCGTGAAGCCTTCTACACAGAGGAATACGAAAAGCTGGCGAAGGAAAATCCAAACTTTGAATGGCATTTGGCGCTCTCTGAGCCACAGCCTGAAGATAACTGGAAAGGTTATAGCGGCTTCATTCACAACGTGCTTTATGAGAACTATCTCAAGGATCACCCAGCGCCGGAAGACTGCGAATTTTATATGTGCGGTCCTCCCATGATGAATGCGGCTGTTATCAGAATGCTGGAAGATCTTGGTGTGGATCGTTCTAACATTATGCTTGATGACTTTGGTGGCTAAGTGCTGCAGAAACCCCAATAGACAGCAGTGCACAATGAACAGTGCACTGCTGTCTGAGTAAGGTGAATGATGATTCGTTTTATACATATGACACTAATCAGCCTGCTTATTGCAGGCTGTTCCGTTTCTGAAAAGCCGCCAATTTCTCCAGTCGCAGTAGAGGGCGTTGCATTTTACAGCATGCCTTGGACGGTTAAGGTGTCAACCTTGCCGACAGGTGTGTCAGCAGAGGTGTTGCAGAAGGACTTACAAACAGTATTGGATGATGCCAATACTGTGCTCTCCACATATCAGCCTGACACGGAGTTAATGCGCCTTAATGCAGCACCGGTGGGGCAATGGGTGAAGGTGTCCCCCATGTTGCTGCGTGCCGTACAAACGGCGGTGGCGGTGAGTGAGCTGTCAGGGGGGGCTTACGACATCACGGTAGGGCCATTGGTTAATCTGTGGGGGTTTGGGCCAAAGGCCGTTCCTGATCGGGTGCCTGATGCAGCACAGATTGCTGCAACTCGTGCAATGGTTGGCTGGCAGCATATCGGCATTGATGCCGGCCAGAGTGCTCTGATGCGCAAGGCAGATATCCAGATTGATTTGTCGTCAGTAGGTGAGGGTGTTGCAGTGGATGCGCTGGTGGCTCATCTGCAGGCAAGCGGTGTTAAGGATTTTATGGTTAGTGTGGCGGGCTGCACCCGTGTCGCGGGCCACAAGCCAGATGGTTCGGGCTGGGTGATTGCTATTGAGCGGCCGGATGGTAGTGGTCAGGCGCAACAATTACTGGCGTTGACGAATCAGGCTATTTCGACATCAGGCTCTTATCGCAACTATCATGAGATTGCTGGCAAGCGTTATTCGCATACTATTGACCCGTCAACCGGTGCACCAATTACACATCATGGGGTGTCGGTTAGCGTGATTGCGGTGGATGGAAATATCATCCGTGCCGATGCGCTGGCCACTGCACTTAATGTACTGGGCCCGCAGCGCGGATTAGCGCTGGCAGAGCAGGAAAATATTCCGGCTTGGTTTATCGAGCATACAGAGGCGGGCCTCCGTGTGCAGTACACTCAAGCAATGAAGGCTTGGCTGCCTAAAAAGAAGTGAGGCAATACGATGCTGACGACATTCATAATTTCTGTAGTGGCGATATTTCTGTTTATCGTGCTGATGGCTGTTGGTGTGATCTCCGGGCGTGACCCTCTCAAAGGTTCGTGCGGTGGTCTTAACAAGCTAGGCTTGCGTGACGGGGATTGTCCTGTGTGTGGGGGCAATCCTGCCAAGTGCGACAATGAAGATGATCAGCCTGTATCGCTGGGCAGTGATGCAATGAAAAAGAAGGCCTGATCAGCCTGCCGGAGACATGAATGGAGGTATTTGTATCTCTAGCCTTGGCGCTTGCCGTTGGCCTGATCATTGGCCTAGAGCGTGGCTTTGCCATTCGCGAAATCCCGGCCAGCTCTCATATGTTGGGAGTCCGTGCATTCGTCCTTATTGGCTTGATGGGGGGCGTTTGCGCTGAGCTCTCCTCAGTTCTCGGTGGGCTGGTGTTTGCGGTGGCGCTGCTGGTGCTGGCAGCACTTCTGGTCAGTGCGCACTTTCTGGAAACACAGCGTGATCAAGATCTTGATATCACCCCTCTGATTGCCGCCGTGGTGACGTTTCTGTTGGGCGGCCTGGCAACGATCCCAGACATGGCGGGTGCAGCCGCAGCGGGTGCGGTTATCACTGCCGGTGTGCTCAATTTGCGCGGTTTTTTTCGTGCCGGTATCAATGCGCTAACCCCAAAGGAAGTAGAAGCAGCGCTCGGTTTGCTGCTGATCACTGTAGTGGCCTTGCCTATTTTGCCGGACAGGGGGTTTGGCCCATGGGAAGCCCTTAATCCTCATCGTATTTGGTGGATGGTGGTACTGATCGCCTCGATGTCTTTTGCGGGATATTTCGCCGTGCGTATTGCCGGATCTCGGCGTGGGCTGATGCTGACAGGCCTGCTTGCCGGACTGGTGTCATCCACCGCACTGACCATGACGTTTTCCAAGCTGGCACGTCGGCAGCCACAACTCGCCAACCTGCTGGCAGCAGGTATTCTGGTGGCCTGTGGCACTATGTTCCTGCGTGTGCTGGTAGAAGTGAGTGCGGTACATGCCGCATTGCTGCCCCATCTGCTGTATGTCTTGCTTACCATGGCCGCTATTACTTATGCATTTGCAGCGTGGCACTGGTTTCGCCAGGTCGAAGCTGTAGGTGAGGTGTTGCCAGAGACATCAGTCAGTCCTTTGCAGTTGCGAACGGCATTGCAGTTTGGCGCATTACTGGCCGTGATCATGTTGGCCGTTGCAGCAGCACAGCAATGGTTAGGCGATGCCGGTATTTATATGCTTGCCGCGGTCTCCGGCATCAATGATGTTGATGCCATTACTTTGTCGGTAGCCAATCTGGCGCGAAACGGACTGGATGAAGTAGTGGCGGCCAATGCTATTACCCTGGCCGCTGCCGTAAATACAGTGGTGAAAGGCGGTATTGCAGCGACTTTGGCCGGGCCAGTTTTGCTGTGGCGAGTGCTGCTTCCCTTGCTGTTGGCTATTCTGGCCGGCGCACTGGTCTCGCTGTTAGCCCCTGTCTTGTCGTGATGCTCCTGTGACAATTTCAGCTGATATCTTCTGCAAGGTCATCGACAACTTTGGCGACCTTGGTGTGTGCTGGCGTCTTGCGCGTCAGTTGCATCATGAGCACGGCATCAGTGTGACGCTCTGGGTCGATGACATGGCCACTTTTGCGCGCATGGATGCAGGCATTGATGCGACGCTTGCCACGCAGATGCGCGGCGGCATTCGTGTTTGTCTTTGGCGCGATGAAATTGAACATCCTGAGCCTGGGAATTTAGTGATTGAAGGGTTTGGTTGCCCTTTACCGCTGAATTTTTTGCAGGCGATGACCGCTCTGCCACAGGTGCCGGTCTGGTTAAATCTGGAATATCTGAGCGCAGAAGATTGGGTAGAGGGTTGTCACGGCCTCACTTCGCCACATCCCCAGACAGGTTTATCCCAGCATTTCTGGTTTCCAGGGTTCACCTCACAGACGGGGGGCTTGCTGCGCGAGCAGATGCTGCTCTCAACTCGCGAAGAGTTTCAGTCTGACACAGGTCTGCAACAGGCCTTCTGGACCCGTATCGGGGTTCCGGATGCACTGCAAGCAGGCCGTCGTTTCTCTCTGTTTGCCTATGAAAATAGCGCGATTTCTGGCTTGTTGGATACTCTGGCGGATCTCAATGAAACGTCGCTGGTCGTGGTGCCGAAAGGTCGGGCACTTGCCGATGTTGAGCGATGGGCCGGGCGGAGGGGCCTGCAACCGGGTGATCGTGTTGTGCAAGGGGCGCTGACGGTGGCCGTACTGCCATTCCTTACTCATGACGACTATGACCGTCTGCTCTGGGCGTGTGATATCAATGCTGTGCGAGGCGAGGACTCTTTTGTGCGGGCACAATGGGCGGCTCGACCGCTGCTCTGGCATATCTATCCTCAGGATGAGGATGCCCATTGGGTCAAGCTAGAAGCATTCTTGGCGGAGATGGGCGGTGTAGTACCTGTTCCGGCAGTCTGGTCTGAAGTAATGCGAGCGTGGAATCGTGGTGCCGCCAGCGATAAGCTATGGCGTGATCTTCTGGCCAATATGCCGGCACTGACAGCGGCGGCAGGGTCATGGAGTCGTCATCTGGCCATTCAACCAGACCTAGCAACAAGTGTGATGCGTTTTTACGCCAGTCAGGTAGAATATCGCCCACTGAATCCCTATATCGGAACTGGCAACGCATGAAAACCGCACAGGAACTTCGCGCCGGCAACGTGATCATGGTCAACGGCAATCCAATGATCATTATCAAGGCCGAATACAATAAGTCTGGCCGTAACTCGGCTGTCGTCAAGATGAAGATGAAGAACCTGCTGACCGCTCAGGCGCAGGAATCTGTCTTTAAGGCTGACGAAAAATTTGATCAGGTGTTGCTGGAACAGAAGAAGGTTACCTTCTCCTATTTTTCTGATCCAATGTATATCTTTATGGATGAAGAATTTAATCAGTATGAAGTCGAGAAAGATAATCTCGGCGACACACTGATTTATCTTGAAGATGGCATGGAAGAACAATGTGATGTCGTTCTGTACGAAGGTAAAGCTATCTCTGTTGAGTTGCCGACCATCGTTGTGCGTGAAGTAGAGTACACAGAGCCGGCTGCCAAGGGCGATACTTCTGGCAAGGTAATGAAGACTGCCCGTTTGAAAAATGGCCAGGAAGTGCAGGTTGCTGCCTTTGTGGAAATTGGNNGCGTCGACGGTAGTGGCAGCAATATCGGCTGCCAGCTGTGCGTATTGCTGCATCAGGCTCTCACGGTTGTCCGGATCCATATTGATCTTGTCGAGTGCACCCTTGTAGTGACGGATCACACGCTCGTCCATGATCTTGTACCACCAGCTGGGAATATAAGCGGGGAGCAGCATGGAAGCGTAGCCGCCGGGTAGCTGCGGTGCATCTTCAAAATGGCGCAAGGCTTGGAAGCTGCGTGTCGGATTGGCGTGGTGATCGCTATGGCGCTGCAGCTGGTAAAGCACCAGATTGGTAACCACCTGGTTACTGTTCCAGCTGTGCTCCGGCTGAGTGCGTTCGTATCTTCCATTCGCGTCTTTCTGGCGCATCAGACCATAGTGTTCAACATAGTTGATCACTTCAAGCATGCTGGCGCCGTAAGCGGCTTGGCCGACCAAGAAGGGAATGGAACGGCGACCGCCGACTACCGCGGCTGCGCCTAGCACAGCACCAGAAATAGCCCAGCCCTGCAGCAATTCGTTTTCTATACTCCAGAAACTTTTACCCTTGCGCGCCAGCCGTTCTTTCTCAATTTTTACGGACGATTTGAAGCCGCCGATCACGGTGCGTGGCAGGAATTTCCAGAAAGACTCACCCATACGGCTGGAGGCGGGATCTTCTGGCGTAGCGACACGCTTGTGATGGCCGAAAGGATGTTCAACAGCAAAATGTGTATAGGCAGTCGGTGCCAAGGCCAGCATGGACATAATACGGTCGGCACGACCGTGCTTGTGTGAAAGCTCATGCCCGGTGTTGATGGCGATACCGTTGATGGCGCCCACAGAAAGTGTGAGGCCAATATAGTCCGACATTGGGATATTGCGACGGCCAGCTAGCCAAGCACCGAGAAAGGTAGTGGCGTACTGAGCCGGGATAAAGGCCTTCACAATCATCCCGTAGTACTTGTCATTCTCTAGGCGGTTGATCGCCGCTTCGGGTGGGTTGGTGGTGTCATCGCCGATCAGGCGGTCAAGCGCTGGAATCACGCCGTGCACGAGTGCAGGGCCCGTCCAAGCCAAGGCGCGCAGNNACCTGAACTATTGATGACAGTAGATGATGTCATCATGCGGCAAGCAACAGAGCTAAACCAGTTGTGAAAAACCGGTAAAGCTATGCAGAAAGCCGAAAAGCCACACAAGCAAGGGTGCTTTTACTGTCATTTGATGCCTGTCAGCTCTCGAAAGGTAGGCAGGAGCATGGCCCAGTCCGGTGAATTATCCGTATGAATGGTCAATGTACGGGCCAGTTCGTCAGCCTGCAGTGGCTCCAGGCCGGTCAGTTGGTTATCCACAACTGTGGCATCTGCCTCCGATGCGTNNGGGTAGCCAGCACTGAGTACCTCGTGCGCTAATTTTTTAAGATGTTGCTGTGTAAGCCGATTGGCATCCTTGGTGTAAATGCCGCCTGCAATATCCCTGCTGGATTCTGTGGCGTGTAATCCAAACAGTCGTTTGCGTTCGACATCAGCCCGGATACGAATCAGGCCGCAATGATCCACCGGATATTGTGAGTGCGTGGTCTTGCCTGAGCCGGATATACCGTGCGTCATGATGAGTGCGGTTTGACGAGGTTGTGTGTAGCTCAGCGCAAGTGCTAGATAGGCGTTGCACTGATCCAATACGGATTGGCGTGCACTTCCTTCCAGTTGCGAAAGTCTCAGTGCGGCCACCTTGGCGCGAACCATTGCGCGATAGCAGAGATACCACGGCAGGAGATGCAGGGATGCGTAATCACCCGTGTGTTCCAACCATTGGTTTAGTACATGCCAGCCAAGCTCTGGGCGACCTGACAGCTGCAGATCCATCACCAAAAATGCGATATCGGATATCACGTCTATCCAACGCAGCGAGGCATTAAATTCAAGGGCATCGAAAAGTAGCGGTTTTCCTTCAAGCACGATGATATTGCCGAGATGCATATCACCATGACACTCGCGGACATGGTCGTTGGCTTTACGCTCTGCAAAGATAGGCTGTAGACGTGTAAAGGTGGATTGTGTCCATCGTTCGATAGCAGCAATGTCACTAAGTAATATGGGATCGTCAATTTTCTCGCGTAATTGCCGGAAATTCTGCTGAACCGGAGCGAGTACACTTTCGGGTGTCCCATACGGGCTGTCATGCGCGGCGATATCTGCTGTCGCATGAAAATCAGCAATGTGCCTCGCCAATAAATTAATTAACGCCAGTGCATCGGGTTGTGTTTCCAGAACCGCGGGTAGCAACGCAGACTGCGAAAAACGGTGCATACGGATGGCATATTCCATGGTCGGCTGAGAATCATCATCCAGTGCCACGGGTGTGTTGCTAATACGTGTTAATCCTTCATAAATTTCAGGTGCAGTGCGACGATTAATGCGCAGTTCGTCCTCGCAGGCACTAAAGCGTTTTTCCAAGGTACTGAAATCAAGAAAGCCGAAGTTCACTGGCTTCTTGATCTTATAAGCATAATCACCCGCTAGGATTACCCACGAAATGTGCGTTTCTATGCATTTGATATTGTCGGCAGCGTGCGGGAATACGTCGGCATGCATTAGGTCATCAGGCAGCTTCAAGGGTGTCTTAGCCTCGTTCTTGAATACAGAGAAAAACGACACTCATGACTTCACAGGTCGAATTCCCGATAGGGTCGCTTCGCTGATAGTGCGTGCGGTCAGCAGAAAATCTTGCAAAAAAGCCAGCTCGGCATCTTCTTCACGAATGGCCGCATACAGCGTACGCCAGATACCTGGCTTGCCCAGCGTTAATGTTTTTACCCAGCCACGCTGTACATATTCTTGAGCGGCCCATGAGGGCAGGGCGCAAACGCCACGACCACTGGCCACCAGTTGCACCATCATCAGCGTCAGTTCACTGGTACGGAGACGAACAGGGCGCACTCCGGCGGGATGCAGAAAGTGAGTAAAGATATCGAGCCGATCTTCATCCACAGGATAGGTAATCAGCGTTTCGCTGGCCACCGCTTCGGGCGCCACAAAATGCTCATTCGCCAGTGGATGTGACAGGCCCACGACGAGCAGGGCTTCATAATCAAACAGCGGCACAAAACTCAGATCACTGCGCTGTAAGTCCGGGTTTGAGGTGACCACCAGATCCAGCTCGCGTCGGGTCAATGCCTCTTGAGCATCGCCATGAAAGCCGCTGACAAAATCCAGCTCTACTTCTGGCCAGTCTTCACGGTAGCGGTTAAGCGCAGGCATTAGCCATTCAAAGCAGCTGTGGCACTCGATGGCCATTACCAGTCGACCGGCACGCCCCGTCTTTAGTTTGCCAATATCACGCTCAGCGGCACGAATGGCCGGTAATACCAGATCGGCCAGCTCCAGCAGGCGCTCACCAGCACGAGTGAAGCGGGGTGGGTAGGTCTTGCGGGCAAACATGCTCAGACCCAATCCTTCCTCAAGCCCCTTAAGCTGATGCGACAACGCAGACTGGGTGAGGTGCAGACGCTCGGCGGCCTCCGCCAGAGAGCCTGTATCGCGGATGGCGGCCAAGGTACGCAGATGGCGAATATCGATCATGGGGTAAGTGCTCATGAGTAAATTTCAATTCTGTTATTAGATAATTGATTTTGATTCATGTAAAGCGTTCTGCACAATGAGCGCCATTCACGTAAGGGAGCGAAATCATGAAGGCGCATATCGTTGGTTTTCCACGCATTGGTGCAGATCGAGAGCTGAAAAAGGCTTTGGAATCTTACTGGGCTGGCCGCAGCACTCAGATTGAGCTTGAGACGGCCGGCCGAGAGTTGAGGTCTCGGCATTGGGCACAACAGGCAGAGGCTGGGCTGGATCTGGTGACTGTGGGTGATTTTGCCTTCTATGACCAAGTGCTCGCCACATCGGCTTTGTTGGGAGTGGTGCCGGAGCGCTTCGGCCCTGTAGCGGGTGAAGTTGATCTAGACACGCAGTTTCGCATGGCGCGTGGTCGTGCCCCGAGCGGTGCCGATACCGTAGCCCAAGAGATGACAAAGTGGTTCGACACGAACTACCACTACCTTGTTCCTGAGCTGACAGCGGATCAGGCATTTCGTCTTGGCAGCAACCGTTTATTTTCTGAAGTCAGCGAAGCTCAAGCACTGGGACACAAGGTAAAGGTCGTCGTGGTTGGGCCACTTAGCTATTTGTGGCTGTCAAAGTGTGCAGGGGCGGAATTTTCAAAACTGGATTTACTGCCACAATTGCTCCCGGTTTATGCCGAAGTATTTACGCGTCTTGCACAACTTGGAGTGGAGTGGGTGCAGGTAGATGAACCAATTCTGTCGCTGGACTTGCCTGTGGCATGGCAGGCTGCATTTGAGTTTGCCTACAACCGCTTGCAGCGCCGTGACATTAATATTCTGATCGCTAATTATTTTGGCCCGTTGGCAGATAATCTCTGGCTGGCCTGTCATCTTCCAGTAGCAGGGCTGCATATCGATGTGACACGTTCTGGCACGGAGTGGCAGCAAGTAGTGGATCGCTTACCTGAGTACAAGGTGCTATCACTCGGTGTTATTGATGGTCGTAATATCTGGCGTGCTAATTTGCGTGAAAAGCTGCACATCCTTAAGGAAGCGCAAGCACGGCTCGGAAACAGGCTTTGGGTATCCAGCAGTTGCTCGCTGCAGCATGTGCCGGTAGACCTGACGAAGGAGCGGAGTCTCACTACAGAGTTACGTTCGTGGTTGTCATTTGCAGTGCAGAAACTGGACGAGGTGGCCGTACTCAAAGGTGCATTACAGAAACCAGATGACGCGCACGTTATCGCTGCGCTGCGCGGAGCAGACCTTGCTGTAGCCGCTCGCAAGGAGGCCACTGCATGGAAAAATCCGCGGGTACAACAGCGCGTAAATGAGCTTTCTGCCGATGATGCAGATCGCACCAGTCCTTATCCTGAGCGTGCAAAGTGTCAGGCAGACGCACTGCAATTACCATTATTGCCCACCACAACAATTGGATCATTTCCGCAGACAGCTGAGATTCGCCGAGTGCGTGCCGATTACAAGGCCGGCAATCTCACTGCGGTAGATTATGAACAGGCAATGAAGGCAGAAATTGATTATGCAGTCCGTGAGCAGGAGGCTCTGGGGATTGACGTACTGGTTCATGGTGAGGCTGAACGTAACGACATGGTGGAGTATTTTGGTGAACAGTTAGCCGGTTTTGCGTTTACGCAGAATGGTTGGGTGCAGAGTTATGGCAGCCGTTGCGTTAAGCCGCCTGTAATTGTTGGTGATGTTAGTCGCCCCCATGCGATGACAGTAAAGTGGGCTGAATATGGACAGTCACTTACGCAACGCTACATGAAGGGGATGCTGACGGGTCCTGTCACTATTCTCTGTTGGTCCTTCGTCCGCGACGATGTGCCGCGTGAAGCCGTTGCGCTGCAATTGGCACTGGCCGTACGCGATGAAGTGTGTGATCTCGAGCGTGCGGGTATTCGTATTGTTCAGGTGGATGAGCCAGCATTCCGTGAAGGACTGCCGTTACGTAAGCGTGATCAGGTAGATTACTGGCGCTGGGCCGTACGGGCATTCCGTGTATCGACGTGTGGGGTAAGTGATGCTACCCAGATCCACACGCACATGTGCTACTCGGAGTTCAACGACTGTATCGAGCATATTGCAGCCATGGATGCGGACGTTATCACTATCGAGACAGCGCGTTCGGCAATGGAATTGTTGGGTGCATTCGAAGAGTTTGATTACCCCAATGCCATTGGCCCCGGTGTATATGACATTCACTCACCGCGAGTGCCAACGGTAGATGCCATGGTGCATCTGTTGCGTTCTGCAGCATCAAGGATTCCAGTTGAGCGTCTCTGGGTGAACCCTGATTGTGGGTTGAAGACGCGCGGTTGGCAGGAGACCCGTGAAGCCTTAGCTATCATGGTAAGAGCAGCGCAGATTGTTCGGGAGCAGCCAACCCTAGCGTTCCAGCCGTCGCCGGCAAGCGTTGTTGCTAATGGTATTGCTACTGTAGTGGCAGGAGGAGCGCATCACCCTGGGTGCTGTACCGTAGAATCTGCCTGAGCGCTAGATGGAGAGTGAAGATCAAATATGGCCTTCACGTTGCCTTGCAGTAGTCCCCCCCCCCAATTGAGGGGGAGGCATTGCTGTTTGGAATGTAAAAGTGACAAGTGGCAAGCCATACTGACGAATGTCGAGCTGTATGAGCGCAGTTAAAACAGCCATGATCTAAAGTGAATGCGTGTGTAAGATATTGCCCATTCATGAGCGTCGCAAAGACGTAATCGGTTATGGTGGAGTGCCATGGGGCAAAATAAACAAGGATGGAGCGCCGATGAGCTGCCGAGTCAGCCATCATGGCGTCTTGTTTTTGAAGAAAAGTTTGAGGCTAGCTATCAAGTAGACCATTGTCAGCGTGCAGTCGCTGCCTTTCGGCATAGTTCATTTTTCATTTTTATGATTTATGTGATGCTCAGCTCGGGTATTTATATTTTTATCCCAGCAGATGACGTATCTCGGTGGTTTGCGCTTTATGGCTGGGTTGGTCTCATTATCTTTGGCGCAGGGCTTCTGTCGCATATCCATCGGCTGGATAGCAAATTTTCATTGTATGCCGGGCTAGGGAGTTGTGCCGCAGTCGCTCTTTCCGTGGCAGTGACAGGTGTAGTGGTGGACTCGGCGGCTGGGCAATTAACCCAAGTCGCCATCATTTACGCCATTGTCATCATTTATACGGTCGTTGGCCTGACGTTCTTTCAGGCAACTGCCGCAGGCTGGATAGGCGGTGCATTGGGGTTGGTGCTGGTGTGGAGTATTAACGGTACTGTTAACTGGGATCTACTGCATCGCACTTATACTGGCGGCAGTTTGCTTGGCATGTTTATCGCTTATTTTGCTGAGCGCCGTGATCGTGAACTTTTTATTCAAAAAGCACTTCTGCATGACGCACGGAGCAGGGCAGAAACGTATGCCAATAAAGTTGATCTACTGTCGCGCCAAGATGCCCTGACGGAATTGGCTAATCGTCGCCATTTCGATGATGCAATGAGTCAAGAGTGGCGTCGTGCCGCCAGAAGTGGGCAGTCAATGGCCGTTCTTATGATGGATGTTGACCATTTCAAGCACTACAACGACACATTGGGACACGTTCAAGGTGATGGTTGTCTGCGAGCAATCGCGGACATTATCGGCAAGCAGGCGCGCCGCCCCGGTGATTTGGCTGTACGTTATGGCGGAGAGGAGTTTCTTTTGCTGTTTCCCGCTACTGATCGTGAGATGGCCTGTAGGCATGCCGAAAAACTGATTCAGGCAATTCGACACGCCGAAATTCCTCAGGCACCGGGGCTTGCTCGTGAGCACGTATCGATCAGCATAGGGGTGGCTGTAACTATCCCCGGGATCGGTATGGTGAACTCGGAAGAGCTGGTTTGTGCGGCAGATGATGCCTTGTACGAGGCAAAAAATGCCGGACGTGATGGCTGGCGTTTTGCCGCTGGTATTGATCCCGCTAGCAGTCATCACGACGCCATTCCAAACCAGAAAGGCACCGTGTGATCAATCAAGGCCGTGTGTAGGCATCAATCGCTGTTCCCTGAAGCGTGTAAAGCGACTCGGCAAGCTCACTCTGCATGGTTTCTACTTTGAGCGTGCCGGTTATCCAAAATGGCTCATACAGGGCCTGCATCGAAAAACCGGTAGGATATCGCACGTATATAATCTGGTTGGGCGGT
Source organism: Moraxellaceae bacterium UBA2031 (assembly GCA_002333145.1). Taxonomy (GTDB): domain Bacteria; phylum Pseudomonadota; class Gammaproteobacteria; order Pseudomonadales; family Moraxellaceae; genus UBA2031. The sequence continues at coordinate 15,490 of DDBN01000012.1, forward strand.
GGCGGCGGCACGTGGATACAAGCGCCAAAATAGGGAACCAGGAAAAAGCTGGTGATGGCGCCTTTCGAGTTGTAATCCACCGGCACGATATAGCCCGGAATTTTTATTTTTTTGTTGTGCCAGGTTTTCACCGGATAGTAGACGGGGCTTTCACGACCACCATCACGTCCACCCTCAAGGGCATTAAAAACATCATCGCTGCTCAATGGATTGCCGCGGGGGCGCTCTTGCCCCTTGCTGTGATCGACGTTGCCCGGAGTGATCAGCTTTGCCCGTTCGTTATCGGGTACTAGATGCGGCCAGCCCAGCGTGGTTACGCCTTTGCTTGCCAAAGTCATGGGGGCTTTCTTTTCAGCGGCCATCAATGGTGCGGTCATGCCAAGTGCGGGCAAGAGAAGGAAGACGAATAGTTTTTTCATGGTAATTCTCATTAACGTGGCGCCAGGCCATCAGACAATAGATTGCGATAGGCCCGTAGGGCGGGCAATAGGCCCGTGAAAAAGGCGGCAATAATGACGGCGAGTAAGATCAGTAGCTCACTTTGCCCAGGCCAGCGTAGGGGTAGGAATAAGCCAAACTCACTGGCCAGCCAAGGCTTTAGCCCCAGTAGTGCAACATGAAAAAGCAGTAGGCCGGTAAGAACGCCGGCAATGCCTACTAGTCCACTTTCCAGCAGTAGCAAGCCGAATACATGGCGTGGGCGAGCACCAACGGCACGCAACACGGCCAGTTCGCGACGACGCTCGTTCAGGCTAGTCAGCATCACTGCCATCAAGCCAAGTAGGCTCGCAATCGCCACACAGGCGGATACCAGCAGCAGAATCTTTTCCATCAAGGCAAAGCTTTGCCAAAGTTCAGCCAGCGCCACCCCAGGCAGGATGGCCATCAACGGCTCTTTCGAGTAGGTGTTGATGCCGCGCTGCATTTGGAAAACAGCTAATCGGCTCTTCAGCCCGACCATGGCCGCGGTGATGCTGGTCGGCGTCAGGTTTATCTGTTGTGCGCTATCAGCTGGAATATTTTCTGAACTGCCGACCAATCTGCTGATCGCTGGAGCACCGTTTTGCCAGTCGACATGCAATGCTTCCATACCAGCCAGCGTAATGTGCACTGTTCGATCAACCGGCGTGCCGGTTGGTTTAAGGATGCCCGTGACTTGAAATGGTTTGTCGGCATGGTCAGTCAAAGAGTTCTCGGCAATACCATGACTGAGTACGATGCGGTTACCGGTGGTGTATCCAAGTTTGCGCGCTACTTCGCTGCCGAGCACCACATCAAACAGCGAGTTAAAACCATTGGTATTTCCTGCTGTGAATGCTAGCGCTTGATTGTCTCCATAGTGGTAGTGCTGGAAATAACTATTGTCGGTCGCCAGTACACGATAGCCACGATGCGAGTCGCCTAGCGAAATCGGAATAGCCCACGCTACTTTTGGTGACGAGCGCAGTAACTCAAAGCTGCTCCAGGAAAAGTTTCCTGTTGCTTCGCCTAAGCGGAACACGGAGTAAAGCAAGAGTTGTGAACTGCCACCACGCGGCCCAATAATCAGGTCTACACCATTGATAGTTTGCGCGAAGCTGGCTTTTGATTCGACACGTACCCGTTCAACCGCCAGCAGCAGAGATACGCTAACGGCAATCGCAAATACGGTTAAGCCGACACTTAAACGACGGTTCCACAGGCTTTTCCAGGCCAGAGACCAGAGACTCATACGAGATCCTCCAGCCGATTGTCATGAACGGCATGGTTAATGCTGGCCAGTGCCACAACGCGATCAAAGCTATGGCTTAACCGCATGTCATGACTAACAAAAAGTACGGCACTGCCATGTTGGGCGCATTCGTTAAAAAGCAGGTCCAGAAATGCCTGCTGGGTATCGGCATCAAGGGCAGAAGTGGGCTCGTCGGCAATCAGCAAAGGAGGGCGACCAAGCAGTGCGCGTGCGACGGCAACGCGTTGCTGCTGACCAATACTCAAGTTGGCAGCGGGTTGCTGCCACAGCGACGCTGGCAACCGCAGATCGCGGAGCAGGCGTCCGGCCTCTGCTTTCGAGCCCGTCTGAAGGCGTTCGCGGCGAACTCGTGAGAAGCGCAGCGGTAATAACACGTTGTCCATGACCGATAACCACGGCAGCAGGTTGAACTGCTGAAAAACAAAGCCCAGTTGATCGGCCCGCCATGCATCACGTTTTGCAGCACTCATCTGGGTGATATCTTGCCCGCCAACAACAATGGTTCCTTGCGATGGCAGCAAAACTCCAGCCAGTAGCGCCAGCAGCGTGCTTTTACCCGTTCCTGACGGCCCGTGAAGAAACACTTTTTCGCCTGTCAGCACCGAGAAGGCATCGATAGACAGCAGCTCTTGTCGACCTTGCCAAGCAAAGTGCAGGTTATGTATATCAACCAGACTCATCAGGGTGTCAGCCTTGCTATAGGGGTTTTAGGCGTCAAAGTAGTGCTTCCCTGACTGCCAGGCAAGGCATGGTCTAGCTTGATGCGTTGCACGCGTGGAAACGCCTTAAACAGTGCGCTGGCATCCAGACTGCTGACCTTGCCTGGAAGTCGGCAGTTAAAGGTGTAGTGGGCATCAAGATTGCGATGACCATCATTGGCAGTTCCTGAGTTGGGGGTGCCTGAAAAGGGGTTGGCTACATCTGCTTTGAGTAAGTTACAGGCCGCATCGGTGGGGAGCTTCATTAGGCCGGGCCGGCGTAGGGAGGCGAGTGCGGATGCAACCGCCGCTTTCTCGCCTGGCTTGCGGGGGGCGTGCTCAAAGCCAAAAATATTATCGGCGGGCGACTCCAGCGAGATTTCCAATGTAGTCAGCTCCATTGCCAGCGTTAGTTGTGCCACGCCATGCTCATGGCTTGCATGGCCATCCAGCGACTCGGCATGGGCCAGCAACGGCAGAGAGGGCAAGAGAAGCACCAAGAGGAGGTGATGCAGGCGGATCATGAAGTCTCCATGTGCAGCATAGGGGGAGTTACCCTTCAGTGTACGCAATACGAAACAGGCGCGTCCCATCACCTTCCGTGACATTCCCAGAATCCGTGTATCAATCCGGTAAATCACCTTAAAAAATGCCCCGATCTTCTATTCTTGGTTACAATCCCGGTATTACAGGCCAATGCCGCTGTTTGCTGCGAGACTGACATGAGCCATCTGATTGATAACGCTGCCAAGGCAGTAGTTCAGCAACACCTTGATCATTTGCACGACCATCAGGATAACCTGAGCGTCGAGCAGAAGACTGCCCTGCGCGCGCGCATCAAGGAGTTATTGATACGTGAAAATGCCGTACTGGTTGCTCACTATTACGTTGATGCCGAGTTGCAGTCACTGGCCGAAGAGACCGGTGGCATTGTTTCCGACTCTCTGGAGATGGCGCGTTTTGGTTCCCGACACCCAGCCAGCACTATTGTAGTAGCGGGTGTGAAGTTCATGGGTGAAACCGCCAAGATCCTTAATCCCGAGAAACGCATTCTGATGCCTACGCTGGAGGCGACATGCTCGCTGGATATTGGCTGTCCTGCAGAAGAGTTTACGGCGTTTTGTGATGCTAATCCGGATTACAAAGTAGTGGTGTATGCCAATACGTCTGCTGCGGTGAAGGCACGGGCAGACTGGGTGGTAACCTCCAGTTGTGCGGTCGATATCGTGCAGCACCTTTCGGATGAGGGTGAAAAAATCATCTGGGCGCCGGATAAGTACCTTGGTGATTATGTCGAAAAAACCACGGGTGCCGATATGCTGCTGTGGGATGGCTCCTGCATTGTGCATGAAGAGTTTAAGGCACGCGGTATCCTTGATCTCAAGCAGGTCTATCCTGACGCTGCCATCCTTGTACATCCGGAGTCGCCACCATCGGTTGTAGAAATTGCAGATGCCGTGGGCTCAACGTCTCAATTGATTGCGGCAGCACACGATCTGCCGAACCCGCAATTTATTGTGGCTACTGACAAAGGTATCTTTTACAAGATGCAGCAGGCAGCTCCGGGGAAGGTATTTATTGAGGCACCTACTGCTGGGAGTGGGGCTACATGTCGTTCCTGCGCACACTGCCCGTGGATGGCCATGAACGCACTCGATAATCTGGCTCATGTGCTGGAAACGGGTAGCCAGGAAATTCATGTTGATCTTGAACTAGGCAAGAAAGCCATTATTCCGCTGCAGCGCATGCTCGATTTCACGCATAAACTGAGGATGGCTGCCAAATAGCTGGCAGCTTGTTATTAAAATAAAAACCGCCAGTTATAACGGCGGTTTTTAGTGAGTAAGGTAAGGGCGATGTTATCGCTTCATATCGTTCTTGCTCTGCTCAATCTCACGCATGCGTTTCTGAATTTTAGCAGTAAGCGGATAGTTATTTTTCACTTCATCGGCGGCAAGCTTCAGCTGATCGAGTGCTTTCTCTTCGTTACCATTTAGAAAATATACCTCAGCTTTGGCGCGGTAGATGCCAAGGCTATCCCGAGTGCTAGTGTAGGCGTCCATCAACAGACGCCATAATTGAGCATCATCACTGCGCTCGCGGGCTGCGGCTTCCAGTGGCTCAATCATACTGGCGGCATCGTTGCCAAGAATATGGACCCGTGCGCCATACATCAGTAGCGGATAGCTGTCCGGATTGATCTGCCGTGCCTTATCAAGAAGTGTGATCGCTTCGTCATAGTGGTTTTCTGCAAGTGCAATTTCGACGGCGGCAACAATGTAGTCAACTCGTTGTGGATCATCAGCCAATAAAGGGGCAAGCGCTTCCCGCGCCTGTGAGTATTGGCGTTCACGTAACAGGGCTAGAGCCAGTCCCAGCCGATTGATACGTACGCGATCATTAAGGATTGATTCATCCTTCAGTTGTTGACGGAAATGAGCCGAAGCACGTCCGGTGCTTTCCATAAACTGCACCAGCATACGAATTCGTACTAGCTGATAATCCAGGCTGTCTTCGGCTAGTTTTTTGGGGAATTGGTTAGCCCTATTAAAGGTATCAGCGATACGTGACTGTGTGAGTGGATGGGTTAATACAAACTCAGGAACGGTGCCAACCTGTCGCGACTGCTTTTCCATGCGCTGAAAGAACTTCGGCATAGCGTGTGGGTCCATGCCGGCATTGACCAGTGTTTGCATGCCGATGCGATCTGCTTCTTGCTCGTTTATACGGCTGTAACTTAGTTGGTTTTGTATCATTGCCGCCTGTGCGCTGGCCCCAAGCGCAAATGCGCCTTGGCTTTCCCCACTGGCGGCCACCGCGATGGTTGCCAATAGAGTGCCCAAATACACCCATTGGTTGCGCTGATTGTCTTCCAGCATACGGGCAAAATGTCGCTGACTGAGGTGGCCTAGTTCATGGGCCATCACAGAAGAAAATTCGGATTCAGTCTCAGCATGCAGCAACAATCCGGCATTCACGCCAATGACGCCACCGGGAACGGCAAAGGCGTTGATTTGTTTGCTGTTGATGATGACGAGTGTTAAATCAGGATTCTGCAGCGGACTGTTAAAGGCCAATCGGTAGCTCTGGCGCTCAAGATAGTCCTGTAGAACTGGATCATTAATGGTCGAGGTAGAACCACGCAACTTGCGTATCCATGCTCTGCCCAGCCGGTACTCTTGCTCCGGGCTGACCACCGCAGAGGTAGTGTCTCCTAACTCTGGTAGTTCACTTTCGGCATAAGCTCCCTGCACTGAAATACACAGCAGTAAACCGGAGGCCAGAGAGATAAGGGTGGTCTTCATCGATGCGTCCTGATCCTGATCTGGATGCGGTATGATGAGTCTATTCTGTCGGATGCCTTGTCCGACTGCATCAATTGTCTGCAGGAAGTTACAAATGGAAGACGCAGCCAGAACATTGGATGCACGAGGTATGCGCTGTCCCATGCCTTTGCTCAAGCTCAAGCAGGCCTTGCATGGCATGGGCGCGGGAGAAGTGATCGACGTTACGACGACCGATGCTGGATCAGTTCGTGATTTTCAAGCATTCCTGCGGCAGGCAGGGCATGAGTTGCAAGATCTTCAGCAGGGTGAGACCGAGTTCTTTTTTAAGATACGTAAAGCGGGCTGACCCAGAAGGGCGCCTGTCATGACCATGAAAAAAGGCCGCTGATGCGGCCTTTTTTACTGAGAAAATATTATTTGTTCAGCTGTTTAACGGCAAAAAGTACGGCCTCGGCATGCCCGTCAACCTTCACCTTGCGCCATTCGTTACGCAAGAT
>DDBN01000012.1:21820-23853 GCA_002333145.1 Moraxellaceae bacterium UBA2031
AAAATCGGGGACAGCATCACCAATCGCAAGCGTCATGACAATTTCCTTTTGGCATATTTCAGTTTTTGAATGGTTCGATGATGGCATCGAGATTTCGGTCATCACAAAACAGCATAAAATTTTCACGCAAACTGGCGACATGCACGCGAGCAGGAATATTCACGGTCATGCTCAGCGCAAACATCGGTGAGCCGGTATGTGGTGCAGCGTAGGTGCTGGTTTCCATGGCTTCGATGTTGATGCCCTGAATGGCAAAGAAGTTGGCAATCTCGTGCACGATTCCCGGATTATCCAGTGCGATGACATGCACGTTGTAAGGCATAGCTTCTGCCTGCACGGCACGTGGCTCAGTACGTTTAAACGTGATGACAAGATTAAGGCGCTTACCCAGATTGGGGAGTTGGGCCTCTAGCTTGGCAATCGCATCCCATGTGCCGGAAAGCATCATGATCAGCGCAAGCTCCTGACCCATCACGATCATGCGGGAGTCAGCGATATTGCAACGAGAGTCCGAGGCGGCACGGGCCAGCTCGTCAACAATGCCGGCGCGGTCGGTACCCAGTGCGGAAAGAACGAGAAAATGTTCCATGAAGCATCCTGATAGTTTTGGCGGTCAGGCAGTACAACGACTGCCGCGTGAGGCCGAGTGTAGCACTGGCCTGAGGCAGTTTTAAGCCGCTTGGTAGCGAGTCGGGTCAGGAACGCCGGCGTCCTCAAAACCCTTGCGCCGCAGGCGACAGGAGTCGCATACCCCGCAGGCACTGCCTTCGCTGTCAGCCTGATAACAGGAGACGGTGAGGGCGTAATCTACCCCCAGCGCCATGCCAGTCTGCACGATTTCTGCCTTGGTGAGGTGCATCAAGGGGGTGTGTATTTTCATGTGGTGCCCTTCCACCCCGGCCTTGGTCGCCAGATTGGCCATGGTTTCAAAGGCGTCGATGAATTCTGGCCGGCAATCAGGGTAACCAGAGTAGTCCACTGAATTGACGCCAATAAAGATGGCATCGGCACCGACAACCTCGGCCAGACCCAAGGCAAAGGACAGGAACACAGTATTGCGGGCCGGGACATACGTGACCGGAATCCCTTCACTGGCCTCGGTGGGGATATCTATGGAGCTATCCGTCAGGGCAGAGCCACCCATAGTGCCCAGCTCCAAGCGCAGCACACGATGATCACGCACGGCAAAGGCTTCGGCCACGCGCCGGGAGGCCACCAGCTCGGCATTGTGGCGCTGGCCATAATCAAAGCTCAGGGCAACCGGTTCGAAGCCCTCATGCCGGGCAATCGCTAGGCAGGTGGCGGAGTCGAGTCCACCGGAAAGAAGAATAATGGCTTTGGGAAGTGTGGTCATAATCAGAGTGAGATATCAGATTAAAAGGCCAGGTTAGTGTCCTGGCTCGTTGTTCCAAAGATACTTGTGCAGCTGGACCTGCATGCGAACATGCAAGCGGTCTGCGAGTATCCATTCGGCCAGTTGGCGCGGTTCCAACGCCCCATGTACAGGCGAGAACAGTACGTCACCAACGCGTTCTACCAGCTGGTATTCGTCGCACTTGAAACGCACCCATTCATAGTCTTTGTGCGAAGCAATCACGAACTTCACCTGATCGTGTTGGGTCAGGTGGGGAATATTTTCATAAAGGTTGCGGTGGGCCTCACCAGAGTCAGGTGCCTTCAGATCCATGACTTTGCTGACGCGTGGGTCAACCTTGCTGACATCCATGGCGCCACTGGTCTCCAGTGATACCTCCAGCCCCGCATCGCAAAGGGCCGTCAGCAGGGTCAGGCACTCAGGCTGAGCCAAGGGCTCACCACCGGTCACGCAGATATGCTTTGCGCCATGAAGGGCGACAGTTTCAAGAACGGTGTCCAACGTCATGATGCTGCCACCACTAAAGGCGTAGGGCGTATCGCACCAAACGCAGCGCAGAGGGCAGCCGGTCAGGCGTATGAATACCGTCGGACGACCGACAGTACGGGCCTCACCTTGGAGGGAGTGAAAGATTTCGCTAATACGCAGTTCGGTCACG
>DDBN01000012.1:23895-24182 GCA_002333145.1 Moraxellaceae bacterium UBA2031
AGGGCAGCAGGTGCTTTGGTGTTGTCAGGGTACTTTGTCAGTACCGTATCAAATTGCTGCCGAGCCTTAACCAAATCAGGCTTGCTGGCATTCAGGTAGAACTCACCCAGCCAGTAGTAGGCGCCAGGTGTCAGGCTAGATTCAGGATACTGCTTTACGAAAGCCTGCATAGGAGCAATGGCTTTATCGGGGCCGCCTGTGCGAAAGGTGTCATAAGCAGCCAGATAAGCCTTCTTTTCATCCTCCACAGAGTGCCCTTGGGTTACTGGCTTATCAGCCTCTACCAC
>DDBN01000012.1:24235-35537 GCA_002333145.1 Moraxellaceae bacterium UBA2031
ATAAAGAGTGGTGCCGGAGCGGCTGCAACAGGGGCGGCAGCCACAGGCATAGGCTGGCTGAGAGAGCGCTCTTCAATAACAATGTCTGCGGACACCATCGGTGCCACAAGCATCAGGCCAAGCGGGAAGAGGGCAATAGAGCGACGCGGAGTAAATAACATTATGCAGTACCACAGCTGGTGAGGGTGGATCTGGAATACCCGATAGTGCGTAAGTCTCGCAGGCTATGGGGCATTCGTCTGTTACGGAATGTCGATCAGGACAACGGTAATGTTATCTCGGCCACCATGAGTATTGGCCAAATCGACGAGTGCTTCGCAGGTGGTTTCGGCATCAAAGCCGCGGCCCAGCCAAGTGGCAATTTCTTCGTCACTGGCCATTTCATGCAAGCCATCCGAGCATAACAGGTAGCGATCTTTGTCCTGAATGTCCGTACTGCCCACATCCACTTCCAGTGGGCCGTCCAGCCCCAGTGCGCGAGTCAGGATATTACGGCCGACCTTACTGGGGGCTTCTTCAGGAGTACATAGACCCTTGTCGATAAACTCCTGCTGCAGTGAGTGATCATGAGTCAACTGTTCCAACTGGCCCTTGCGCCAGCGGTAGAGCCGGGAATCACCAACATGAGCAAAGGTAAGGCGGTTTCGTTCTATGCATGTGACGACAGCCGTGGTTCCCATTCCCTGAAAGCGCAGAGAGCTGGTGGATTTTTCATAGATGCCGGCATGGGCGGCTTGAATAGCGGTTTCAAGCCGAGCCGCAGCAGGAACACCAGCCGTCTGTTGTAAAATCGCCGTCATCAGTTCGATGGCCATGTTGCTGGCAACTTCGCCAGCAGCATGGCCGCCCATTCCATCCGCCAAGATCGCACAACTGATGTGCAATAGAACAGCCATAGCGTCTTCATTATGCTCACGTTGCCTGCCGGTATCAGTTCGGCATGCATAGATCGGGCTCTTCATCAGATCGCCTCTTTTTACAGGTCCGTTGCCGGAGTAACGGTACTGTTATTTTTATTTTTTTTGCTGGCGTCTACGCAAGATTTGATGGCAGTGGCGAACTCTTGGCCATTCTGGTAACGATCATCAGCATTTTTAGCAAGCGCCTTATCGAGCACATCATTGATGCAGGGCAGTACGTCTGCCAGCTCAGGGCGTGCTTCGAAAACAGTGGTATGAGGTTCGTTGGCAATTTTGTACATCAAGGTGGCCATCGACTCACCACGGAAGGGCGCCACACCACTGAGCATCTGATAGAACATCACGCCCAGACTGTAAAGATCGGAACGACCATCCACTTTTTTGCCGGCCACTTGCTCTGGTGACATATAGGTTGGTGTACCAAGTACAGTACCTGTTTTGGTTTTGCTGGCATCGGTGATACGGGCAATACCAAAGTCGGTGATCTTAATCGTGCTGGAATCAGGTTCGTACATGATGTTGGCGGGCTTGATGTCACGATGCACAACATTATGTTGATGCGCGTAATGCAGTGCCAATGCCGCCTTGAATACGATATTGATGACCTTTGGAATCGGCAGCAGTGCGTCTGGTTTTACATAGCGTGCCAAGTCATGACCATGCAGAAATTCCATGGCGATATAAGCAAGGTCATGCTCCTCACCCGCATCGTAGATGGTGACGATATTAGGGTGATTTAGGCGGCCTGCAGTCTCCGCTTCACGGAAAAAGCGCTCCTTGATTTCAGTGAGCTCATCCCCTTCAAATTCATTAGCCAACGCCATGGTTTTGATGGCAACAACACGGTTGATCTTGGGATCGCGTCCCAGATAAACGACACCCATAGCGCCTTTGCCCAGTTCTTTTTCTACTTCATAGCGGCCAAGCATTGGCTTTTCGTTACTGCCCGGTGTCAAGATCATGGTGGCTGCTGCGGAACTCATGGCGCCGCCGCCCAGAATGACGGTTTCCTCGAGTTTTTGGGCGCGTTGTAGCTTCTGTGAAAGATCACGGAAGTTTGGGTTGTAAGCGACAATGTATTCGTACACAGATACTGCTTTGTTGAACTGGCGCTTGCGCTCGTAATCCAGTGCAAGGTTGTACAACACGTCGGCCAGTGACTCATCCATTGGGCACTTACGGAACTTTTCCAGCGCCATGTCGAGTTGACCCGACTGCTGCAGGGCAAGCCCTAGCATGCGATTGGATTCAGCCGACTGTACTTCGGATTTTTCCTTGGCTTTTTCGGTAATGAAGTAATGCTTGGTGGTGATCAGAACATAGCCCACACCGATCATTACAACGGGCAGCATCAACGGCACCCAAATCCCTGAACTCGTCATCAGAATAATGTGTGCCACCAGCATCGTCAGGATCAATGCGCCCGATGCGATGGCAGCAGGGCCAGCCTTCAGGCGGGGCAGACCGAGAATGACAAATGCACTAGCCAATAAAACGGCCAGCCAGCGCACCAGCGTGGCCCATTCTGGCGTAATGAAAAAGTTCTGGTTAAGAATGCTGGCAACGTTATGCGCCAGAATATAAGCAGGCTCCATGCCGGGAGACACGGGCGTTACTTGTGGTGAGCCTAAGCCATAGGCAGTTGGCCCGATGATGACAATTTTATCTTTGTATTTGCTGAGCGGAATTTTTCCGTTGGCCACGTCATAAAATGAATCGGCTGCAAAGGCAGGGCGATCATTAGTGCCCCGATAGAAGAATGTGCGCATCTGTAGGTAGGGATCAGTCTTGATCTGTAGCTTACCCAAGCGCAGGCCTTCACCCAGATTCACGGAGATATCACCCACGCCAAGATTCAGGCTCTTGGCCGCCAATAGCAGCGCCAGTGAAGGGTAGTATTCATTGCCATAATGCAGCAGTAGTGGGTCTTGGCGAATGGTGCCATCAGCATCAGGGTTGATGCTGAGATGGCCAATAAAGGCAGCCTTTTCACCCAATACCGAAATTGGCGGCACGGCTTCATACGCTTCAGGCGGCATCAAATAGTTTTCAGCGGCGCCAATACCGTCGCGGACGGCCACAATCTGATTACGGGTTACAAACTCTGGCAGCGGCTTGTCGGGATTGCCCTGCATTTCGCCAAGTGAAAACTGCATCGGTAATACAACATTACCGGCTTTGCCCATGGCATCGGCCAAGTGCTGATCTGTATCAAGGCCGGCTTCGGCAGTTCCTAATTTATTGCCCAGTTCAGCGACAGCCGGAGTGTTAGGTGCCAGTGTCAGTAGATTGTCATTGTAGAACTTACTGATGTCTCGAATGGAGGCAAGGCCAGGGTCAACCTGTGCCTCGGAGAGAAAGAGGGGTAAGCCGATTGCTTTGGCCCCGCCTTGTTGAAGCGAAGAGATCATGTTGGCTAGCGTGGTGCGGGGCCACGGCCAGCGGCCAATGTTGGCAATGCTCTGGTCGTCAATGGCAATAATGGCCACCTTGTCACCGGGAGACTCCGAACTGGCCTTTACGCCCACATCGTAGGCATAGCGTTCGATGTTTTCGATGACCTCGGTTGAGGCCCAAACGAAGAGAAGGCCAATAATGATGGCAAGACCGGCAACCCAGTCTTTCTTCCAGAGTGAAAGTCCCTTTTGCATGTGAAATATCCAGAGCATGAAATCGATCCCCTCTTCTAGCAGATGCATAGCCAGTGGGGGAAGAGGAGGGTGAATAAACCGTGTAAAAATGAAAACGGGCCCAAAGGCCCGTTTTCTTAAACAACGCTATATGACTGCGTCAGCAGATCAAGGGTTACCGGCTGTATAGTCCAGCTCAACACGGCGATTCTTCGCCCATGATTCTTCGCCTTCACCAGCAACCGCAGGCTTTTCTTCGCCGTAGCTAACCACTTCCAGTTGGCTAGCGCGTGCGCCATTGCCCGTCAGGAAGGCCGCAACAGCCTTGGCGCGACGCTCACCCAGAGCCATGTTGTACTCACGGGTACCGCGCTCGTCAGCATGACCGTTGACCTGAATACGGGCACCACTGTTATTGCTCAGATAGAAAGCGTGGGCTTTGAGCGAGTTAATGACGTCGCTCTGCAGGTTGGCATCGTCATAGCCAAAGTAGAAAGTTTTCATGCCAAGAGAGGCCGCCAGATCATTCGCACGGGTAGCCGCGTCGCTTTGTGCGCCAGCCAGTTTTTGGCTTTCCAGACGGGCAGCTTCGGCTGCTGCTGCAGTACGTGCGGCATCAGCATTGGCTTTTGCGGCGGCTTCTGCAGCGGCGCGATCAGCATCACTTTGTTGCGCTACAGCACTAGCAGCAGCACCATTGGTTTCTGGTGCCTTGGTGGTTGTACAAGCGGCGAGGCCCATGCTCAGGATGGCAGCAGCGATTACGTTGAATTTCGACAGGTTCATCTGTAGTTCTCCTTGGGTATATCAATAAAAACATCAATAAAAAACACTATGCCTAGCAGGCTATTCAAAAATTAGGGGCGCAAATAAGGGGACCATGCAGGCTCGCGCACTTCACCAAGCCTTGCTGGAAGGCGAACCTGAGTGCGGCCATCTAATGACACGATACCAAGTTCGCCATATTTGCCCTTGCGACTAGCATAGACTAGCGAAAGGCCATTAGGGGCAAAACTGGGGCTTTCGTCCAGTGGCGTNNCCATTGAAGTTGCCTTCGAAGGTCAGGCGTTTCACCTTAAGGTCATCCAGCGATACTTTGTAGATTTGCGCAGTACCACCACGATCGGAGGTAAAGACTAACGACTTGCCATCCGGCATCCAGCGCGGCTCGGTATCAATGGCGGCGTGGTTGGTGATGCGAGTCAGTGCCTGTGTCGCCACATCCATGACGTAGATTTCGGGATTACCATCACGTGACAACGTCAGCGCCATGCGACCGCCATCAGATGACCACGTCGGGGCGCCATTTAGGCCGCTGAAGCTGGCAATACGAGTACGCTGTTGGGTGGCAATATTCTGTGTGTAGATGGCAGGGCGGCCACTCTCAAAAGAGACATAAGCTACCTTGCGGCCATCGGGAGACCAGCCCGGTGAGAGAATCGGTTCGGGTGAGTCGAGAATGCTCAATGGGCGAAAGCCGTCAGCATCAGCCAACTCTAGGCGATATCGTACTTTGCCATTGTGAGGATACTGATTCACGTACAGAATTTTGGTGGCAAAGATACCGCGTGCACCCGTGATGGTTTCAAAAATACGGTCTGCCGCAAAGTGTGCCGCATCACGCCACTGCGAGGCAGGTACGGTCAGTGCTTCGCCCAACAGACGAGTTTTGCGATCCAGGCTGAGTAGCTCAAAGCGAATTTCGTAACGACCGTCTGCGGTGGCTTTCGATGAGCCAACAACCAGATGGTTCGTGCCGATCGACTGCCATTGCGCATAATTCAGGCCGGTAGAGGAATCAGGTTGAGCGGGCAGTTGGTTATCTGGTAATGCACGGAATCGGCCACTGCGCTCTAGGTCAGCTTTAATAATGCTACCAATGTTATCGCTGGCTTGAGTGCCACTAAAAGGCACCACGGCAATTGGCAACGCATCGTCGGCACCACGGGTGATTTCAATCACCAGTTCAGCACGGCTCAAGCTTGATAACGTTAGTAAAAGTAACAGGGTAGAAAAACGCAACATCAGATGTCTTCCGGATTGAACCTGAATGTGATCACTCGAAAGTAACTATTGAAGACGGCAACATCGTCAGGCACCGGCAATGGGCTGGAACGACGCACGGCTTCTTCGGCACTGGCATCAAAGGCAGCATCACCGCTGCTTTTAACGGTGATGACATTACTGACCTCGCCGCCAGGCAATACAGTGATACGAAGAGTTGTAACCATGCCATGTTGTGCAGACAGAGGTCTGTTCCATTTTGTTATCACGCGTTGCCGGATCAAACGTGTGTGCTTCTCACGAAGTGCTTGATTGGCGGCATCACGGGCATTTGCAGCGGCTGCCGCAGCGGAGCGTTGAGCTTGTTCGGCATCGGCCTTCATCTGCTGGGCCTTCATATCGCGCTCCAGCGCCTGCATTTCTTCATCCATTGCATTGCGGTTAAGAACAGGTTTTGCAGGGGGCTTTGCAGGGGCGGGTTTGACTACAGGCTTTTCGGGGGCCAGCACAACCTCAGGTAGTTTTGCTGGCAAAGGTTTTTCGATGGGTTTGATGTCTTGTTGCACAGGTGCAGGCACTGGCTCCTTTACCGGCTCAAGGATAGGTTCGGGCTTGATAGGGGCTGGGCGTGGCAGGGTGGACGCACTGACCAGTACTGCTTCAACAACCAACGGTGGTTTTATTTCTGGGGGGCGATGCAGGTAGCCCAGCAAGATTGCTGTGATGGCGATACCAACATGCAGAAGCAGCGAGTATTGCAGGGTTCGCTTGTTATCCGCATTCAGTGACCGCCTGAACGACTCAGGGAGTGGCATCGGGTGTTGCCTGAGTCAGAAGGCCAACATTGGGAATGCCTGCTTGTTGCAGTTCTGCCATCAACGTCACTACTACGCCATATCTCACACGGTGATCGCCGTTCACCAATACGGGAGCATCCGGTGCTGCATCTGTTATTGCGCTAACCTGACCAGCAATGGCAGTGGAGGGGATACGGCGATCTTTTCCATTGCCATGCTTTATCCAGTAAGAGCCATCGGCCTTTATAGAAATAATAATAGGATCGCGATTTTTAAGAGAAATGCTGTCCGTGACCGCCTTGGGCAGTTCGACTTGAAGGCCTTGTGTCAGCATGGGAGCTGTCACCATAAAAATCACCAACAGCACTAGCATGACGTCGATATAGGGCACGACGTTCATCTCGGCAACGGGTTTTTTTCGCTCACGACGAAATGTGCTTTCCATGATCAGCTCCGTGCTCGGGAGGTATTAGCGCTTGGCATGGGCTTCACGGTGAAGAATGCTGAGAAATTCGTCTGCAAAAGTTTCATAACGGGTCAGTAGATCATTGCTGCTGGCCGAAAAGCGGTTATAGGCCAGCACACCGGGAATGGCGGCAAACAGGCCAATAGCTGTGGCAATCAGGGCCTCAGCAATGCCAGGAGCNNTGCTCCTGAGTGAGGGCGATGCGCATGGAACGTGTGACACCCTGCATGATGGCGTCGGCATCGAGTTCTTTCTCACGCAGTCGCGAGAATTCCTTGAATCCGTCACGAAAAATATTGGCTTGGCCTTCCAGATCCGTTTCGCGGGTGAGGCGGGTATATAAGGCATTAATGTCGCCACCGGACCAGAACTCGGTGTCAAAGGCATTGGCAGCCAAATTGGCTTTACGGTAAAGCGCGCGCCGCTGGAAGATGATGGACCACGACCAGACTGACGCAACTAACAGGGAGAGCATGACCAGTTGCACCACAAAGCTTGCGTTACTGACAAGGTGCCATACAGACATGTCGGGAGTGGTATTCATCAGGACTTTCCGTATCGGGTTTTCAGCAGGTTGACCAGTTGCTCGGGGAGCGCACGTGGCTTGAAGTCGGAGCGTTTGACGCAGGCTATATCTATATCACCACTGCACAGCACAGTATCACCACGGCGTACCTCCTGCTTGAATACCAGCGAGGCTCGACCCAGTGACTGAATTTGTGCGCTGATGGTCAGCGCATCATCCATACGGGCCGGCTGGAAGTAGCGCACATTGGCGCCGCGCACCACAAACATGAAGTCTTCTTCTGCATTCAGGTAGTGTTCAAATCCGAGGTGACGTAAAAACTCTGTGCGTGCCCGTTCCATGAATTTCAGGTAGTTAACGTAATAGACGATGCCGCCGCCGTCCGTGTCTTCAATGTAAACGCGTGCAGGAAAAGTGTATTCCGGCAAAGGCATTGTCATCGCCATATCAGAAAGGGCCTGTCTGGTTCTGGTTGAGATGTTCCTGCAGTCGATCGGGTGTCTTTAGCCCAAAGTGCAGGTAGGCATGAGGCGTAGCGATACGGCCGCGTGAGGTGCGCATAATAAAGCCCTGCTGGATTAGATAAGGCTCAATCACATCTTCCAGCGTGCCGGCATCTTCGCTCAATGCGACGGCAAGAGATTCAATGCCGGTGGGGCCGCCACCAAATTTTTCCATCAGCGTCAGCATAAAGCGACGGTCCATGCCGTCAAAGCCGAACTTGTCCACGTCCAGCATGTTAAGGGCGCTATTGGCAACTTCACCGGTAATCATGCCGTCCGCTTTCACCTCGGCATAGTCGCGTACGCGACGCAGCAATCGATTGGCAATACGCGGGGTACCACGTGCCCGCCGGGCAATTTCGTTAGCACCCTCAATGTCCATTGGTACTTTCAGCAGCGATGAAGAACGACTGACAATATAAGAGAGATCTTCTACCGAATAGAATTCAAGGCGCTGAACGATGCCAAAGCGATCACGCAAAGGCGAGGTCAGCAGGCCGGCACGTGTAGTGGCACCGACCAGCGTAAACGGAGGCAAGTCCAGTTTGATTGAGCGGGCAGCTGGCCCTTCACCGATCATAATATCGAGCTGGTAATCTTCCATGGCGGGGTAAAGAATTTCTTCAACTACCGGCGAAAGGCGATGAATTTCGTCAATAAATAGCACATCTCCGGCTTCAAGATTGGTGAGGAGGGCGGCAAGATCGCCGGCCTTTTCCAGAACAGGGCCAGAGGTAGACTTGAGGCTGCCGCCCATTTCACGCGCGATGATGTTGGCCAGCGTGGTTTTGCCCAAGCCGGGTGGGCCAAAAATAAGGGTGTGATCCAATGCCTCGCTACGGGTACGGGCCGCATGGATAAAGATTTCCATTTGGGTGCGTACTTGCGGCTGACCAATATAGTCATCTAGTCGTGTCGGGCGAATAGCGCGGTCAATCGCTTCTTCGCGCTTGCCGGCAGGTGCCGATGGCGAAATAAGGCGGTCATCAGTTTCAAGAAGGCTCATGTATTCCTCACTGCTAATGCGGCCCGCATCAGGCCTTGACCATGCCTTTCAGGGCCTGACGGATAAGGTCTTCAGCACTGGCATTTTCCAAGGTGATACGACCGACAGCGCGCTCAGCTTCGGCGGCTTTATAGCCAAGGGAAATCAGTGCAGTAATGGCATCATGCTCTGGAGTTACGGGAACGAGTTCACCCGCAATCGCATTAAGGCTAGCGGAACCATTGCCCACGCGATCCCGCATTTCAATAATTAGTCGTTCTGCGGTTTTCTTGCCCACCCCAGGAATGCGGGTGAGGGTAGCAATATCCCCTTGGCGGATGCAGGCAGCGAAGGCATCCGCTTCCATGCTGGACAGAATAGCCAGTGCCATCTTTGGGCCAACACCGTTCACCTTGAGCAGGGTACGGCACATATCGCGTTCTTCACGGCTGGCAAAACCATACAGCAGGTTGGCATCCTCACGGACCACTTGATGCACATACAGCGTGACTGCTGCACCCAGCGTCACCTTGTAGAAGGTACTCATGGGGGCTTCTAGCTCATAGCCAATGCCATTCACTTCCACAACCAAAGTCGGTGGCTGTTTTTCGATGAGCTGTCCTGTCAGGCGGGCTATCACGTCGTATTCTCAATGCAAGAGGTTATGTCGGCTTTAGTACCACAGTCATGAGGGACTGGCTACCCGTACAGTAGTTTTTATTCCCTAGCACGACCGTTGCGCAGGCCTTCTGCCCCGGCAATACGTGCCAACGAACTGGATGCCTGAGCGTGGCATAGCGCAATGGCCAAAGCATCTGCCGCATCTTCCGGAGGAGAACCATCTAGTGACAGCAGCCTGATGACCATGTGCTGTACCTGTTCTTTTAGGGCAGAGCCTTTACCAACTACGGCCAGCTTTACTTGTCGTGCCGAGTATTCAGCCACCGGCAGGTTGTGGTTCATTAGCGCCACAATCGCGGCACCACGAGCTTGGCCCAGCTTGAGCGCTGAATCAGCATTATTGGACAGAAAGACCTGTTCGATTGCGGACTGTTCAGGATGGTAAGTAGCCACGATTTCGGTAATGCCAGCATAGATGCGATGCAGGCGCTCTGGCAGGGACAGCTTTGCCATCTTGATACAGCCCGATGCAATGTAACGGTGCCGTGTGCCATCGGAGTCGATCACACCAAAACCGGTAATGCGCGAACCAGGGTCTATTCCGAGAATGATAGGCATTGCTGCATCCGTCACTGAAACAACAAGGCCGCTTGCGCGGCCTTGTTGTTTATCCGTCTTACTTGCTTAACGCCGTCATCACGTCGGCAGAGAAGTCCGCGTTGGTGTAAACGTTCTGCACATCGTCCAAGTCTTCGAGCATATCGATCATTTTCATGATCTTCTCAGCCTGTTCAACGTCGGTAATTTCCGCCTGCGTTGTGGGCGACATGGTGACTTCCGAGCTCTCTGGTTTTAGGCTCGCTGCCTCAAGTGCATCAAGCACAGTGCCGAACGCTTCTGGTGTAGTGATCACGGTCAGGCCATCTTCATCGCTCTGCACATCATCTGCACCAGACTCCAGTGCCACTTCCATTAGCTTGTCTTCATTCACGCCCGCAGGAAAGAAAATCTCTCCGCGCTTATTGAAAAGGTAAGCCACCGAACCGTTGGTGCCAAGATTGCCACCGTGCTTAGAAAAAGCATGACGCACTTCACTCACAGTGCGGTTGAGGTTGTCAGTCATCGTCTCGACCAACACCGCCACACCACCGACGCCGTACCCTTCATAGTTCAGTTCATCAAGCTTCTTGTCATCATCTCCGCCTGCACCACGGGCAACGGCGCGGTTAATGACATCACGGGTCATGTTCGCCGTCAGCGCCTTGGCAACAATCGCACGCAAGCGCGGATTATCGTCCTCGATCGGGCCTCCCATGCGGGCGGCGGTGACGATTTCACGGATGTATTTGGTGAAGACCTTGCCTTTCACCGCATCCTGACGTGCCTTGCGGTGTTTGATGTTGGACCATTTACTGTGCCCGGCCATGATTCCTTGCCTCGTGTGTAGCTCTCCCTCTCCCTAATAGAGAGGGAGAGGGGTTAAACGGTAATTACTCGGCGGCTTTTTCTTTCTCGCGGATGCGGATACCCAGTTCACGCAGCTGCTTTGCATCTACCGGGGCAGGGGCATGAGTCATCAAGCACTCGGCAGACTTGGTCTTCGGGAAGGCAATCACATCACGAATACTGGCGGCACCGGTCATCAGCATGATCAGGCGATCAAGGCCAAAAGCTAGGCCACCGTGAGGAGGAGCGCCGTACTTCAATGCATCCAGCAAGAAAGCAAACTTTTCATTGGCCTCTTCTTCACTGATGCCCAAGGCTTCAAACACGGCCTTTTGCATTTCTAGATTATAGATGCGCAGCGAGCCGCCACCGATTTCGGTGCCATTGAGCACGAAGTCATAAGC
>DDBN01000140.1 GCA_002333145.1 Moraxellaceae bacterium UBA2031
GCACCGATGAAGCCCGGCGTTACCGTTACCGACTATCGCACCACTCCGCGCGAGCCCGTTGTGCTGGAAAAAGGCGCTGAAATTGGCCGCTTCCGCCTCGGCTCCACCGCCATTGTGGTGTTTGGTCCGGGTGTGGCCGCATGGGATATTCAATACAAGGAAGGTTCGCCTACGCGTATGGGTGAAGCACTGGGACGTACGCTACGCTAAGCCCCAGCCCTGCCAAGAAAAAGCCCGCACATCATGTTGCGGGCTTTTTCTTGGAGACCTCATTCCGGCCTGTGGGCGCGTACGTACGTTTATTCACCCATGCGTTGCGACATCACTTGATGCGTACCCGGAACGTGAATTCCGCCCAAGGACTACCCCCGCCCCCGGCCGCATTAAACGTACCGCTTGGCCGGAACTGGATATGCGTGATCGCCGGGTCATATCCATCCGTACCCGGGTTAGGGATATACGTGTAGCTAACGCCATCCGTCGAGAAGTCAACGCAGTCACTCCCATTATTCCTGGCCGCAAACGCGCAGCTCAGTCCGCTGGCTGGGCTGCCATTGGTGTAGACAAATCCCTGCAGCATATCGCCTGGACTGCCTCCCACCCCTACAAACAACTCCAACTGCGCAGGTAAGGCATCACGAATGAAAATGGAATCACTATCTGCCGTTCCCTGCCCCGCATTGACCAGCCGCAAGGTGTAGTCCGATACCGCACCAGGAATTGCTTTCGGGTTGGTCAGGTTATTCACCGGATCCGAAATCAGGGTGACCGACTTGAGCAGGCTAATCGACGGCATATACGGCGACACGGTCAGCGTGGCGCTAGCAGCAGCCGCATTGTTACCGGCATTGGTGCTGGTAAGCCCACCGGCTGCTACCGTATTGGAGTAAGAGCCAGAACTGGCGCTAGTGACACGAACGCTAACGGTACAGCTACTGTTCGCCGGAATATTAGCACCAGAAATGGCGAGGCTATTTCCGCCGGCAATTGCCGTCAGCGTGGCCCCCGTACACGACGTACTGACATCGGGAGTGGCCGCATTCACTAGCCCACTCGGGTAGCTGTCCGTCAATGTCGCACCAGTAATAGCCGCCGCATTGGGATTGGTCAGCGTCAGCGTCAACAGGCTAACCTCGTTCACAATGATGGCGTTGGGAGTGAACGCTTTGGCCAACGTGGGTGGCGCCATCACCATCAGCATCGCCTGCGCCGCATCGGAGTTGCCGATATTGCCGGTGGTGGCTTGAGTAATGGTATTGGTATAACTGCCGGCCGCCGTTCCCGTCACGTTCACGGTGATTTCGCAGGAACTATTTGCCGGAATAGCCGCCGTACCACTCAATCTCAGGCCGGTATCGTTCGCCGTGATCGCACGCCAGCTCCCGTTCGAGGGGTTGCGACTCTGCAAGGTTCCACCGCAACTGTTGCTAAACGAGGGATTCGCCAAGCGCAACTGCCCCCCCGCCGGCACCGAGACAGGAAACAGATCGTCAAAAGCCAGCGTTGTTGCCTCGATATTGTTGAGCTGCGACAGCGTGATGGTCATGGGGGTGGAAGCGCCCAGCAAAATACTGGTGGCCGCAAATGATTTTTCCAGATCCGGCGGTTCACGCACCAGCAAAGTGGCCTGCGCGGCTACCGCATTGCTGAGTGGACTTTCACTGGTTGTTTCGCCAGTCAACCCACCCACCGGAATGATATTGGTGGAGTTAGTGTTGGAGGTGACGTTAAAACTAAGGGTACAGGTCTGACCGGCACTGATGGTGCCCGTGGAGCTGGCACGGATCGCCGTGCTGCCCGCTGGAGCGGGACTGACCCATGACTGTGAGCTGCCAATGCGCCCCTCAATCGTAAAGGTATTGGCCGCCGGACAATTGGCAGAGCGTGTCCAAGAGCCGTTAAACAGCGTGAAACCTCCTCCCGCGCTGGTTTCCAGCGGGAATACATCGGTAATGACCGGCTCGACTAGCGCAACACCGCTAGAGGCCGTCATGCTCAAGTCCATGGAGGAGCAGATATTGCCCGCAATGATGGGCTGGGGGCAGGTAAATGCCTTGGCCACCGTAGGCGAGCCCGAGCGCAACGTGTTGGTGGCGATTCCTCCCGTACCGCCGTTGGTCGAGGTCACGTTGCCGGTATTGTTCACATACTCACCATTGCTGGGCACGCGCACATTGATGGTGAAGGTGCAGGTCTGCCCCGCCGCTACATCCAGATTCTGTATACGCACACCCCGGCGACCATTGCTACCCGAACTACTGGTTTCCCATCCGTTGTGAGAGCTGTTCCTGAGCACAAACTTGGTGTCATCCGGCGAAGCGGCGGGATTAACGCAGCTACGGCTCAATCCCGAGTTCCGCGTTACCATTTGCCCCGGCGCCCCCGAGGTGGTGTTAGGGAAAATATCATTCACCGTCACCCCCGTGATGGTCAGCGGAGACGGATTGTGCACCACAATACTCAGGAGCGTATTGGTGTTGGTTGCGACCGGGTTAGTACCAAAACTTTTGCTCACCTGCACCGGCCCCAGTACGTTCAGCGTCGCAGTCACCGGCAAGCCCGTGCCGCCGTTGGTGGAGTAGATCGTGCCGGTGTTGTTGGTATACGCCGCCGTACTATTGCTGGTGACATTAACCCTGACCACACAACTGTTGCTGCCGCCTGCCGTCAGGCTGGCACCTGTCAGGCGGATGGCCGTATTGCCTGCACTCACGGCGCCCCAGGCACCACTGCCCGTGCGCCCCTCCAGAATCGCCCCCGAGCAATTGGTACCACTGACGCTGGCATTAGGCGTATTGGCCACGATCATCCCGCTGGGGAAATCATCCACAAAGTTGATGCCGGTGATAACCGATGGTGCCGGTGCAACCGCCGTACTGGCCGTGACCGTAATGGTCATCTGACTGGAGGTATAGGCCGGCGTCACCGGATCGTTGTAAGCAATGCTGCTGGCGACAAACCCCTTGGTGGCCGTGAGGCGGTTAGCCACGATGAGCTGCGCAGAGGCGGCCGTTCCGGCGCCGACATTGGAGGCCACTGTACTGGTGGTATTGGTGTAGATGGCCTGCGTTGCACTTTGCACATTCACGGTGATGGTGCAAACACCGCCGCCGGCCAGAGAGGTCGCCGACAAGCCGATGGTATTCCCCGAAGCGATGCCTCCGGTCAGCGTCCCAGAAGAGCCCGCAGTACAGCTCAAGGCGGCGTTCGAAGGCGAGCTGTTAATCAGATTCGTGGGGTAAGTATCCGTAAAGCCCACCCCGGTGAGCGTTGTTCCCGGATTGGGGTTGGTCACCGTGATCGTCATGAGAGACGGCGTGCCGGTGCGCACGGACACCGGAAAAAACGACTTGCTGATAGTAGGCGGCCCGATCACGGTCAGCTCTGCGGTATTGCTGGGCTGACCAGCCGCACCGGACTCCAGCGATGAAACCCCTGTGGTGGTATTAGGCAAGATGCCTGCCGTGCTACTGGTAACATCCACGGTAATGGTACAAACGTCACTGGCCGCGAGAGTGCCATTCGCCAGCGCAATGCTGGTGCTGCTGGGCGCGGCCGTCACCGTGCCACCGCATCCGTTTACGATGGCCGGCGTAGCCGCCACCTGCATATTTACCAACGCATCCGAGAAGGCCACTTGGCTCAGCGCCGTATTCGAGAGGTTCTGCAAAGTGAAGGTGATGGTGGAAGTGCCGTTCGCATTAATGGTGGTCGGCGCAAACGCCTTGGTGATGCGCGGCTTGCCCACATAGAGCATGGCAGAGGCAGTATTGCCCGTGCCACCATTGGTCGCGGTCACCGCCGAGGTAATGTTCAGGTAGCTGCCCACCGTAGCCGAGGTGACATTCACCGTGATGATGCAGGAACCATTGGCCGCCAGCGTGGCCCCCGGACTCATGCCGATGCTGTTGCCGTTGTTCGCACCGCCGGTCAACGTGCCTGCTGTGGAGCCTGGGGTGCAGTTTACTTGTGGCGTAGCATTGGCCGTATTGACCATGGCGGCCGGATACGTGTCACTAAAACTTACCCCGGTCAAGGCCTCTGGATTACTGGCCGGATTGCTGAGGACAATCGTCATTACTGCGCTCTGGGCAGGATCAATGACTTCCGGCGAAAATGTCTTACTGATCGTCGGCGGGCCCATCACCGTTGCCGATGCGGCTGCACTGCTGGCCGCGAACGTAGTCGCCGGCAGCGTCTGGCTGTTGTATTCAATCTGAACTGAGTTGGTGAGAATGGTCCCCGACGGCGTATCCTCATTGACTATCGTATCAAAGTAAAACGAAGTGGATTGACCATAGGCCAAGGTACCACCTTGCGAAGCATTGGCACCTGCCCCCAGGCGGAACACCACACGGTTTGGCCCTACAAGAAGGTCGGCTTGGTCATCATACTGCGCATCAGTTTTGTTACCCGCGTTAGGCCCCGTCACAATCCGCATCGAATTCGGCACATACGTCAGATACGCGGGGATAATATCCGTTGCAGTCAAATTCGTGGCCGAGTCGTAGCCGGAATTACTCATCACCACATGCCAACGCAAGGTATCCCCTCGCAACAGTGGTGTTGCAGGGCTCATATCTTCTGCCGTTTTTACAACGTTGGGAACTACGATGGGCACGTACATCTCGGTGGAGAACGTGACCACCGCCAGCAACACGGCCTCGTTGTTGGCCGTGGAAGAAACCGTGATGCTGGCGCTGGTGCTGGCATTGGGAATAACGCCCAAAGGAACGTTAAGAAGATCGATATCCAGTTGCAAGTTATTGTTGTTGGCCGGACTTCCCGTGGTGACATTGCTGCCCAAATTGCTGATGGTGCCGTTGTAAAAATTGCCTGACGGGTTGGCCGCATTACTCAGCAACGTGGAGTTGACCGAGAACGTGTCTTGGGCCACCGGCCTGTCACCCTCATAAGCAACCACTCCCACGCGAGCCTGCACCGGGCCGTTGAAGGGTGTCAGGAAAGGTCCGGCCGTCGCGGTCACGGAGGATGACCAGCCACTAGTACTGCCACGCACCCCCATGAAACCATCGAAAATCGTCAAACTGCGCAGGGCCTCGGAAGGATTGCTGTAAGCCACCACCAGTGACCAGCCGGCATACTTGCCCGTACCCGTATCCGCCCGGATGTCGCCCACCCAGTACGCGCCATTGCCGGCCGCCGCCACCGTACTCGTGACATCGGCCCAACCCTGATAATTGTTGTCGTCGAGTTTGGCATCCAAGTCCAGCGTGCCGGTGATGGTCTGGTAGCTGCCGCCCGGCACCTTGAGTTTTACCGTGTTGCGGTTCGGGCTGGTGGAGCCGGTGGCGCTCCAGTAGAGCATGGCCTTGATGATGGTCGAGCCCGCCGGCAGGCCCAACTGCGCCATGCTGGAGTTAATGGTGGAGGAGGAATCACCATCCAGATCATGATTGATCATCACATAGCCGTCATTACGATCAGCGGCCGTAGTACCGCTGCCATTCAGAGAATTGGCACAAGTGGTGATATTGGCAGCCCAGTAACCTGAAAATGCTGTGTTACTGCCAGGGGTACAAGTCAAATTAACATTGCCGATCAGGACAATATTGCCGTTGACATTGGTATTGAAACGGCTGGTCAGGGTACGTTCAGCGTTGGCCTCAAACGGCACCGACAATACCAGCACCATCATCGCGTAGAGCGCCCGCAGCACCGACTCCTTCGTGAGAGAAGCGCTAGAGAAGCAAGGACGGTAAATGCGAGTAAAGATAGTCATAAGCAGCACTTTCATTTCGTGGCCGTCATCAAAGGTTCATTCGCAATCGCAGGATGGGGAGCCACCATGTCGCGGTTAAGCCGAGTGTTTTGATCAAACTTGAAACGCAACTGCAGATAGGGGCCTTGAGCGGAATAGCGGGCCGCATCAAAGTCCTGATCGGTAAAGCCGCGAATATTCCAGCCAAGGGTGATCCAGCCATTCTTCACCGGTGAGGCGCCAACCTGCGGCCCGAACGAATAGGCATGTGCACCTGCACTCCAGGCATTCAGTGCGCTGGCCTGTAGCCCGATATCCAGCCATGGACGGATGTCATGTCGCACTTCCACCGCCCACATATCGGTAAAGCCGCTGTACTCCACGCCGTCGTAAGTATCCAGCGCGTATTTGGCACCATGGTAAAGCGACCATTGATTGCGTTCGTATCGACGGAACAGGTTGCCCTTGCGGTCTTCACCCGTCCACTCACGCGACACCCGGTTCAACGACAAGTTGTTGATAAGGCGGCGACTGCGTGCATCGTTAGCTACCAAGCTGTCAAACCCGAACAGCCCGCCCGGCGGAGGCGCCACCAGTCCAGCCGTGTTTTCTGCGTCTTCGTACTTGAACTCCAGACGATCCAGCACCGACCACTGTGTTCCCAGTGGACGCCATGCCCACGACAAGTCGAGGGATAGCAAATTGCCGCTCGTGCCCGTATCAGACTCGGTGTGGAATGCCTGCATGCCTGTCGCAAACGCCACGCCATCACGGGCCTGGCGCAAGAAGTTGCTGGTCAGGCCATAGCGGTCTTCCGTGTCTCCGTTCCGGCTCTCAAGACGACCCGTCCAGCTCCAGATATCTGCCCGGTACGTGCTTCCTGCACTCAGCGCCCAGTAATCATCTGTCACGGCGGCCACACGGGAATTGGTACTCAGGCCCAGCGCATTGCTGGTGGCAGTACTGTTGTTGATGACTGGCGCGGCCTGCTGACTGCCCACACTCTGGCTGCTGTCCATACCAAAATCCATGCTCCACTGTTTGTCGAGCACCAGATTCTGCGTCAAGCCAAACTGGGCGAAGGTACGCGGGCCGTATTCACTCATATGACTCTGGTTCAACGTGGTGTCCAAGCGTGCGCCTTTCCAAGGCAACACCTGCACTCCCGCCCGGCTCGTGCTAGTGGTCAGATCAGAACCATCCGTAAACTCTTGGCCAGCCAAGAGACGCACGCTGTCGGTGATTGCATAAGAAGCATTCAATGTCATGCGGTTCGGGTAGTCTGCACTATCACTCTCACCCACTTCGGCCTGTGCAGACACCTCCAGCTTTTGGCTTAACAGTCTGCGGGTTGCCTCTAGCGTCAGTTGTGTTGAGTTGAAGTCCTGACCCGCCAGCACCCCTTGGTCCGTACTGTCGTTCACCGCCTGCACGCCAATGGCGGCAGAGCCATTTTTGTGTTCATAGCGCAGCTTGGCGGCCGCCGCTTGTCGTGTGCTTTCGGTTGAACGATTTTCCTGCTGGTAAAGCTCGCCCTGTACCGCCCATTCACGACTCAGACGCAGCACGCCATTGGCACCCGTTTTTTGCTGTCCGCTTTCAGAAAGATTCTGCTGACCCACGCCAAACGCTTCATCCACGCTACGGGTATAGAGCAAGAAATCATAGCGGCTGCCATGATGCTCCAATTCCGCCAACCATGCATCGCCCGAGCGCACCACGCTGGCCACATCACCATCGGTCGTCGCCGACTCAAGGCGCAACTCGGTATCCATGGCAAAGCGGTATTTGATATCCGCTCCCATCAAATCACTACGGCTTTCGCCGGCCAGGACATTGTTTTCGTCCCGCAATGCCGTCACACCCATTTTCAACTTGCCATCCAGCAGGTTGACACCCACTCGCCCGCCCGTATTGACCGATTCCTGCGCAACGCCCAGCGTTTCGTATTCCGCAACGATCCAGATCGGATTAAAGCTGGTGTCCTGACCATAGACCGGCTGCTTGAAAAACAATGTGCCGGCGCTGTAATCAATGTCGTAGTCGATATGACGTAACAAGGTGCGCGTATTCACGATCTGCTCACTATGCAAGCGATCACGCGTTTCGATACGGATTTTTTCACTGTTGAGAACAATATTGCGCTGCGTGAGACGATAAAGGCCCGACGTGCCATTGCCCTGGATTTCGTCACGCGCAAAGTTCTGCTGCGTTTCTGCAGCATAGGCCGTAAACACCACCATGCCGCCACCCTTCTCGGTCTTGAAGCCGTTCATGGTGCGGTTATAGCGCGAGAGCTGTGTTTCATTCAGGCCTGTGTCGTAATCCCCGAACAAGGCATAGAACTGCCCACGCTCCAGCTTGAGATACATCTTGGATTGGCTGGCTGCATCATAGCGCTGCTCCGCACCATCCCCATAAAGGGTGTAATACTCATTCGGATCAATCGTTGACAGCAGGCTTTCGCGATCACGCTCTTTGCTGGTGTCATACGCCATGGTCAACAACCACTTGCCTAGCACTCGCCCCTTGGCATAAAAGCTGATTTTGCCATCGGAATAGGCGCCTTCTTCCACACCTTGTGCGGTGAGGGCCGCTGCATTGTCCTTGAGCGTGTTGTAGCCCACCGTCCCTTCTGCAAAACCGACCATTACCCAGTCACGCGCCAGCGGCTCCAGCCACGCTTTGATCTCTTGGGTGCGTGATGTCTGTGTTTCTGACTGGAACGTAAAATCGATCTGCGCCGTACCCGACTCTGTTGTCGGCGCCAGCTCGATCAACGCAATACCATCATTGCCTTTCACCACATACTGCGGCTTGAAACCGTCCAGCCCGGCCAGTTGGCGCCGCTGTGTTTCTTCCTGCTGCTGCCATGACATGTATGGCGGATGAATGACCAATGCCCCGGTAATGCCATCGCGCACAGGCTGCCCAAAACGATCAAGCACACGCACCGCCAGCACAGGCCGAGTGATGCCATCCGCAATCAACTTTGATTTTTCAGGTACCAACTGCACACGCGCAGGCGTATTGGAGAAATAAACTGTTCGCGACAGCTCGCTGACAAGCGCGCCACTCTGATCCCGTACTCGCGCCACGATACGATTCGGGCCATCCTTGAGCGGTACGCCACGCCACAAATGTACCGAGCGTTTGCTCTGCGCATCCTGCCGAGCACCATCCGCATTCAATGCCGATACTGGCTCTCCATTCATCATCAGCTCTACACGCTGATGCGTCATCGCCTCTACCGCCACACGCACAGCCGGTGCACGAGGGTTATACCCCTCTGCAGGGAACAACAGTGCTGGCTGCCCTGTGGTCCGTGCCAGCCAGTCAATATCGGCTTCGGCAATCAGTTCATCTGTTGCAGCGACATCCGTGGCAACCGTATTGTCGGTCGTATTTTCTACTGCAGGCGCTACCGGCTCCTCGACAGTCAATACCACCATCTTAAGCGCAACCGCCTGTCGACCACTGTCATTTTCCGCTGCTGAATCCTGGGCAGCCATCGCCTGGCTTTCTGTTTTTTCTGGCACTGCGTTGCCATCAACGGCATTTGCCTGTCCCGCAGCCACAGCCGTTGCCGTTAAATCGCTTTGTGTTGCGGCATTACTGGCGTTGGCAGTGTTCTCGGCGGATACAGGCGCATCCACAGGAGTCGCATCCGCCACGGCGGCGGCGCCAGAAGCGGCTGCAGGAGCATTCGTCGCGCTGGTAGCCGGCACGGTTGGCAATGTCGGCGCAGGAGCAGCCTTACTCTTGCGTCCGGCACAATTCAGGTTGTTTTCTACCGTCGGCAAACGCACATTGGTGGCGCCTTGGCTGTCTACTATCGCCGACGCCTTGATGCTGGCCGCGCCATCATCACAAAGACGCTGCAACCGGGACTCTGCCGCATCTTTGGCATACACATTAACTTCAACCCGTCGATTTTGGGCCATTCCCGCTGGTGTCGCATTGCTGGCAACAGGGCGATCAGGACCATAACCTTCCACTACTATTTGCGATGACTCCAGCCCCAAGCCTGCTGCCAGTGAATCGGCAATAGTACGTGCACGCGCCAGCGACAATGCCTGATTATCCGGAAAGATCTTGCGGGCACGAACGGACAGCCGCTGATTATCGGTATGACCGATAACTTCCAAACGCTCGATGCTACCTACCGACCGTAATTGCTCCAGCAAATTGTCCAACTCGACTACCGAGCCCTGCATCAGCTCTGCTTGTGCCGGCTCAAAGCTACCCCGGAACGTTAACTCACGGTCAGCGGCCGGCTTGGTGGTGACCATTTTGCGAACCACCTCGGAATCGAAGGTGATCACCCGCTGCAAATCAACAAAGTCCGTCGGCCACTCCAAATCACTCCGTTCCGGTGACTTGGGTGCCTGAGGAGGAACAACCCATCCCTTCATGCCATCCATGTCTTCCGGGTCTGCCAGCGGCTTGCCATCAATCGTTGCCGAGCCCTTCACATAGGCAAGGTTGGATGGCAGCTGAATCATGGCGCGCAAATTGAAGGTAGGCACATGCCCTGTATCAATCACCATGCGGTGACGGTTCCGCGTGCGCTCGCCCACTTTGGCAGAGGACTGCTCCCCCAGCGCAATCACCTCTACACGACGATTCTGAGCACGACCTGCGGCGGTGTCATTTCCCGCCACGGCGACATCTGGCCCCTTGCCTTCGACTGTGATGTGCGAGGCAGCCAGCCCCAAACGTGGCCCCAGATAATCCGCAATCGTTTTGGCACGAGCCAATGACAGACCGTAGTTGTCACCAAACTTCTTGGCGCTGGCTCCCCCGAGCATATTGCTATCGGTATGCCCGATAATCTGCAGCTTTTGCACATTATTCTTTTTCAGCTGAGCCAGCAGACGCTCCAAATCTTTGACTGATGCGGCCAACAGCACATCCTGGCCGGAGTCAAAGCGTCCCTTGAAGGTATAGCTACGGGCTTCCAGCGCTTCGGTGAGCTCGCTCACCTCAACATTCTCCGTCGTTTGCAGTCGAATACCGATATCGCTGTCCGAAATAACCGGCTTGGGTGGCTTGGGCGGGGGCGGCGGCGTCAGCTGCACATGAAAGTCGGCACGCCAGAGCCCGCCACCCTTCACGTCGACAAACTGGGAATACGCATTGCCTGCAAAACGGGTGTTCTGGATACAGGAAACCGGCTCGGCGCCCTTGGGCAAGCTGGCCGTATCCATCTGCACGACATGTGTGCCAGGGCGAATGCCTTCGATGTGATACTGACCATCCTTGTCCGTTACCACATACGTGCCATCCTCCAGCATGATGCGCACATTGGGCACCCCTTTGCGATCGGCAAACGGTTGCGTGCAATCATCTTCGAATACGCGACCGATCAACGTGAAACGTCCGCTCATCAGGAACTCGCGAATGCGAACAGCCACTTGCGATGCATTCGATGTCAGAACAAAACTACCCGTAGGGCCAGTTGCTTGTGCCGTGTTGACGGCCTCCCCGGCATTCGCATCTGCACTCACCATCACCACATACTTGATGACCGCTGTGCCATTACCGGCCATGGCGCCAATATTCATGGTCAAGGTACGGCCATCTGCCGAAACGACCGGGTCAGGCAATGCCACGCCATTCCGCGTGAGCGAGCCGGACTGGTAGCGCATACCTCGCGGCAGTACATCCTGAATAGTGGTAGAGGTTGTCGCCAGCGTATTCTGATTGGTGAGCTCAAGACGATATTGCAGGAAATCACCTGCCTGAGCCTCTGTGGTAGACGCTGTCTTGACAAGCAACAAACCTGCCTGAACCGGATCGGCAGGAATGTCGATATTCAGCGCTGGCCCTGGCAGCACAACAAATGGCTGCAGATGCGACCCCACCACAATCATCCGGCCAAACCCGTTGGCGCAGGGGGGGAGTCCACACGACGGCAGCTGCACCGATGGCACCGTGAACCCAGTAGGGGTTTTGACCACAAACCGATAGTTGCCCGGCGCCATCAGCGGAAAGCGAAAGCCGCCTGCTGGCACCACAGGGTTGCCCGGCACAGTTGTCCCCGTTGTCATCCGTGCAGGATGTGGGGTCACGCCGTCATCCATGAACACCGCCGCCGCACACGCATCCAGCGAGGCATCGGTGGCATTGGCATTCAGTGCAGCACACCCCGGCAAGGACTGATCAAGCACCCAGATCGCTGCGCCGTTGACGGGATTACCATTGCTGGCGTCAAAAAGTATGCCGAACGGATCGACCAGCGCCTCGGCACGAGATTCGTCCGCAGGCCAAGCCGTATCTTGATAGTAGCCACGCACCCAACCATCAATGCCCACGGAGATTTTGCCATCGCCCTGCTGCACCGGCTCATTACGACTCTGGATGACGGCAGCAAATATCCCTGTATTCGGACCGGTTTCACGCAACTCCAGAACTTCATCAACATCGCCAGAAGCACTGCTCAAGGTAATGCGTATTGTTTCGACCAGTGTTGGGTCGGCATTACGGTTAAGATCGGTGAGCGTGAGGAAAACAGGCTCGCCCTCATGAAATACCGTAGTCGGACACACGCTGACTGGCACCGACACATCAAGCACGGTCGCACTGCCCCCACTACCGGGCTCAGGCAACACTTCTGGCGATGGCAGCGGTTGCATCACCCCTGCCGCATCTTCATAGCGCCCACCGTCAAAGCGATAGGACTGTGCGGATACGATGGCGCCACCCGCATTGGCGCACTGGCCTGTCGGTGAATATTTGTAGAATGTCAGTGTAGACGGCGAGGGGAGCGGCTCGTACACGATATCCAGCGGAATACCACCATTAGACGCCAGAAAGCCGGTATGCCCGTTGGGCTCGATATAGGGATTAGAGGAATCGTTGACTAGCGCCGTATTGCTGATCACTACTGCGGCCTGCGCAGCAGGCACAACCAAACCGCATGACAGGAGAGTCGCACACGCAAAACGCGGCAACCATCCTGGCAAACGCACTGGAAAATGTGCGGAATACTTCAACATACAATTCCTGTTCTGACCTGGCCGTCATGGTGACGATGATAATCGTGATGGTGGGCGGCCATCCCATATAGCCGCCCACCACGTCTCACATTTGTTCAGTGCGAGACTTATTGCACCTTCACATAGAACTGCGTCCAGACACTTCCGGACACAGCAATCGGATCGGTATAGGTCGATGTCACGTTGGGCAGAGCAGGAAGAACCGGTACAACATAAGCACCCTGACTGGTGCCATGTGCATTGCTGCCACACGTGGCACCCGTTCCCGTCGTGACGGCGGCCACTGGCGCTCCCGCAGGGGCCACTTCAGTGACAGCGTAATACGCCGTATTGGCAGGAATTACGTCACGCAGCACAACGTTCGTTGCGGCTGCACCACCACTGTTTGTCACTACAAGGCAATAGCCCACAATGGCACCAGGGATGGATTTAGGGTTTGTCGTACCACCAATGGGATCCCAAACGACGGTTGCCGTTTTGGTGACAGTCAGCGCTGCCGTTTCCACGTGATAGGCGCCATATGCAGAATGCGCACCATTGTATGCTGCATCACCGGCAACACCTGCCGTGTCTGCCAGCACCGTATCCACACCCGCCGTATTAGCGCCAGGGGTTGCTACCACCTCTGTTACGCCATCCAGCTCAAAGGCATTGGCGGTAAGCGAAATGCCAATATATGCATCATGGACGCTGCTCGGCTTGATGTCGGCCGCCACATATACCGTTGTAGGGGTATCGGGTGCCAAGTTGGCCAACGAGGTAATGACAGTGGTCAGCCCTGCATCGGAATACATCGTAATGGCGGGTGTTGCCGCTACATCATCGCTATCGAGACGATTGGGCGTCGTCAGAACAATATCGTTCGTTGCCGCATCCACCGCCGTCAATGCAAACGTCAACGTCTCATTGGAATGGTTGGTGACCGTGAAAGCCAGCGCCTGCTGGACCGCTCCCGGCACAACGATCACCGGCGCATTGGCATGCGTTACCGTTACATCAACCTTGCGGTCAACGACAAATGTCGTCGGCGTTCCACCGTTACTCTGCACAGGCGTTTGCGCGACCGTCCCGACGGTATAGTCGACCGTTGCCGTGTTATCGACTGACGTACCTGCCGCTGTTCCCGCCGCAAATGCCTGCGGCAATCCGCCGACCGACATCATGCCAGCAACCAGCGCCAACTTACCCGACATACGAAATGACTTCATGTTGATCTCCTAACGCGATGTGCGCCATTCGCACCCGCCTGAAAACTACGAACCCCAAACCGGGAAAGCCCCGCAGATACCTGATCCAAGTCCTTGGTATGCCACTCATCCTCTAACGCGCCATTTTGTTAGCGCGGTTTACTTCAATAGCGTGCGATAGGTAACGCTACCTTTGGCTCCCGCCTTCAGTGGTGCCACTAGCGTCCACCGTAAATTTGTCACATCCGTTGCCGTAGCAGGACGCGTTGTTCCATCTGTATTCTTGATTGTTAGCTGTTCAAGCGGGGCGTAACGCTTACCGTCATCGACCGACACATCAAAGCGCGTGTTCGCACCAACGGCAGAGCCCGCTACATAGGTCAGTTCCTTCGGTACGGGATTACTCACCACCACATTGTTTGCAGCTTTTTTACCCGTATTCCGATAGGTCAGGATGTAGATCACTTCCTGCCCGGGCGTGGCTCGGGTGAGCGCCTCCAGTTTGCGGATCTTATTGCCATCCTTGTCTGTTACTTCCACTTCACGGAATGCTTCGCTCTTGAGCTCGACAGCGGCCAGAGCAGGCATTGCCACCACGAGACCCACTGCAACAACTACGGATTTAATCAACTTCATCGCAAACCTCGCTATATGCGTGATATCAGAGGCTGTTGCGTCCACCGCTGTTGGCAGCAGACACAACAACACATAGCACCTGACACACACTCATGTGCACGCAAGCGGCCACGATAGTGACCGCTTGCACTCACATCAAATGGCGTCAATCGTGACCTGGAACGTCACAACATTGACTGCAGGCGCCGTCACCGTTCCGCTGTTGGTTGGCGTATTGTTGGTGTCATTCCCACCGGGATACACGCGCACCACACCACCCTGCACATAGCCGGCATCCATATTCTGGCTGTCCGTCAGCGGGTTGCCATTCAGCGTCACTGAGTTCGGCACATAGGTGGTATGAGCCGGAATGTTGTCAGTGATCACGATATTGTTGAACACCCCTGCACCCGTTGCATTCAGCGTCAGGGTATAGGTGATGGTAGCGCCTGGAACGGCCTTGCCATTCAGAGCTGGATCTGTGTGTGTAAGGGTGCTGGTCTTGACCATATCCAGTGCAAACTGGCGCACCTGATACGTGCTGGTGGCACTGCCCACGGCCTGTGTTGTACCTACGACGGCATCAACCCCTCCCGTACCCGCACCCGCAAACACCGTGCCCACTGCATCTGGCGAGGCTGGCGTCGACTGCGTGGTAATGGACTCGGCAGACAAACGCACATCACCCAGATCACCGTTGGTCAAGCCAGCAGGAATGTCGCTGACCAACAGGATCTTGACGCTGTCACCCTGCTGTCCGCTAGGCGCCAGAACCGGGTCATTCACACCAGGTATCAGCAATGTATCGCCCGCATCAAGCACGCCATCGCCATTGTTGTCGATGTAAACCCGGACATTGAGTGGGTCAAAATTATCGCCACCAAGGGCATTGGCCGGCACCAGCGCATACGCTTCTGAACCGTTACCGGTATTGGTTACCGTAAAAGACACCACCTGATCCAAGGCACCATCCAGCACGGAAACAGGAGTCGCCTGATCTCGCGTTACGGTGACATCCAGAATTTCGGCCACTTTGAAGGTGGACGGATTGGAGGGTGTGTTGCCCGGATTGCCATCCGGGTCCGTGAAGCTCACGGTGGCGGTATTGGTAATATCCGTGCCGGCCTGGGTCATGGCGGCCTGGGTCGCAGGAGCGGCCAAAGCGGCCAACAGGAAGCCAGCACCTGTCAAACTGCGTGTCAATTTCATGAAAAACACCTCTTTTGGGGGAAACCACTAAAACTTGGACAACTACACTTGTAACCACAAACCGCTGCTCTCGCATCCCTGCAAAAAGAGCAAAACAAGAAAATCAACAGGTTAGATAAGAATCCTTCTCTCTAACCGGCAGATTATGCTTTTCGAACAATCACCTTGCCCTTGGGAGTTACGCCCAAAATGCCAAGTAGCTCACATTTATATTAAAACACAGACACCCTATAAGACTTATGCAAAAACGCTACAAAATGATGATNNGGATAAAGGCAAAATCCAGACGCCGGATGGCATCCTGAACCAACTGGGCAAACTCGGACGCGTCTGGCTGAGATTTCCGCAACTGCACTATCCACTCCTCAACCTCTGTGATCTGACCTAGCTCCACCGCCCGCCGCAGCGGCTCCAGCTGCTCTGGTGTCGGCCTGACCCACTGCTGGGGAGGCCTCACACTGGCCCGGCGAGGCGACGTTGCGTCAGCCCCCCATGCCAACTCCAGCACCTTCCCCAGTGTTTTGAGCAGACGCTCTGGCCTAACCGGCTTTATGAGTACCGCCGTAAACAGCGTCTGACCCGCCCCGTCCTCGGGCACCCCGGGCCGGGTCGCCGACAACAACAGGAATGGCAGCATCAACCCATGCGCACGGGCGCGCCGTAATAAGTGCTCATGGCTCAAGTCAGTCACAAACTGGTCAATGAGCACCGCATCAACAGGCTCGGTCATCAAGCGCATTAATGCCTCTTCTCCACTCGTCACCACCGCCAGGTCAAAACCAGAGCTGGCCAAGATGTCCGTTAACACCGCTCGTGTCTCGACGCTATCGTCTACCACCATAATACGGCGCACCGGCCCTTCATACCGATACAAGCCCAGAAGCCCGGAAACAGGCACCAACTCCGACTCATCCGCCCGCTCCAGCACCACCTGAAACCAAAAAAGGCTACCGCCACCTTCATTGGCCTCACACACCAATTTCCCCCCCATCAATGTCACCAGCTGATGCGCAATCGTGAGCCCCAGACCGACACCTCGGCTACTGGTGGTCGCCTCGACCTGCTCAAACGGACTGAACACCCGCTGACGCTCCGCCTCAGGAATCCCCACTCCATTGTCGCGCACACCAAACCACAGCACCGCCTTTTTTGAATTAGCCCCCGCATCATCTTTTATGTGCCTCACTTCCAGACTGATGTGCCTTCCCTGACTGTGTCGACAGGCATTGACCAGCAAATTGGTGAGCACTTGTTGCAACCGCACAGCATCCACGCGGACAGCCGGCGGCAATGCCGGACCAAACACGCCCAGCACCTCTGCGCCGGCTTCTTTTGCCAGTGGCATCACCTCCTCGATAGCAGACTCCAGCAGGGACTGGAAATACGCCGAACGTCGCTCCAGTTGCAGCCGTCCCGCCTCGCCCCTAGCATAGTCCAACAACCCGTCAATCAACGCCAACAGGTGTCGACCTCGGCGATGTACCGCCTCCATTCGTTTGAGATTCTCAGGGGACAGGGCATTTTCCATGGCCAGTTGGCTATACCCCAAAATGCTGTGCAGTGGTGTGCGCAATTCGTGACTCATGTGCGCCAGAAATGTCGACTTCGCTTGACTGGCTGTTTCTGCTTTCTCCTTGGCCGCCACCAACTCACTCGTGCGGGCCTCGACCTCCCGCTGCAAACGGACAGTGGACTGCACGCGCTCCGCCAACATATCGGCTTGTGCTTGCGTACGTTCCAAACGCAACTGTCGCACAACATCGGCCATCACTCCTGCCATGACCGCGCCACTCACCACCATGGACCACGACTGCGCATAGCCTCCCCATACACCATTAGGAATCACGCCAAAAATCTGCGCCACGCGCAGCAAAGAAGTGAACCAGAGCAGCACAAACGCAAGCAGCATCCATGCAGCGTTACGCTGCCGCCGCCACACGGCTAAAACCGACAGCGACAGGCTGACCACCACGACCACCAATGCCAACGCATTGGTCACCGGCACCACACGGTCATAAGGAAACAACAGATGCAGCGGCGCCAGCACCAGCGACACTCCCGCCAAAATCACGAGAACACGCCCCTGCCAAGGAAAATACCGTGGAATTTGCAAAAGACGAGACACTAGCAACGCCGTCGCAGCAACGGCGACGGACAGAAAAAACCCCGGACTGCGCATGCTCCACTCGGGCTGGCCCGACCACAGAAACTCAGAGCCATACTGCAAAATGGCGACATCATAAAACCCGTAAGCGGCCATTGCGCCAAAGAAATAGA
The DNA here is from genome assembly GCA_002333145.1 of Moraxellaceae bacterium UBA2031. Classification (GTDB taxonomy): domain Bacteria; phylum Pseudomonadota; class Gammaproteobacteria; order Pseudomonadales; family Moraxellaceae; genus UBA2031. The sequence continues at coordinate 18,012 of DDBN01000140.1, forward strand.
GAAATACAAGATCGCGCGCACTGAACAACAACAACAGAGAATATAAGGCAAACAAAAATATGGCACCAAACTGGATGCCATTCACCAAATCCACTTTACGTTCACTGGCATGAAATGCTTCGGACTGCCAAAGCCGCACTGAAATCATCATGGCATCGCGACTGCTAATGCGCATATACATTTTACGCACTTCGCCTGGCGCCAGCGTCACCGGGAATACCGTCTGCCGGGATTGAATCGATCTATCAGCCACCGCCACATCAAGCCCCGAAGACAACACCCGCCAACGACCATGTTCTTGCACAAACAAACGAACGTCGCGCAATCGCGGGGGAAACACTTCAATAAGGCGCTCTTGGGTCACTGGCAAATCATTACGCACATTGATGGCCAACCAGACGGCTGCTCGTGTGTAGCCCGGCGCAAGATCGTCTAAAGAAGCGAGGTGAAATTCCCCCTGCTTGTCTTTGGTTACTACGTCGTCAATGGTTAATCGCGCAGAAGGGTCCTTCAATATCGACACGCGGGAGTCAAGCGCCACCAACGCCTCATTCTGCACACTCACTATCGGCCCTGCATGAACGGAGGGAGCCCATAAGAAAAGCCGCGCCACAAGCAACACAAACACCATGCATTGCATGTATATTCTCATCATGATGCCGCGTCTCTCTGTCCCCGCTTGGATTGCCGAAAATCGCGTGGCGTTACACCGAGTCGATCACGAAACATGGCGGTGAAATTACCTGCATTGCCATAGCCAACGTGATCCGCCACTTGCTGAATATCGATATCACTGTCGGCCAACATGCGACAAGCAATTAGAAACCGCTCCTCGCGCAGCCACGCGAACACCGGCAGCCCGGTGGCTTCGCGAAACAACTCCGTTAGCCGACGTTCATTAGTGCCCACTTGATGCGCCAACTCCGGCAGAGACGGCGGCTGACGAATATCACCTTTTAGAATCTCCATAGCAGCAAGCACCATGCCATTAATACGAGAGGCATTCTCTCCTTCTATTTCAGCCGTCTCTGCTGATGCATCCACTGCGGCACTGGCCATCATGCGGGATCGCAAATCCAAATGAATCGCGACACGCGCAATCACTTCTTCAGGAGCAAAGGGTTTGCTGATATAATCAACGGCACCCACGCGCAGGCCCTCTAGCCGATCCTCCAACTCATTACAGCCTGATAAGAAAATAACCGGAATATCCCGCGTGGCAGGATCGGCTTTAAGCAACCGACAGGCCGCCAAACCATCCGTACGCGGCATTCGAATATCCAACAACACAAGATCAGGCTTCATGAGGGCGGCTTTTTGATACCCCTCATGCCCATCAAAGGCGACGGTAATCCGTAATTGTGCATTGCGCAGATACTCCATCAACAACGCAATATCTTCCGCCGAATCATCCACGACTAATACAGAGTACGGACGCTTTGATACTTGCTCCGACTTTTTGGACAACGCGGAAAACGGCATCGGCACCCCTCCTTGATCATACTGTCACTACATCCCTGATCTACCTCAAAAGAGGCACAGGCTCCCATGTCGTGGGGATTATCGCATCTTGCTCGGCATCTCGACAAAATCACCTGCTACCGCTGCACTGGAACGATGCAACTGTTCGCCTTTTTCCCTAGACGGCCACCTCGCTGTGTCTCGGGCTTTCAATCACCATCAAACCTGCTAGGCTCCATTATTATCAGAAAAACTGATTGATACTCCATGCGAATCACCTTAAAGCAACTAGAAGTGTTTATCGCCGTCGCCCAATCTGGCAGTGTCACCCGGGCCGCCGACAGCCTGAACATCACCCAAAGCGCCACCAGCATGTCACTGGCCGATTTCGAGACCCAGCTGGGGCGAAAACTGTTTGATCGTGTGGGCAAGCGTCTACAACTCAACGACTCGGGCCGGCTACTACTACCCAAGGCGCTAGATGCCATTGCCCGCATCAGTGAAATTGAGGCCATGGCCGCCAGTGATGCTCCGCTCATAGGCCAATTGCGCATTGGCGCCAGCCTCACCATTGGCAACTATATGCTACCAGGCCTGATCGGTAGCTTTATGCGCAATCATGCCGGTGCGCATATTACGCTGGACGTTGCCAATACTCGCCATGTCATTGAGGCGCTAAAGCAGTTTCAGGTCGATATTGGCTTTATTGAAGGCTTCTGCCACGAGCCGGATATTGAGGCGATTCCATGGTGCCGTGACGAACTGGTGGTATTTGCCGCCGCCAACCATCCGCTGGCCACGCAGCAAACGGTAACCTCAGCGGATCTGGCAGACGCCGACTGGATCCTGCGTGAACCCGGCTCCGGAACGCGCGAAATTTTTGATAATGCGGTGCTGGGTCGCCTGCCCCGCATCAAGCTGCTGATGGAGTTCAGCCATACCGAGGCCTTAAAGCGGGCCGTAGAAACCGGCATTGGTATTGGCTGTGCATCGCGTCGCACGCTGGACGAGGCGTTGATTAATGGCAGTGTGGTGGTTTTGCCTACCCCGTTCCTGGATTTGGAACGTCAGCTTTTCTTGCTCATCCATCGCCAAAAATACCGTACGCAGGGCCTTGAGGCTTTTCTGACGCACTGTCGCCAGGCGTTTCCCTCTCAATCATTCGCCCCTCCTCCTCATCAATAGCAATGATGGGCCTGTCTGCCGCAGGAGGGAGGAGGCTTAGATACTTGCCCCGAACCGCCCAGAACACTATTTTCTCATAATATTCGGCCAGTTTATTCGTTGTGCGGGTTGCCGAGGGGGTCCGCATGGTTAAGAATGAGAAGTTAGGTGAGCAATCATTAACCTGTCGTGCCCGTGGCATGACAGAGGACATAACAACAACACACGGGACGGTGTTCATGGCCAGTAGCGCGGAACTCCTGCGGCAACGACTTCCAGCTCAAGATCTGAGCCGGCTCAGTCTCGTCAATCACCAGCCACGCAAGCTAAAGGAATGGGTCGAGGCCCTTCCTATGATGAATGTGGGAGAAACCTCTCGGCTGGTGTTCCAGACTCTGCAAGAGCTGACACGCCTGCAGGTGGATGCTTCAGAGCGGTTAGAGCTGCTTGAGCTGCTACGGCCTACTGTTCACTCCTTGTGTACTGCACTGTCCAAGCATTACCTAAACCAGTCTGTCATGCTGCCTGACCGCGCTACTAAGGTAGCCACTCTGGCTCAAGCCATGCAGAGTCATCTTGCGACCGGCTATAAGTTAGCGGTGCTGGCCTCGCTGGAGAAGCTGGCACGTAAACGTGACCCAGAAACGCTGCGCCAAGCCACAACAGCCGCTCATCGCGCCATTTCTGAGTTGACGGGTAATTTGCTCCGCTCCACCCAGCTCTACCTGAACACGCCACCCAATATCTGGATGGAGCTGCATACGCTGTATTTATTGAGCGCCGAACAACAACTCACACTACCTGTTGCAGACAGCCTTAATCGTTTTACCGAGAACTCGACGGTTGAAGAGGTCTACATTCGTGCCCTTCTGCTCGCCACCTGCAAGCCCAACAAACTGCGCCAAAGCGAAATTGCCCAGATTTGCCAGTTGAGCGAACTGTGGGCACCGCTGATCCGGTTGCGTGAGTTCAGTGGTGCAGGCGAACTCTTTGTATTTGACCTGTCCCGTGATGCGCCACCCACTTATCGCAGCCAAGCACAGGCCGATGCCTCAGACCATGTTCGGGCAATCATGCCAACCGCATTGGTCGAGCACCTTAATGAAGTGTTGCGTCAGGCCCAGCAGGGCAATACCAAAGCCAGTGGCGAATCCGCCCTGACGCCAGGCCTGCTCCAGCACCTTATTCAAGCGTGGAGCGAGTTGAGTGAGCGTAGCTTCTCACGTGTTTCTCATGATGGCACTCTGGACATCTCGCTAGGTCTAACCGCCACGCATTACTTCCTGTCTGGCAAACAAGACTTCGACACCATGATGCAAGGCGTGCAGAACCGCTTCATGATTAACGATGCCGACAACCCCTTCCTCAAAGCCAAAGCGGTTGGAGCACAGCGCGCGGATGATCGTACGGGAAAAGATGTATGGTCCTTGGCCTTTGGCGATGTCGAAACTAACGAACAGCATGAATACAAGCTGGCCTTTCAGGACCAGCCTGCTGAAGGCCCGGACCGCTACGACACGTATCAATGCCAAATCGTTAATATCAGCCCTGGCGGATACTGCGTCGAATGGTCAGGTGATGTTCCGGCTAACGTTAAGGCTGGGGAAATACTGGGCCTGCGTGAAGCAGGTGAGGCCGGCTGGAGCGTCGGCGTCATTCGCTGGGTGAAACAATTACCGGGGCATGGTGCTCAAGTTGGCGTTGAGGTACTGGCACCAAAAGCAAAGCCCTGTGGTGCTCGCGTGGTCAAAAAGACCGGCGAAGCCTCTGAGTTCATGCGTACTCTGCTCTTGCCCGAGCTCAAGGCTATTGGGCGACCTGCCACACTAATTACACCCACATTAACATTCCGTACAGGTTACAAGCTGGTGCTAAAGCTGGATGATGAGGAGCTAAAAGCCCATCTCACCCAACAAGTCAGTACCACTCAGAGCTTTAGCCAATTCGAGTTCGCGCTTATGCGTCGACCTTCCGACACAGCAGAAGCTGCTGAGAAGATTGACACTCAATCTGACGATGAAGATTTTGACTCGATCTGGGCAAGCCTGTAATTAATTCGAAGGGGTGGATCGCTTTGTATAAAGCACACGCCCCTTTTTAGTTTGTAAAAATATATAGAGAAGCCAAAATGAACAGCCTCTCTACTGACCGCAGGAAATCGCTCGCGAATGCCGCCAAAAAACGAGACTGTTAGACTGCTCGTGCTGCACGAATCACAGGACAACACCGAGCAGGTCATTAATGCCCTGAAAAACTCGGGTATTGCGACACGCCCCGAGCTGGTATCTGATGAGGACAGCCTGATAGTGGCCCTTAAGGATAATAGCTGGGACATTATGTTGGTTGGTGAATCCACCAATGACGTGATGTTCGATGCGGCAATGATGCATGTGCGCAAGCTGGACAAAGATATTCCCTGCATCGTTCTGCTCGATAAGGCCGACCCTGAAATTACTGTGGACTGCCTGCAGGCAGGCGCCTGTGATGTTATCGTTCATGACGCACACACGCATTTGGTATTGGCAATTAAGCGTGAACTGGCCAGCCTGCAGAATCGTCGCGCCCGTCGCAAGTCTGAAGCCCAGCTGGCTGAAGTAGAAAAGCGTTGTGAGTTACTGCTTGATAACTCCCGCGATGCCATTGCCTATGTTCATGATGGCATGCATATCTATGCCAACATGGCCTATGCCGAGCTATTTGGCTACGACAGCCAGGAAGACCTGGAAGGTATGCCGATTGTGGACATGGTCGCCAAAGAAGACTTGTCTACCTTCAAGGATTATTTGCGCGCCTACGGCAAAGGCGAAAGCATATCAGTTGACCTACGCTTTCACGGTCTGCGTGCCGATGGCGAAAAAATTGATGCCATGATCCAGCTCTCGGCGGCAAGCTATGATGGTGAGCCTTGCACACAGATTATTATTCGCCGAGACACTGGCAAATCAGCAGAACTGGTCGCTCAGCTCAAGGAAGCTACCTCCGTTGACAGCCTCACCGGCCTCGCCAATCGCCAGCACTTCGAGTCTTCGCTGGCCGATGCCGTGCGTAAGGCACATCAAGAAAAATCTCGGTTTGCTCTCTTTTATTTGGCCATCGACAATCTGACTCAGATTGCCGCTCATTCTGGTTTAGCCGGAACTGATGCCGTGATCAAGTCAATTGCCACGGTATTGGGTAAGCATTTTGGCGATGCCAGCCTCTCCCGTTTTGGTGATGCCGCATTTGCTGTATTGGTGCCAGAGCTGGATGCCGACAAAGCCAAGAAAGATGCCCAGGCGCTGTGTAAGGATGTTCATGACCATCTGATCGAACTGCCTGATGGTAAAACCCAGCAAACCAGTCTGAGCGTCGGTATCACTATCGTGGGTGAAACAGCCCCCAGTGCCGAAGAAATGCTTAGCCGCGCCATCTCGGCCTCTGAAAAAATCAAGATGGCCAGTGGTAATGGCGTGGAGCTCTTCAATCTGGCCGAGAAGGCATCTAGCTCTGACTCGGCCATGACCGAACTCCTTATTGATGCCATTGAGAACAGCAAGTTCACTCTGGCGTATCAGCCCTTAGTGGACGTGATGGGTGAGGGCGGGGAGTTCTACGAAGTATTCGTGCGGCTGCCGCTGACCGACGGCAAAACACTCACACCCGATGTATTTATGCCGGTGGCAATCGCCAATCAGCTGGGTGCAAAAATTGACCGCTGGGTAATGCTGAACGCAGCAAAGCAACTGAAAGAGCATGCCAAGACCCATCCAAACTCTAGGATGATGGTTAACCTGACGGCTGAATCACTGCAAGATACCACGCTGGCTGCCTGGATCAGCAAGTTGTCTAAGGCGATTAACCCTGCAGGGCAACCCATTGTGCTGCAGTTTGCAGAAAGCGATGTAGTGACCTATCTCAAGGCCGCTAAGGAACAGACCTTTGCGCTCACTCAGGCAGGCTGTCCGGTCTCCATTAGTCATTTTGGTACCACCTTGAATCCGCTCAACACCCTCAAGCACGTCACTGTATCTCACGTGAAGCTGGACAGGTCCTTCACTGAAGACCTGACCAACGAGCAGAACATGGGTGCCATTAAAAAAGTATCTAATGAACTGGCTGCCGCAGAAATGAAGGTTATTGTGTCTTATGTCGAAAATGCGGCCACGCTATCCAAGCTATGGACGTTGGGGGTGCACTTTCTGCAAGGCTTCTTCCTGCAACCACCTGGCGACACCATGCATTACGACAATCAGGGTTAAGGTTTTACTGACCGCCCATAAAAAAACCGGCTCTCACTGCCGGTTTTTTTATGGGCTTTAATCTTGAGTTTTATTCTTAAATTTTACCCTTGAGTTGGCGCCTGCTTCGCCTCAACGAAACTCAAGGTCACGATCACGCACCCCTAGCAAATAGAGAATACCATCTAGCCCCAATGTCGAGATTGCCTGCTTAGCATTCTGCTTGACCATGGGTTTGGCACGGAAAGCGATACCAAGGCCGGCGATACCGAGCATGGGTAAATCGTTGGCACCATCACCTACTGCGATCACCTGCTCCAGATTCACCCCTTCTCGCTCAGCAATTTGTCGCAACAATTCTGCCTTACGTTGCCCATCTACCACTTCGCCAATCACGTTTCCCGTGACCTTGCCGTCGACAATCTCCAGTGCATTGGCATACACATAATCAATGCCAAGACGCTTTTGCAGATATTCGCCGAAATAGGTAAACCCACCGGACAGGATCGCTGTTTTATACCCCAACGATTTAAGCGTGCGAATGAGCTGCTCTGCCCCTTCGGTCAGCTTCAGGTTGCTCGCAATGCCTTCAAGTACGCCCGCATCCAGCCCCTTTAACAGCGCCACTCTCGCCCTAAAGCTCTGCGTAAAATCCAGCTCACCATTCATGGCTCGCTCTGTAATGGCGGCCACTTGCTCGCCCACTCCAGCTGCCTTGGCTAACTCGTCAATCACCTCATGCTCAATCAAGGTGGAGTCCATATCAAAACAGACGATACGGCGGTTGCGGCGGAAAGCATTGTCTTGCTGAAAGGCAATATCCAGATTCAACTCATTGGCCAACCGCAAGAATGCCGCACGCATACCGCTGATATCACGCGGCTCACCCCGCACTGAAAACTCGACACAGGCCTTACGAGTATCCCGAGGAGTATTCATTTCATTTTCAAGCGGAACGCGTCCGGACAATCGGGAAAGCCCATCAATATTGAGATCATTGGCCGCCACCAGTCCAGAAACGGCCGCAATATGTTCTGCCGTGATTTTGCGGGCCAGCAACGTGACGATGTAACGCGATTTGCCATGCCCGGCCACCCACTGCTGGTAGCTCTCGGTGGTGATGGGACGAAACCGCGCTGTCAGCCCCATGTCATGAGCGGCAAAGAGCACGGACTTCATCAACAGTGCAGATTCCTGCTCGGAAGGCGTTTCAATCAGCATGCCCAGCGAGAGGTGATCATGAATCACCGCTTGGCTGATATCGAGGATATTGACGTCATGGTCTGCCAGCAAACCCGTGATATGGGCGCTGATGCCAGGACGGTCTGGACCGGCAATAGTGATAAGGATGATTTCGTGCATGTTCGCAATGTCTGGCATGGATTCCGTGATTCTAGCAATTATCTGTCGGTACCGGCACCTTGCTGATGCATGGTGCGATACGCGCGCGCGATGTCCCGGTATAATCACGTGAGTATTGGCAGGGGCAGGACGATGAGTAAGGGCGCAGGACGTTGGGCAGCACTGGTAGCCACCAGTTTTCTCGTGCATGGCGCACTGACTATAAACAGTACAGAAACTGCATTATGGAACGCGCAAGGGCAACAGGGCAGCCTGTTGGTCCAACAACTCGCCGATGCTGCTGCTCCACTTGCCATGGGTCGCGACATGGTGAGCCTGAGTGTGCTAACCGCACGGTATGAAAATCATCCCGGCATTGCCAGTATCCGTATTTTCAATCCGCTTAACGAGCGGCTGGCTGAAGCCGGCCTGACCAACGATCAGGGCCGTCTGTTTTCGGCACCGCTACAGTTGCAGCAGCAGCGTTTGGGTGAGGTTGACCTGCGTTTGATCGCGCCAGGCAAGGCCGATATCGTGCGCGCCAGCTTGGGCAATATGGGTCTATCTGCCCTTTTGCATTTTCTGTTATTGATCGGCGGCTTGTCTATGTCGCCACGAAAGGCCGTCGCGGCTCGTAGAGCCACCGGCATCAGCCCGCCTGCAACGGCAGCTCCTGTAGCCGCTGCACAAGCAGAGCCCCGCGCTATCGCACCCGCATCCATTCCTGTCGAAGGCAGCCATCTGCATATCGCCCTGGAAGACCCCAATGGGCTGCTGCAGCGCGTGAATGCGGAGATGGCTGACGAAATGCTGAGCCTGTTTGATCAGCTCATTGATCGTGCCGCACGCGTCTACGGCGGTGAGGTTGCCACGCCATTTGATTCAAGTGGTGTAACCGTGCATTTCCTGAACAATGAAGCGCAAGACCGCCCACTGCGTGCGCTGGCCGCCGCTCAGCTTTTTCTGCAAATGATCACCGATATAGACGAGGAGCGTCGCGCCTACGGTCGT
>DDBN01000075.1:0-20293 GCA_002333145.1 Moraxellaceae bacterium UBA2031
GATTGGGGCCGCGCCAAGAACGAGCCCTTTGAATCGGGCATCGTCTCCCAAGGCACTGCGCATCTGCGTATGTCTGCCAAGTTTTACCTAATAGCCATGTTCTTCGTTATTTTCGACGTAGAAGCACTGTATCTTTATGCGTGGGCCGTCTCCGTGCGTGAGTCTGGCTGGACTGGCTTTATCGAAGTTTCCATCTTTATCGGCGTACTCTTGGCCGGTCTTGTCTATATCTGGCGCATTGGTGCCCTTGAGTGGGCTCCCGCCCAACGCAAGCGCCGCGCTGAACGCGAAGCTGCCCGTCGCGCCCGGGAGTCCCAGACATGAAATACACCCTCAGTCGTATTGATCCGAATGCTGCCAATGACCGCTACCCGGTTCAGCAAAAGCAGACCGGCGTCAGTGACCCAATAGAAGATCAGGTTCACAAGAACATTTTCATGGGCAAGCTGGAAGATATCATCCACTCGTCTGTGAACTGGGGCCGCAAAAACTCGCTCTGGCCATACAACTTTGGCCTGTCCTGCTGCTACGTAGAGATGGCCACGGCCTTTACCTCCCCGCACGATCTTGCCCGCTTTGGCGCCGAAGTGATTCGCGCCTCGCCGCGTCAGGCCGACCTGATGGTGATTGCCGGCACCTGCTTTGTGAAGATGGCTCCTGTGATTCAGCGCTTGTATGAACAGATGCTGGAGCCAAAGTGGGTGATCTCGATGGGAGCCTGCTCCAACTCTGGCGGCATGTACGATATTTATTCCGTAGTACAGGGCGTCGACAAGTTTCTTCCTGTCGACGTCTATGTTCCGGGTTGCCCGCCCCGCCCTGAGGCTTTTTTGCAGGCACTGATGTTGCTGCAGGATTCGATTGGCCAAGAGCGCCGCCCACTGTCATGGACAGTAGGCGAACAGGGTGTGTATCGCCCGGAGATGCAGCCCGAGCGCGATCGCAAGCACGAAAGCCGTATTGCGGTGACCAATCTGCGCACTCCAGACCAGGTTTGATCGGTGGGCGCGCATGGTGTGCGCCCCGAAATGACAGTATTGAATAATGGCTGACAACACTCCCCTGCCGTCGGAGCCCGCTGTTGTAAGCGAGCTGATGACTCAATTCGGATCGGAAGTCTGCACCGTGCAGACTACTCTGGATCGTGTTCCCACGCTTTGGGTATCACGCGAGCGTCTGACCGAAGTGCTGCGCTTTCTGCGCAACCTGCCCAAGCCTTATGTGATGTTGTATGACCTGTCAGCAATTGATGAGCGTCTGCGCAAGCACCGTCAGGGCCAGCCTGCATCTGACTTCACCGTGTTTTATCACCTGCTCTCTATTGAGCGTAACAGTGATGTTCGCATCAAAGTTGCACTGAAGGCCGATGACCTGAATCTGCCCACGTCTATTCCTATCTGGCCGAATGCCAACTGGTACGAACGCGAAGTCTGGGATTTATTTGGTATCACGTTTGCCGGGCACCCTTTACTGACCCGTATTCTGCTGCCACGTAACTGGACTGGCCACCCGCTATGCAAAGATTATCCTGCACGCGCCACCGAGTTTGATCCGTTCATGCTCGACGCGGCCAAGCAAGATGCAGAGCAAGAAGCGTTGCGCTTCAACCCCGAAGAATGGGGCATGAAGAAAGGTACTGAGCATGAGGACTATATGTTCCTCAACTTAGGCCCCAACCACCCTTCTGCGCATGGTGCCTTCCGAATTGTGCTGCAGCTCGACGGTGAAGAAATCGTCGACTGCGTACCAGACATCGGCTATCACCATCGCGGCGCCGAAAAAATGGCCGAGCGCCAAACTTGGCACAGCTATATTCCTTACACCGACCGCATCGATTATCTCGGCGGCGTAATGAACAATATGCCCTACGTGCTGGCCGTGGAAAAACTGGCCGGCATCGAAGTGCCTGATCGTGTGAAAACCATTCGCGTGATGCTGTCAGAATTTTTCCGCATTACCTCGCACTTACTCTTCCTGGGCACTTACATTCAGGACGTAGGCGGGATGACGCCGATCTTCTTTATGTTCACCGATCGCCAAAAAGCATACGACGTGATTGAAGCTATTACCGGCTTCCGTATGCACCCGGCCTGGTTCCGTATTGGCGGCGTGGCGCACGATCTGCCGAAGGGCTGGGATCGCTTGGTGCGTGACTTCCTTGACTGGATGCCTAAGCGTCTCGATGAGTACGAAAAGGCCGCTATGAAAAATGGCATCCTGCGAGCCCGTACTATCGATGTGGCGCAATACAACTCGAAGGAAGCACTGGAATGGGGTGTGACTGGCCCTGGCCTGCGTGCAACCGGCATCGACTATGACCTGCGTAAAGCGCGACCATATTCCGGTTATGAAAACTTCGACTTTGAAGTGCCGCTGGCCCACAACGGTGATGCTTACGACCGTGGCATGGTGCGTCTGGAAGAAATGCGCCAGAGCCTGCGTATTATTCGCCAGTGTCTCGAAAATATGCCGGCCGGCCCATACAAGGCCGATCATCCGCTCACGGTGCCGCCACCCAAAGAACAAACCCTGCAACACATTGAGACGCTCATCACGCACTTCTTGAGCGTGTCATGGGGCCCCATCATGCCAGCGGGCGAGTCCAGTCAGATGATTGAAGCCACCAAGGGCATCAACAGCTACTACCTCATCTCTGACAAGAGCACGATGAGCTACCGCACCCGTATTCGTACACCGAGCTACCCGCATCTGCAGCAGATTCCTTCGGTGATTCGCGGCAGCATGATTCCCGACCTTATTGCCTATCTTGCGTCCATCGATTTTGTGATGGCCGATGTGGACCGTTAAAACCATGACGACTTCCAACGCAAAACTTATCGCGACTGACCGATTTCAACTTTCGGCGGAAGAACGCGCTGCCATAGAAACGTCGATTCATCACTATGATGATCCGCGTGCCGCAACAATTGATGCGCTAAAGATCGTGCAGGAAACGCACGGTTGGGTGCCGGATGGTGCCATTTACGCCATTGCCGATGTGCTGGGAATTCCCGCCACGGATGTGGAAGGTGTGGCGACATTTTATAACCTGATTTTCCGCCAGCCCGTGGGTCGTCACGTGATTACCGTGTGCGACTCCATTGGTTGCTACCTGACCGGCTCTGACGATCTTATTGCCGGCATCAAGCAGCACTTGGGTGTGGAACTGGGCCAGACCACGGCTGATGGCCGCTTTACGTTGCTACCGATTTGCTGTCTCGGTAATTGCGACAAAGGCCCCACGCTCATGATCGACAAGGACACCCACGGCCCAGTGGCCGTTACCGAGATTTCTTCTTTGCTGGAGCCTTACGCATGAGTACGGTGAAAAGCGCTGATACCCATCCGCTGACTTGGCGTCTTGATCCGACCAACCCTTGCCTCGACCTGAAAAGCTACGAGGCAAAGGAAGGTTATGCGGCACTGCGCAAAGCCATCAAGGAAATGACTCCCGCTGCTGTGCAACAGGTAGTCAAGGATTCCAACTTGCGTGGCCGTGGCGGTGCCGGTTTTCCAACAGGGGTGAAGTGGTCTCTGGTGCCCATGGGCCCGGATGCCGGCCCTAAATATCTCGTCTGCAATGCTGACGAAATGGAGCCAGGTACTTTTAAGGACCGTATGCTCATGGAGCAACTGCCACACCAGCTCATTGAGTCCATGATCGTGGCCGGCTTTGCGCTACAGGTCACTCGCGCCTACATCTTCCTGCGCGGAGAATACATTCTGGCGGCGGAGCGCTTGAATCAGGCGATTGCTGAAGCAAAAGCCGCGGGCTATCTCGGTGAAAATATTCTTGGCTCTGGCTGGGGCATGGATCTTCATGTTCATACCGGTGCTGGTCGCTATATTTGTGGCGAAGAAACTGCACTCATCAATTCGCTGGAAGGTCGTCGCGCCAATCCACGCGCTAAACCGCCATTCCCACAAATTGCTGGCCTGTGGGGCAAGCCAACGATCGTCAACAACGTCGAAAGTTTGAATAACATTCCCGCTATCGTGTTGCGTGGTGCGGATTGGTTCAAGGGTTTGTCGCAAGGCAAGTCGCCTGATGCTGGCACCAAAATTTACGGCATTTCTGGCAAGGCCAAGCGTACTGGTCTGTGGGAGTTGCCTATCGGTACAACGGGTGAAGAAATTCTTGAAGAATATGCTGGCGGCATGCAAGACGGCCTCAAGCTGCGTTGCTGGCTACCAGGCGGTGCCTCCACCGATTTTCTTCTGCCTGAACATCTCAAGCTGGCCATGGATTACGACACCATCATGAAAGCCGGGAGCCGTATGGGCACTGGTCTGATGATGGTCGTCGACGACAAGCAAGACATCGTGTCGGTCGTGCGTAATCTTGAGCAGTTCTTTGCGCGCGAATCCTGCGGCTGGTGTACGCCTTGCCGTGATGGCCTGCCATGGACAGTTAAGGTGCTGCAATCTCTTGAAGCCAAGACTGGCCAAGTGGGCGATATCGAATTTCTCGAAAAAATGACGCGCTTCCTTGGCCCCGGTAAGACCTTCTGTGCGCATGCGCCTGGTGCGATGGAGCCATTGCAAAGTGCGCTCAAATTTTTCCGTTCCGACTTTGAAAAAGGCATTCCGGCTGCGCTGGCAACACCGGTCGACACTGGAGTGAATGTGTAATGGCCACAATTCATGTAGATGGCAAAGATTTCGAAGTTAATGGCGCTGACAATCTACTGCAGGCTTGTCTATCGCTGGGGCTCGACATCCCTTATTTTTGCTGGCATCCAGCACTCGGCTCCGTGGGTGCCTGCCGCCAGTGTGCGGTAAAACAGTATGCCAATGCTGACGACACGCGTGGTCGCTTGGTAATGTCATGTATGACACCTGCCACAGACAACACATTTATCTCGATTGATGACGAGGAAGCGAAAGAATTTCGCGGGTCTGTCGTCGAATGGTTGATGACCAATCACCCGCACGACTGTCCGGTGTGTGAGGAAGGCGGTCACTGTCATCTGCAAGATATGACGGTGATGACGCAGCACCACAAGCGTAGCTACCGCTTCAGTAAGCGCACACACGACAACCAAGATCTAGGTCCATTTTTGAATCACGAAATGAACCGCTGCATTGCCTGCTACCGTTGTGTGCGGTACTACAAAGACTATGCCGGTGGCGAAGATCTGGGTGTCTACGGCGCTCATGACAACGTCTATTTTGGCCGCGCCGAAGACGGTTTTCTGGAAAGTGAATTCTCTGGCAATCTGACTGAAGTTTGCCCTACTGGTGTGTTCACCGACAAGACTCACTCCGAGCGTTACAATCGCAAATGGGACATGCAATTTGCGCCCAGCATTTGTCAGGGTTGCTCGGTGGGCTGCAACATTTCGCCAGGTGAACGCTACGGTGAATTGCGTCGCATCGAGAATCGTTACAACGGCTCTGTTAACCACTATTTCCTCTGCGACCGTGGCCGGTTTGGCTATGGCTTCGTGAATAATGAAGATCGTCCGCAGCAGCCTGAGCTACATGTGGATGGTCAACGCCGCAAGCTGGGCACCGATGAAGCACTCGATCACGCAGCGGCCCTGATAAAAAATGGCAAGCGTGTTATCGGCATAGGCTCTCCCCGCGCAACTCTGGAAGCCAACTTTGCCCTGCGTGAACTGGTTGGCCCAGCCACCTTCTTTGCAGGAGTAAATGCCGCAGAGTGGACGCTGATCCGTCGCGTTCGTGACATCCTGCAGAATGGCCCGGCCCGTACACCATCACTGCGTGAAGTCGAAGAATGTGATGCCGCGTTTGTGATCGGCGAAGACCTTACTCAAACTGCGCCACGCATTGCTCTTGCTCTGCGCCAGACAGCCAAGACCAAGGCTCTTGCCATGGCTGCCGACAAAAAAGTGGGGGCATGGCAAGCTGAGGCCGTCCTGAATATTGCCCAGCATGAGCGTTCACCGATATTCTTGGCTAACCTGGCTCCCAGCCGTCTTGATGACATTGCAGAAGCCACAACTGTCGGCACCGCTTCCGCGGCCGCACAACTTGGTTTTGCTGTTGCACATGCCATCGACAGCAGCGCACCCGCTACTACTGTCGATGCCGAAACGCAGACACTGGCCGCACGTATTGCGGAATGTCTGTTGGCAGCTGAACGCCCACTGGTGGTGGCGGGTACCGGTGCGGGTGAAATCGGCACGCTGGATGCTGCACTGAATATTTGTCGCGCCCTGAAAGCCCGTGGCAAAACGCCATTGATCACGCTCACCGTGCCAGAAGTGAATAGTCTGGGGTTGGCACTGATCGATGCAGAGCCACTGGAAGCCGCACTGACTCTGCTAGAAAGTGGCGAAGCAGATCGTATCGTCGTGCTGGAAAACGATCTCTATCGTCATGCTCCTGCCACTCGTGTGGATGCCGCGCTGGCCAAGGCCCGCTTACTGGTTATCGATCACCAATTCACAGCCACTGCGGCGCGCGCTGATGTGCTGCTCTCTGCTGCCAGCTTTGCGGAAGGTGATGGCACCGTAGTGAATAACGAAGGCCGCGCTCAGCGATTCTTCCAAGTCTTCGATGCCACCTACTACCGCCCAGATGCCAACATTCATGAGAGCTGGCGCTGGTTGCGCGGCGTACAGACCACTCGTGATGGTGAGCCGGTCGATTGGGATCAGCTTGATCATGCCACGCGTGCCTGTGCCGATGCTTTCCCGCTGTTAGCGGGCATCGTAAATGCAGCACCTGATGCAGGGTTCCGTATCAAGGGCATGAAAATTGCGCGCTCACCACGGCGCTGGTCTGGCCGTACATCACTACGCGCCAACATTTCCGTGCATGAGCCACGTACGCCGCAGGATCAAGACACGGCCCTCGCCTTCTCGATGGAAGGTTACTCGGGCCCGAACGAGCCTTCTTCTCTAATACCGTTTGCTTGGGCACCGGGCTGGAATTCGCCTCAGGCTTGGAACAAGTTCCAAGACGAAGTTGGTGGTCATCTGCGCGCGGGTGATCCGGGTGTGCGCTTGCTAGAAGCCGGTGATGTTATTGGCTACGCCTTACCAAGCACCAGCACCCAGCACGACTGCACTCTAGTGCCGCTCTACCATATGTACGGCAGCGAAGAGCTCTCTGCAAAAGCCAAGGTGACGGAAAGCCGTATCCCAGCCCCCTATGTGGCGCTGAATACTGCCGATGCCGCCAAGCTTGGCTTGAGCGAAGGCCAGTCCGTATCGCTGCGGGTGGGTAGCGAAGTGTTGTCGCTGCCACTGCAAATCGTGGAAATTGCCAGCAATACCGTCGGCCTGCCAGTTGGCCTGCCGGGTATGCCCTTTGTGGCTGCAGGTAGCCGTGTTCTGGTGGGAGGTGCTGCATGATCGACAGCATCATTGCTTGGTTCACACCTGAGCTCATTGCCAATTTGATTGCTGTCGGCAAAGCACTTGTGCTGCTCTTTGGCTGCGTGATCTGTGCTGCGTTGCTCAGCTTCGTCGAGCGCCGCCTGCTGGCACTGTGGCAGGACCGCTACGGCCCCAATCGCACGGGTCCCTTCGGTCTGCTGCAACTGCCTGCCGACATGGTGAAGATGTTCTTTAAGGAAGACTGGACGCCTCCCTTCGCAGACAAATTAACATTCTGGCTGGCCCCGGCTATTGCCATGAGTGCCATGCTGATCGCATTCTTGGTTGTGCCTATTACCCCAACATGGGGCGTGGCTGACATGGATGTAGGGCTGCTGTTCTTTATGGCGCTGGCAGGGCTTGGCGTTTATGCCGTGATGTTTGCTGGCTGGTCCAGCAATAACAAATACGCTCTGCTGGGAGCCATACGCTCCACCGCTCAAACACTGACGTATGAAGTGTTTATGGGTTTGGCTGTGATGGGCGTGGTGGTACAGGCCGGCTCCTTCAATCTGCGCGAGATTGTCGAAGCGCAAAAAGACATGTGGTTCATCGTTCCGCAATTTCTCGGTTTTGTAACATTTGCAATGGCCGGCGTGGCCGTTGCTCACCGTCCTCCCTTCGATCTACCGGAGGCCGAACAAGAACTGGCTGCGGGTTACCACACCGAATATTCCGGGCTGAAGTGGGGCATGTTCTTTGTGGGAGAGTACGTGGGCGTGGTGGTGATCTCCGCCATGTTAGTCACGCTATTCTTTGGCGGCTGGAATCCACTTCCCTTCCTTGAATTCATACCACCTTTCTTCTGGTTTGCTGGCAAGACCGCCTTTTTCATCATGTTGTTCATCCTGATTCGTGGTGCCTGGATGCGTCCTCGCTACGATCAAATGATGGATGCTGGCTGGAAAGTCTGCCTGCCGCTTACCCTGATCAATCTCTGGATAACCGGCGCCATCGTGCTCTGGCAATCCGGCGGCGCAGGCTGAGGATTCTTATTATGTTTAATCAGACCAAAGCCGTTATCGTTGGTATCTACAGCCAGTTTCGTAGTCTGGTGATGGTGTTCTCGCACGCTTTCCGCAAGCGTGACACCTTGATGTACCCGGAAGTCCCCATCTACGTGCCGCCACGCTACCGTGGTCGAATTGTGCTAACGCGCGACCCGGATGGTGAGGAGCGCTGCGTAGCATGCAACCTGTGCGCCGTGGCGTGCCCGGTCGGCTGCATTTCGCTGCAAAAAGCCGAACGTGAAGATGGCCGTTGGTATCCGGAGTTTTTCCGTATCAACTTTTCGCGCTGCATTTTTTGCGGCATGTGCGAAGAAGCTTGCCCCACTACAGCCATCCAGCTAACACCTGACTTTGAAATGGCCGAATTCAATCGCCAAAATTTGGTGTACGAAAAAGAACACCTGCTGATTTCTGGCCCGGGCAAGTATCCGGACTACAACTTCTATCGCGTTTCAGGCATGGCCATTGCTGGCAAGCCGAAGGGAGCCGCTCAGAGTGAAGCTGCCCCGATCAACGTGAAGAGCCTGCTGCCTTAAGGAGACCGCTGTGTCATTTGCTTTTTACAGTGCAGCACTGGTGGCCATTCTGGCCACGCTGGGTGTAGTTACCGGAAAAAATCCGGTACATGCCCTGCTCAACTTGATCGTGTCACTGTTGGCAGTGGCGATGATTTTTTTCGCGATTGGCGCGCCGTTTGCCGCCGTACTGGAAATCATTGTTTATGCCGGCGCCATCATGGTGCTCTTCGTGTTTGTGGTGATGATGCTGAATTTGGGGCGCCCCACCGAGCAACAAGAGCGCAACTGGTTAACACCATCGGTGTGGATCGTGCCGGGAATTCTGTCATTCGTTCTGCTAGCCCAGTTAAGCAGCGCGCTACTGAGCAATCAGTCCGGCGCCCTTGCAGGAACAAGCTCTATTGGCCCCAAAGAAGTAGGCATTGCGCTTTATGGCCCCTATCTTTTAGCCGTGGAGCTGGCCTCCATGTTGCTGCTCGCAGCGCTGGTAGCGGCCTACCATATAGGTAAGCGTGACGAGCAAGAATAAGCCGGCAGTAACCGGCAATGTGATTTCGCGTTTTCTTTCGCGGTGAAAGAAAACAAAACCAAATTCTGTTTTTCGAGAGATAAAGCGATGACGGGAATCCCGATGGAACACGGCCTACTACTGGCCGGTGTTCTTTTCACGCTGGGACTCATCGGCGTACTGGTACGACGTAACTTGCTGTTCGTACTGATGAGCCTAGAAGTAATGATGAATGCCACAGCACTGGCATTTGTAGTGGCCGGCAGCCGTTGGCTGCAGCCTGATGGGCAGATCATGTTTATCCTTATTCTCACGCTAGCAGCAGCAGAGGCCAGTGTGGGCTTAGCGATCGTCCTGCAACTTTATCGCCGCTTCCATAATCTGGATCTTGATGCGGCAAGCGAGATGCGCGGATGAACTATCTCTATCTCACCATTCTTTTTCCGCTGCTGGGTTACGTAATCCTAGCGTTCACGCGCAGCCGCTTATCAGAAAATGTTTCTGCCACCATTGGTGTCGGCTCTATTGGCCTGTCGACCCTGACCTCCCTGATCGCCGGCATGCAGTTTCTTGCTCAGCCAAAGCCCATTGCGCCTTACACACAGCATCTGTGGACTTGGCTCAATGTTGACGGTTTCGCCCCGGCTTTCAGCCTGCATCTTGATGGCCTATCGCTGACACTGCTTGGCGTGGTGACCGGGGTTGGTTTTTTCATTCACTTGTTTGCTTCTTGGTACATGCGCGGTGAAGAGGGCTATCAGCGCTTCTTCTCGTACATGAACCTGTTTGTCGCCGCTATGCTCTGCTTAGTGCTCGGCGACAACTTGATGATGCTCTATCTTGGCTGGGAAGGCGTAGGCCTGTGCTCGTTCTTGCTTATCGGCTTTTACTACAAAAACCCGGCCAATGGTCTCGCTGCCCGTAAAGCATTTGTGGTGACCCGTGTTGGTGACGTGTTTTTAGCCATCGGCATGTTCATTCTGTACCGTGAACTTGGCACGCTGCATATTCAGGACATTCTGATCCGTGCACCTGAAGTGTGGGCACAAGGCTCTTATTGGGTAACAGCAGCCACCCTGCTGCTACTCGGCGGTGCTGTCGGCAAGTCCGCCCAGTTGCCCCTGCAGACTTGGTTAGCTGATGCCATGGCTGGCCCTACGCCGGTATCTGCGCTCATCCACGCTGCCACCATGGTGACTGCCGGTGTTTACCTGATTGCCCGTACTCATCCGCTGTTTTTGTTGGCACCTGATGTACTGTATTCGGTCGGGATGGTCGGTGCCGTCACTCTGGTGCTGGCGGGTTTTTCTGCATTGGTACAGACAGATATCAAGCGCATTCTGGCTTACTCAACCATGAGCCAGATCGGCTACATGTTCCTTGCACTGGGAGTCGGTGCTTGGCAGGCGTCAGTGTTTCATTTGATGACACATGCCTTCTTTAAGGCACTGCTGTTTCTCTCGGCCGGCTCCATCATTGTGGCCTTACACCACGAACAGAACATTTTCAAAATGGGTGGCTTGCGCAAACAAATGCCTCTCATTTACGCCTGCTTTTTGATTGGTGGTGCAGCACTGGCCGCTGTTCCATTTATTGATGCCGGCTTTTACTCCAAGGACCGTATCCTCTGGGAAGCCTATGCCACTGGCCACACTGAGTTTTTCCTTGCTGGCCTGCTCGGTGCCTTCCTTACTTCGCTGTACACCTTCCGTCTGATCTTCGTGGTCTTTCACGGCAAGACCAAAACAGATGCACACGCGGGTAAAGGCATTTCCCATCACTTGCCGCTGTTGGTGCTGCTAGTGCTCTCGACATTTATAGGCGCATGGATTATTCCACCGCTGGATGGCGTACTGCCCGTCACGGCTATTCCAGAATCAATGGAAAGTCACCATCACATGATCGAGATGGTGGCAGCTGCTGTCGCGCTCTCCGGGATTGCTCTGGCCGCTCTGCTCTTCCTCGGTGAGCGCCGCTTCGTAACGGCACTGGTTAACTCCGCACTCGGCCGTGCGATCAGTGCGCTATGGCGAAGTGGATGGGGCTTTGACTGGCTCTACGATCTCATTTTTGTACGTCCCTTCATGTTCTTGGTACGCATCAACCATCGCGATATTTCTGATCGCGGCGTTGGCTTGATCACGGCCACGCTGATGAAGGCAAATACCCTTACGAGCCAGACACAGACAGGCCGTCTGGGCTGGTATGCCATTTCCATGGCTGGCGGTGCCGTTCTGGTACTCGCCGCCCTTGTATTGATCTGAAGGTAACGACATGTCGTCAGAAGCGTTGCTACCACTCCTAATTCTTATTCCGTTTATCGGTGGCCTGTTGGCATGGCTGTCCGAAAAACAGAGCACCGCGTTACCACGCTGGATTGCTCTGTTCACCATGACGGTAGTTTTTGGCTTGTCGTTGTACCTGTGGCTCGGTCATGACTTCACGCTGGATAAATTAACCGCTACCGGTGCGCCTACATGGACGCTGGAATTTAACCGTATCTGGATTGAACGTCTGGGCATCAATTTTCATCTAGCACTGGATGGCCTTTCTGTTCTGATGTTGCTGCTCACCGGTGGTCTGGGTTTAGGTGCAGTGATTTGCTCATGGCGCGAAATCGATCGTCATGTCGGCTTTTTCTACCTTAACCTGCTGTGGAATCTAGGCGGTGTCATCGGTGTATTCCTGGCCGTCGACCTGTTCCTGTTCTTCTTCTTCTGGGAACTGATGCTGGTGCCGATGTACTTCCTTATCGCGCTCTGGGGTCACAATGCGCCAGATGGTAAAGGCCGTATTTACGCCGCCAACAAGTTCTTTATCTTCACGCAGGCATCTGGCTTGCTGCTGTTGCTGGCCATTCTCGGCTTGGTATTCGTGAACTACGATGCCACCGGCATACTCACGTTCAGCTACGCCGCCTTGTTGGAGACCCCAATGGCGCCGGCGGTTGAAATGACATTGATGCTGGGCTTCTTCCTCGCTTTTGCCGTCAAGTTGCCTGTATTTCCTGTGCACTCCTGGCTGCCTGATGCACATGCTCAAGCACCCACTGCAGGCTCTGTTGATCTTGCCGGCGTACTGCTGAAAACGGCCGGTTACGGCTTACTGCGCTTTGGCGTACCGCTGTTTCCCAATGCGGCTGTCGAGTTTGCACCGATTGCCATGTGGCTAGGCGTGATCGGTATTTTCTACGGTGCCGTACTGGCCTGCGCCCAGACGGATATCAAGCGCCTCATCGCCTATACCTCTGTCTCACACATGGGTTTTGTGTTGATCGGCATTTATGCCGGTAATACGCTGGCGCTGCAGGGTGTCGTGATCCAAATGATGGCCCACGGCTTGTCAGCTGGTGCGCTCTTCATTCTCAGCGGTGAAATCTACGAACGCATGCACACCCGTGATCTGCGCGAGATGGGTGGTCTCTGGACTCGCCTGCGCTACCTGCCACCGATTGCCCTATTTTTCAGTGCTGCTTCACTGGGCATGCCCGGTCTTGGCAACTTCGTTGGTGAATTCCTGATTCTGATGGGCACGTATCCTATTGATCCACTGGTATCCATCGTAGCGACTGGTGGGCTGATTCTGGCTGCCGTGTATTCGCTGATGATGATTCAGAAAGCGTTCTACGGTAAAGGCAAGAGCGATACTCCACTGGAAGACCTGAACGGCCGCGAGCTTTCACTGATGTTATCGCTGCTGGTCTTGCTGGTGATGCTGGGGGTTTATCCGCAGCCCATTCTGGACACATCGGCCTCATCCATGAATGTGATCGAACAGATATTCAATCCGCCCGCGGTTGCGCTGCCCGCCGTCACGCCCACTGTAACGACTGGTTTGTAAGGGAATCTGCACAATGATATTTACAAGTTCCCAAATGCTCGCGCTGTCTCCCCTGCTGGTTGCCAGTGCATCCGTGGTGATGGTGATGCTGAGTGTGGCTTGGCGTCGCCATCACACTCAAACCGCTACGCTGACTGCCTTTGGCCTTAATGCAGCGCTGATCGCCACCGTGCTGGTTGCCACCGTAGTGCCGCAGGCAGTAACCCCCTTGTTAATGGTTGATGGCTTCAGCCTGTTCTATACCGGCCTCATACTGATGGGCGCATTGGCGGCCAGCACACTGGCCCATGCCTATCTGGCCAGCCACAAAGGCAATCTTGACGAGTATTACCTGCTCCTAGGTATCTCTGTGGTCGGCGGTATTGTGCTCGTCTCCAGCCGTCACTTTGCCGGGCTGTTTATTGGTCTGGAACTGCTTTCTGTGCCGGTCTACGCCATGGTGGCCTATACCTATCGCCAAGAACGTTCTCTCGAAGCCGGCATCAAGTACATGGTGCTCTCGGCAGTTGCCTCTGCTTTCCTGCTGTTTGGCATGGCCTTGCTCTACGCGGCTTCTGGCACGCTTAGCTTTGCCGGACTAGCGCCGCTGTTTGAGCTATCGCTACTGTCACAGCCGCTGGTTGTTATCGGCTTTGGCATGATGCTCGTTGGGCTGGCCTTCAAACTGTCCATTGCTCCGTTTCATCTCTGGACGCCAGACGTTTATGAGGGCGCTCCGGCACCAGTGGCCATGTATTTGGCGACCTCCAGCAAAATTGCCGTCTTGGCCGTGCTGCTGCGCTTCCTGCAAGACAGCCATGCCATGCAGCAGCACAGCATCGTTATGACGCTCTCCATTCTGGCAGGCGCCTCTATTCTGTTTGGTAATGTGCTGGCATTGCGTCAGACCAATATCAAACGTTTGCTCGGCTACTCCTCGATTGCCCACTTTGGTTATCTGCTGGTCGCCATTGTTGCCAACAACGGCATGACCAATGAAGCCGTTGCGTTTTATCTGGCTGCTTATCTGGTGACCACCATCAGCGCTTTCGGTGTAGTCAGCCTAAAATCATCGCCCTACAAAGAAGCCGATGCGGATCAGCTGCATTCTTTTCGGGGCATGTTCTGGCGCCGTCCGTATCTAACAGCGGTCATGACAGTGAGCATGTTATCGCTGGCCGGTATTCCGCTGACAGCGGGCTTTATCGGTAAGTTCTTCGTTGTTGCTGCCGGTGTGCGTGCCGAACTTTGGTGGTTGCTGGGCATCCTTGTGGTGGGCAGTGCCATGGGCCTGTACTACTACTTACGCGTCATGGTGACCCTGTTCCTGATCGAGCCCGGTATGCGCCGCCAAGAACCGCCGCAAGGGTGGGAAAACAAAGCGGGAGGTGTCGTGGTGCTGGGTGCGATGGCACTGATGCTGATACTGGGCGTCTACCCACAGCCACTGTTGGATTTAATTCAGCAGGCCGTCATGCCATGATGGCGTAATCATGACGAACTCTCCTGCACTTCAAGAAGGCCGGGCATTGCTCGGCCTTCTTGCTCCTATTCTTCTCAGTCAGTTGTCTCAGGCCGCTTTCGGCTTTGTCGACACTGTCATGGCGGGGCAAGTTTCCCCACTCGATCTGGCGGCCGTGTCATTGGGCGCAAGTATCTGGCTACCAGTTGTTCTGCTGGTCAGTGGCATTCTCATGGCGACCACGCCATTGGTGTCTGCTGCACTGGGCGCTAATCGTGCCGATAGCATTCCCGACACCGTGCACCAGGCGCTGTGGCTGTCTTTGCTATTAAGTGTGATTGGCATCGTCGCGCTGATGAATGTGTCGCCGATTTTTGACTGGCTGGAAACTCCTGCGCATCTGCAATCGCTGACCTACGGCTACCTGAATGCCATTGCCATTGGCCTTCCGGCTGCGGCCATTTTTGCTGTGTTGCGTAATTACTGCGAAAGCATGGGTCACCCCATGCCGGTAACAATCATCAGTGTGCTTGGCTTGCTGATCAATATTCCGGTCAACTATGTTTTCATTCATGGCAAGCTGGGCATACCTGCAATGGGCGGCGTCGGCTGTGGCTGGGCATCGGCACTGGTGATGTGGCTAATGACACTGATGTTGATTGGCTATGTTCTGATGGCACCCGTGCTGGCAAAGGTTCGTTTGATGCACCAGCGCAGCCGGCCCGAATGGGCGCGTATGCGTGAGTTTCTCAAACTAGGTATGCCAATCGGTATTGCCATTTTTTTTGAGGTCAGCGTTTTTTGCGTCGTCGCCATCTTAATCAGCCCACTCGGTGAACTGCAGGTGGCCGGGCACCAGATTGCACTCTCGGTGACATCGATACTGTTTATGTTCCCACTTAGTCTGGCCTTCTGCATGACAATCCGAGTCGGTCATGCGTATGGTGCAAAAGACCTTAATGCCATTCTGCTCACCCGCAAAGTTGGACTGAGCCTGACCACTGGCTTTGCCTTTCTCTCCGCCGGCTTCATTGTGCTGGCAAGGCACCAACTCACCGCACTCTATACAAACGATCTTGCAGTGCAGGCATTGGCTGCCAACTTGCTGCTGTTTGCCGCGGCTTATCAAGTGGTGGATGCGCTTCAGGTAGGCGCTGCAGGCAGCTTACGAGGCTTGCAGGACACGCGTGGTCCGATGGTACTGACGATGGTGGCCTACTGGGTGGTCGCAATGCCGCTAGGCTATGTGATGGGGCTGACGTTAGTGATGGGCACTCGCTACGGGCCTCACGGCTTTTGGACCGGATTGGTCGTCGGTCTAGCGGTAGCGTCGGTATTGCTGAACTGGCGACTCGGGCGACAGATCGCAGGATTGCAAGAAAAAGGCTTTCCGCACTAAGCAGACGGCTTCATTCTGACCTGCCCCAGTATCAGCCACCTTTGCGAATGCGGTAACGGTATTCACTGCCTTCAGTAATCACTTCCTGCGACACCAATTCATGCCCCAAGAAGCGACAGAACTTGGGAATGTCGCGGGTTGTCGACGGGTCAGTGGCCAGCACATCCAGCAGTTCACCACTCTGCATATCGCGCACCTTGTTGTGCAGCATCATGACAGGCTCCGGGCAAAACAGGCCTCGGGCATCAAGATGGTAGTGGGCGGACTCGGTCATGGCAGTAAAACAGGTGGCATTCAGGGGGTGCTATTGTCCCCTGAAACTCTGCCGTCGACCAGCCATGGCAGACGGCGGCAATAAACAGCCGCTGGCCACAACAGCACCAGCGCGAGGGCTCCGGATACAAGGTAGTAGCCGGTATACCCCAACGCCTCCGCCACAAAGCCTGCTCCGAGATAAAAGCTGCCACCAAAGATGGCCAGAATACTTACCTGCACAGTGAAGTCGGCACCGGCATGCTCGGGTCGCGACAAATCCATCACCGCCGTGAGTAATGCGGCCATGGCCATGCCACTGACAAAATGCTCTAGGGCATTAATGCTATAGATGGCCGTCATACTGACAGTCCCATTGGCATCATGCTGCCAGGACAGCCACCCATACGCGGCTACTCCCAGCCCCTGCAACGCACCAAAACCGATGATGGCGTAATAGCGGCCAATAACGGCGGTCAGCCACCCGCCCAGCAGTGCGCCCGTCAGTGCGGCAATCGAGCCGACGATACTGACCATCAGACCAATCTGCTTAAGATCCAGCCCCATATCGACCAGCATCGGCTTCACCATGGCCGAGCCCAGCGACTCCCCTGCCTTATAGGTCACCAACACAATCAGCCATCCTTTCAAACCGGGACGATCAAAAAAACTGGTGAAAATCCGAAGGTACGGCATCGGCTCACGATGACGTGATAACTCTGCGGCGGGTTCGCGCAACCGCCAGACCGGAATCGTCAGTAACACTAACAAAGCCGCTAATACGAGAAATGACCCACGCCAATGCCATGCGCCAATCAGATAGAGCAGCAAGCCTCCACCAATGATAAGGCCCAGTCTGTAACCAGCTACCTGCACCCCGTTACCCATACCGCGTTCATGAAAATCCAGCGTACGAACGGCAAGACCATCGGTTGCGATATCCTGAGTGGCCGCAAACAAATTAACCATAAACATCAGCACAAAGAACAACGCCACACCGTTGCTGGTTGCTAGCTGATAGGGATCGAAAAAGGCGATCAGTACCAGCGTTATCGCTCCCAGCACCTGCATGGGCAATATCCACGAACGACGCTGCCCCCAACGTGCCGAGAAATGCGACTCCACCCAAGGTGCCCACAAAAACTTAAGCGCCCATGGCATGGCCAACAGGCCCGTCAGACCAATCACTGTTAGGGGAACATCATAGCGACGCAGAATAGCGGGCAAGGCTTGGCTGAACACACCCGTGGGTAAGCCCTGACAGATATACAAGGTCAGAAGCAATCCGAGACGGGAATTGAGTGATGCATGACTGGACATAAAAAAGTCAGTTCTGATCAGAGTGAAACGAGCCTTGCACAGGCGACACAATGAAGCAAATGACAAGTACAGAACAAAAAATTAACGCAATGGCGCAAAGCGTAATCTCAGCCCAGACATATCAGAGTGCTGCCAATCCGCTTCCTCTAGTTCATATGCAAGCTCTGCCAGTACTCCATCGGTAGCCAGTATCTCGCCATTGCCGGCAATATCCTCAGCCAGCTTGAAAGCGACATTCACTGGGTCTCCAAAACAATCCGTGTGCGGCACATACAGAAAGCGGCCACATGCCAAGCCAATGGAAACGTCCAGCGGCTCACGCATGGACAAGCAAGCGCTGCGAATTTCCTGTGCGGCGAGCAGTGCCTGCGCTGCTGTTTCAAAGACAGCCATCAGATTATCAGCAGTGTACTTCACTACCTCACCACCCGCCGCCACCACAATAGGCGTACTGACTTGCTGCATACGACGGATACGTGCCAGATAGCCGACAATGCCCTCTGCCCTTACGGTGCGCGAAAATCCTGACATATCCATGGCCAACACACAGGCATTGATGCCAAAGGTATCCCACAGCATGGCCTCTAAAGCCGTCCTGTCCTCACCTTGGCTTCGATCAAGACGGTCAATCAATGCGTAGAAAGCCTGCATAGCAATACCTCAGTTAAACACGATGGTCTTGTTGCCATGCACGATGATGCGCTCTTCAAGATGCCACTTCACCGCACGCGCCAGCACATTGCGTTCAACGTCCTGGCCCATATCGCGCAAAGAGTCCACCTCGTCGCGATGCGTCACACGGTCCACGTCCTGCTCAATGATCGGGCCTTGATCAAGGTCTGCCGTTACATAATGCGCTGTGGCTCCAATCAGCTTTACACCCTTATCATGTGCTTGCTGATAAGGATTGGCCCCTACGAAAGCAGGCAGAAAAGAATGATGGATATTGATGATCTTATGCGGCCACTTTGCCACAAAGTCAGATGACAACACCTGCATATAGCGCGCCAATACAACCAGATCATTGCCTTGCAGCAACTCGTTGATACGCGCCTCTGCTTCCACCTTGTTGTCCTTTGTCACTGGCACATGGTGAAACTGCACGCCAAAAGATTTTACGTCGTTTTCAAGATCGGGGTGATTGCTGATAACGGAAGTAATCTGGCAGGGCAGCGTGCAACGCGACCAACGCCACAACAACTCCAACAAGGCATGATCAAAGCGGGATACAAGGATAGCGACTTTTTTTACGTCAGCCGCAAAGCTGAGGCGCCAGTCCATGTTGTAATGAGTGGCGACTGTCTCACCAAACTCCTTGCCCAGCACCCTGCGTGAATGCTCCAGATGCGGCGTTTGAAACTCAAGGCGCATGAAGTAGGTACCGTCCTCTGCTTGCGTAGAGTGCTGGTCTAAATCAGTGATATTGACGCCGTGATTATAAAGAAAGCTGGACACGGCGCTAACGATACCGGGTTTGTCCGGGCAGGTAATGAGCAGGCGGGCCGTAGTATTTGGAATAGACATGAGATAACCGGGGTAGACACAGCGAAGGAGCTGACTTTACCGCAATACTAGCCAGCGACCCAGCCCTCCTCATCATCGTCATTTTCATCGTCAAGCACATCTTCAGGCAAGCCTAGCAGCTCACGGCGGTAGCCCGCAGGGGTACGTCCGGTCCACTTTTTGAAGGCACGATGAAAAGAACTTGCTTCGGAAAAGCCCATCATCAGAGCAATTTCATCAATGGAAAGCTCTTCCTTGCCCAAGTAATAAAACGATGCATCCTTGCGAATACTGTCCTTGATTTCCTGATAGCTGGTATTTTCTTCCTTGAGCCGACGGCGCAAGGTCTGCGGCGTCATGTTAAGTTGCTCGCAGACTTGGGCAAAGTCGGGGAAAGAGTTGCCATATTCCTTGGAGATAATTGCTCGAATCTGTTCCGGCAGTCCGATGGGTTGGGCATTGCCAACAATAATCAGCGCCAGCGAGTCCTTGAGAAACTTAGAGAGGGAAAGCGGATTCTGCACCAGCGGCAGGCTTAACCAGGCAGTTGGAAAAACCAATGCATTATACGATGCATTGTAAACCACCCGCCCTTTAAACAAGCGCCTAAACTCATCTGCCTGCGGCGGCTCGGAAAAATCAAAAAGAATGCTCTGTAACTCCAGGTTTTTACCTGTCAACCAGCTCCAGAAACGCACCGATGTAAACACCATGGCTTCCAGCACATTCTCACGCGACTCCAGTGCAGGAAAGTCCAACACCAGGCGACTTTCTGTCTCGCCTCGTTCCAAACGGGTTTCAAGCGGCATATCAACCAGCTTGTAGAACTGGACTGAACGCTGAATCGCCTTTCCAAGATTAGCGCAGTTGATGACTGCATGCGCCATCATCGAAAAGGTGCCGGGCTTGGACTTGGTTCCACGCCCAAGGCCAATGAACTCATCTTCGGTTCGTCGCATCACAACCTGCATCAACCGAATGAAATCACCTGCACCCAACCGTGCATCTTGATGTGCCAGCAAGGAGGAATCTAGCCCAGCCTCCCGCATCAGCTCTGACAAGTCTGCGCCTTCGCGTGCGGCACCAGAGAGCAAGCGCTGCACATAAGCCATGGTGATGATATTTCTGCTCACAGCACTCTCGCGACAAT
>DDBN01000075.1:20310-69902 GCA_002333145.1 Moraxellaceae bacterium UBA2031
AATGAAAATCCGTTTTGATGATCGAGTCGTCATTGTCACCGGAGCAGGTGGTGGCTTGGGCCGCGCTCATGCCCTTGCCTTTGCTGCACTTGGGGCACGCGTGGTCGTCAATGATCTTGGCACATCCCCACTGGGTGAAGGTGGCAACACGGCGCCCGCACAGCAGGTTGTGGATGAGATTATTGCCGCAGGTGGCGAAGCCGTTGCCAATTACGACTCTGTGCTGGATGGGGACAAAATAATTCAGGCAGCACTGGATAATTTTGGCCGAATCGATGTTCTCGTCAACAATGCCGGCATTCTGCGCGACAAGTCTTTTCACAAGATGACTGAAGAAGACTGGGACATGATCTACAACGTCCACGTTAAAGGCGCTTTTAAGCTCACTCATGCGGCGTGGCCATTATTTCGTGATCAGGCCTTTGGACGTGTTATTTTTACATCGTCGGCAGCCGGCATTTACGGCAACTTCGGCCAAGCCAATTACTCTATGGCCAAACTGGGCCTGCATGGTCTGGCTCAGACATTGGCACTGGAAGGCCGCACCAAAAACATCTTGGTAAACTCGATTGCACCCGTCGCTGGCTCACGCATGACCGAATCAATCATGCCGCCTGATCTGATCAAAAAGCTCAAGCCAGAATATATTAGCCCATTGGTACTGTGGCTGAGCAGTGAAGCCAATCAAGACAACACGGGTGGTATCTACGAGGTAGGTGCCGGCTACATGGCCAAGCTGCGCTGGGAGCGCAGTCGTGGCGTTACGCTTCCATTGGCTGATGGCATCACGGTTGATGATGTTGCTCGGCAATGGAAGCAAATTACCGACTTCAATGACGCCTCACACCCTGCGAGCGCACAAGAAGCCATGATGGATATGTTTGCCAACCTTTCACAGGCCTGATTCACAGCAAACGCCTGCACAAAAGCATCTTTCCGGCTCTGCCGGCAGTGCTATAGTGCAGGCATCATCGACTGCCGTGTCTTCTTATGTTCATCCTGCATCCCCGCCTTGCCGCCGATACCCTATTGCTGGGTGACTTCCCACTTTGTCACTGCTTGCTCATGAATGACATGCATTATCCGTGGCTAATTCTGGTGCCTCGCGTAGAGGCTATTCGTGAAATTTTTGAATTGGATACGGCACAGCAACAACAGCTTTTAAAAGAATCAAGTTGGGTCAGTGAGCGACTTTCACGGCATTTTAATGCCACCAAGATCAATATCGGCGCGCTGGGCAACATGGTGCCGCAATTACACCTTCATCATATTGCCCGCTACGAAAATGATGCAGCTTGGCCTGCTCCGGTCTGGGGAAAGCATCCCGCCGAGCCGTATAGCATTGATAATTTGCAGCGCATGAACGAGCGCCTGCATGAAGCGTTTGCTGACGCCGGTGATATCCACTTTAAGTGGGCTGATCGCTAAATTTAGCTCACGCAATTCTGCGAATAACTTCTCGCGGCAAAAAGTTTAACCAGACAATCCTCCCCGAGCCGCCTGCATAGGCGTCATATCAAACCAGCGCCGGAAAGCACGGCTAAAAGCGCTACTACTGGAAAAACCCAGAATTAACGCTAACTCGGTCATATTGCGCGCCTTGTTGCCCTGCTGTGCCGATAGCCACTGCCGCGCCAACTCACGCCGAATATCATCCAGCACATCCTGAAACGATCGCCCCTCCCCTGCTAGGTGACGCTGCAGACTTCGAGGACTGACATTCAGGCTCGCAGCAATACCTGCGAGTGTGGGCTCAGCTTCTGTCTCCACCAGATGCTGGCGCACCTTGAAGGCTACTTTGGGTATCCAGCCAGAAGTCGCCTCCAAAGAAGCTAGTCGCTGCTCAAGAACAGGCTCAAAATGCTTTGCCACTTCAGAGCCAGCCGGCGCATGACGGTATTCTCCCAGCGGTAGAACAATCGTCGTGATAGCGGCACCCTGCTCAACGGCGCAGTCAAAAAAGCTCTCATAGTCCGACTGCCCTTCCGGATTATCAAAAGCAAATGACACTGACAATGGCGCGAGAGTGGCATCCAGCCTAAAACGCAGCACACCAATGATGAGCCCGGCCGCAAACTCCACCGCACGCCAATGCGGATCACCATTGGTATGGATGGTGACAATCAGCGTGTCCCCATCCTCTAGGATCTCGTAGTGCATGGCGTCGGTGAGCAGGCGATGGAATCGAGCGATACGCTCCATGATCTGAGGCAAGCTGCCTCCTGCCATCATGACCACGCCCAGCTCGCCAAAGTCCGTAAAGTTGATCTGCTCCAACATAGAGAGTCCCAACACTGGATCAGCACTGGTCTGGCCGGCTACCGCCCAAATCTGGCGCGTCAGGGCCACTGGCAAGCGCCCACCAGTAGATTGGTCAGGAAGCATGATACCGGCTGCCGCCAGTCCCGCGTGAAGGTCGTGCCCTCCCGCGCGAACAGTACGGTCTAAAATCACCATCCAATTGTGAAAAGTACCCAACATAAGGATTCCCTGCGCTCTTAACGGCGCGTTGGGTAAATAATTTGGCGCAATGGGACAAGCATAGTCTCAGGCGAAGCCCTAGCCTACCCTGACTATAAAAAAGACGTCACCGAGGAAGCCCCCATGAGCACACAAGCTCGCTTACCATCCGAAAACCGCATCAATCCGGTCGATGCTGCCCGCAGTCAGCGTATTCGCCAGGGTATTTTGGAGGCGGGGAATACTCTGCGTGCCCGGCATCCTTGGCTAGAGAAGTACCAGAACACCATCGGCATGACCATCTTCTGGATCAGCATTGCCGGCATTTTAGGCTCTGCATGGGCGTATTACACCGACACGATTGCTTGGTACGTTGCCATTCCGCTGGCCGCATTCTGCATGTCGCTGCTGCACGAACTCGAGCACGATCTCATCCACATGATGTACTTCCGTAAAAACAAATTCTGGAATGACTTCATGCTGGCAGGCGTCTGGCTATTCCGGCCTAGCACGATCAGCCCATGGGTACGTCGCCGACTGCACATTCACCATCACAAAGTATCTGGCACTGAAACTGACTTGGAAGAGCGCGGCATCACCAATGGCGAAAAATGGGGAATCAAACGCCTGCTCATGACCGGTGACAACATGCTGGCAGTCTATCTGCGCCCCTTCACTACTTACAGAATGACCCGTGCCTTTGTGCGCGAAGTTTCCAAGAGCAAGCAAGAGGCCCGTAAAATCGCCCGCGAAAATACGCTAGGTTACTTTCCACTGGGCATCATCAACTACACGCTTTGGCATGGTTTTATTATTTACCATGCTACTTTGTTCGTGGCCGGCTTAGTGGGCATGGATATCGCTGTTCCAACTCTGGTGCAGAGCATCATGCAATGGGTGTCTTTATACGCGGTTACCATTGCGGCACCCAATGCCCTGCGAACTTTCTGCCTGCACTTTGTTAGCTCAAACATGCATTACTACGGCAATGTAGAGAAAGGCAATATTGTGCAGCAGTGTCAGATATGGACAACGCCATGGGCTATCCCTCTGCATCTGTTTTGTTTCAACTTCGCCGGCACTCACGCACTTCATCACTTCGTGGTTCGCGATGCGTTTTATATCCGTCAGTGGCTGGCCCCGAGCCTATACCCGCTGATGCGTGAGAACGGCATCCGGTTTAATGATTTCGGTACATTCAAACGCGCAAACCGGCTGCTGGAACCCATAAACGCCTGAGCAGATGAATCAATATTTTTGCGAAATTTATCGCACTGATCCCACAATATAAAAAAGTCCGGCGAGGCAATGTGCTCCCCGGACTTTTTTAATCACCACCATTAATCAATCGTCATCACCCCAATGGGCATAAGTCGGCTGGTAATTCTGGTAATTATTTTTTGCTTGCCAATGATGCTGATGGCCATGCTTCCTGCCATGCCACTTGCCTTGGTAGCGATCATTGTTAATCACTACCACACGTGGCACATGCCCTTTCACCACAACCACGGGGCGCTGCTGATACACCACTACTGGGGCATTTTGATAAACAACATTGCTATACCCATAACCGGTATAACGCTCGGAACGTGGTTCGTATCGAGAGCGATAATCCGGTGCCTGTCGGCCATTATTGTTAGTAGCAACCAACACTCCCGTCATGGCACCCAGCATCCCACCCACGACAGCCCCATCACGACCGCCGATGGACTTACCCACTGCTGCGCCCACGCCACTGCCAATAACGGCTCCTACTACTACATCACCTGCCATCGCCTGATTGGCCAGCAGGCCTCCAGTCATCACCAGAGGAATCATCCATTTATAGTTCATTTTTTATCTCCTGCGCACCTGATGGTCATTGCCGTTTGATGTCTGAAAAACTGATCATCTATAACGTTTAACGCGGGCTGACTGTCATGGTTGACGCAGAAACAGCGAACAGGCCAAATTTTTGGTAACCACCATGTAACCACCGCACTTGGCATGCCATCCACCTCATCAATTCTGCCAAGCTAATAGCCTGTAGATTCCAGTGATATGCATAACCGCAGACATAAAAAAGCCCCGCATTAGCGGGGCTTTTTTAACACATCAAACGCGCAACCTTATACGAAGGTCTCGCCCTTGGCAGCCATATCGATCAACAGCTTAGGTGGTGTGAAACGCTCACCATGCTTCGCGGCCAATTCATTGGAACGCTTCACAAACTCGTTCAGACCAATGAAGTTGATGTACTGCAACACACCACCCGTCCACGGCGCAAAACCAATACCGAAGATGGAGCCAATGTTGGCATCAGGCACATTGCGCAGCACCCCTTCTTCGTAGCAACGAGCGGACTCAATCGCTTGGCGATACAGAATACGTTCCTGCATTTCCTTGAAGTCAGCTTCAGAAGGCTGAGCCTTTTCAGGCTTCACAAAGGCATCGTAAAGACCCTGCCAGATTTGCTTCTTGCCACCCTCTGGATAGTCATAGAAGCCCTTGCCTTCCTTCTTGCCTGGACGCTTGAACTCGTTAAGCATCTTCTCGATCAGAGGCGCAGCGGCATCAAAAGGCAGGCTCTTGCCTTCAGCGGCAAGATCCTTCTCGGTCTGTACACGTACCTTGCGAGTCAGCTCAAGGCTCACTTCATCAAGAATACCCAGCGGGCCAATTGGCATACCGGCTTGAAGTGCGGCCTGCTCGATGCTCAGCGGGCTGTAGCCTTCGGCCAGCATGTTCACGCCTTCCATGCAGAAGGTGCCAAACACGCGGCTGGTGAAGAAGCCACGGCTGTCGTTGACCACAATCGGGGTCTTCTTAATCTGCAACACGTAGTCAAAGGCCTTGGCCAGCGCTTCATCGCTGGTGTCTTTGCCCATGATGATTTCCACAAGTGGCATTTTGTCGACTGGTGAGAAGAAGTGCAGACCGATGAAGTTCTTGGTGTCATTCGAGGCTTCAGAAAGCCCAGAGATCGGCAGTGTCGATGTATTGGAGCAAAACAATGCCTTAGGCACCACCGCCTGAGTCTTCTTAGTAGCTTCGGCCTTGATGGCACGGTCTTCAAACACGGCTTCGATGATCAGGTCGCAACCGGCCAGATCGTCAAACGAGGCCGTGGCCTTGATGAGCGCCAGCTTCTCAGCCATGGCTTCTTTGGTCATGCGACCCTTGGAGACCTTCTTTTCCCACAGCTTCTGGCTGTATGCCTTACCGCGCTCAGCCGATTCCTGATCACGGTCCAACAGCACCACTTCGATACCCACAGCAGCGGACACAAAGGCAATGCCCTGACCCATCATGCCGGCACCGAGGATGCCCACTTTCTTGGTCTTTGCTTCAGGGAACGCTTCTTTGCTTGGACGCGCAGCACCTTTGTTGATCTTCTGCTGAAGATCAAAGAAGAAGGCCTTGGTCATGTTCTTGCTGTGCTTGCCGATCACCAGGCTGATGAAATAACGACCTTCAATCTTACGAGCACTGTCGAAGTCAACCTGAGCGCCTTCAACGGCAGCACTCATGATGGCACGCGGTGCCGGGTAGTTCTCATGTGCACCCTTCAACTGTTTGCGCAGGTTAGCCGGGAAGGCAGGCAGATTGGCTGCAAATGCCGGAGTAGTTGGTGTACCACCCGGAATTTTATAGCCACGCACATCCCAAGGCTGCTGTG
Source organism: Moraxellaceae bacterium UBA2031 (assembly GCA_002333145.1). Lineage (GTDB taxonomy): Bacteria > Pseudomonadota > Gammaproteobacteria > Pseudomonadales > Moraxellaceae > UBA2031. The sequence continues at coordinate 26,429 of DDBN01000075.1, forward strand.
CAGCAGGGTTGGCCTTGATCCACTCGCGCGCCTTGCTGAACATTTCTTCAGCCGTTTCGACGACTTCATCAATCAGGCCATTGCTCTGTGCTTTGGCCGCCTTCATACGCTGGCCCTGCATCAGCACGTTCATCAGCGCATTCTGGATACCGATCATGCGCACGGTACGGGTCACACCACCGCCACCGGGCAGCAAGCCCAGCATGACTTCAGGCAGACCAAACTCGGCCTTAGGGTTGTTCAGTGCAATACGACGATGGCAAGCCAGGGCGATCTCAAGACCACCGCCCAGCGCAGTACCGTTAAGGCAGGCTACAACGGGCTTGCCCAAGGTTTCCAGAGCGCGCAGCTGTGCGTTCAGTTCATCAAGACCAACTTGGAATTCCTTAGCGTGAGCAGGGGTCACCTGCATGATCAGGTCCAAGTCACCACCCGCGAAGAAAGTATTCTTAGCGGAAGTGATGATGATGCCGGCGATATCGGCTTTTTCGGCCTGCAGGCGTGCAACAGTTTCGCCCATGGACTTCTGATACAGGGCATTCATGGTATTGGCAGACTGAGTAGGATCGTCCAGGGTCAGCGTGACGATGTTGTCAGCGTCTTTTTCCCAACGGATAGCGGACTGTGTCATTTTCAAATCTCTCTCTGAATTCGGTCGACAGGCTTAAACGCGCTCGATGATGGTGGCGATACCCATGCCGCCGCCTACACACAAGGTGCAGAGGGCGCGCTTCAGGTTACGGCGCTCGAGTTCGTCCAGAGCGATCTGCACAATCATGGCACCGGTAGCGCCCAGCGGATGGCCCATGGCGATGGCACCGCCATTGACGTTGACGATGTCGTCTTTAATACCCATATCTTTCATAAAGCGCATGGCCACAGCGGCAAAGGCTTCGTTGATTTCCCAGAGGTCGATGTCTTTGACTTCAAGACCGGCCTTGGCCAGTGCTTTACGGGCGGCAGGAGCCGGACCGGTCAGCATGATGGTGGGATCGGCACCCGACACAGCGGTGGCGATGATGCGCGCACGCGCCTTCAGGCCCAGTTTTTTGCCAGTGGCTTCGTTGCCGATCAGCAGCAGCGCAGCGCCATCAACGATGCCGGAAGAGTTAGCGGCCGTGTGTACGTGATCGATCTTTTCTACCCAGTGGTACTTCTGCAGTGCGACAACATTAAAGCCGCCCATTTCACCCATCATCATGAATGAAGGCTGCAAGCCACCTAGGCTTTCAACGGTCGAGTTAGGACGGATGAATTCGTCTTCAGCAAGAATGGTCAGGCCGCTCAGGTCCTTAACAGGCACGATGGACTTGTTAAACCAGCCTTCAGCACGGGCCTTGGCGGCACGCTGCTGCGATTGCACGGCAAACGCGTCAACATCGGTACGGCTAAAGCCTTCCATTGTCGCGATAAGATCAGCACCGATACCCTGAGGTACAAAGCCAGTCTTGAGATTAGTTGCCGGATCCATAGGCCAGGCGCCGCCGTCAGAGCCCATGGCGCAACGGCTCATGGATTCCACGCCGCCAACGACCACGAGGTCTTCAAAGCCGGAGCGAATCTTCATGGCGCCCATATTCACGGCTTCGAGGCCAGAAGCGCAAAAACGATTGAGCTGTACACCGGCAGTGGTGTCATTCCAGCCAGCGGCCAGCGCCGCGGTCTTGGCAATGTCCATGCCCTGATCAGCAACCGGGGTGACGCAACCCAGTACCACATCATCGATATAGTCTTTAATGCCGGCGCCATTGCGCTCTTCCAGTGCATGCATCAGACCGACCACGAGGTCGATTGGCTTAACGGTGTGCAGCGAACCGTCCTTCTTGCCTTTGCCGCGCGGGGTACGCACAGCATCAAAAATCAATGCTTCAGTTGTCATGGACATTCCTCGTTGACGAACGTGATACAGGGACCGAGTTGGTCTCCCTTGCCACATAGGCAGGGTGAGACGTGACCGACCGGCCAACTGGGGGCTAACCTTGCGCCGGGCTTCGTTACGGGACAATGACGATTGCGTTCAAAAGCATTGACCAAACTGATCAAGCACTTTGCACACAAAAAATGAGGTGGAATAGACAAGAAAAAGCCGGCAAATGCCGGCCTTCTGGTATGACCAATAGATAGTCAGACACTCAATCAGGCTCTATATAGTCCTGCGGCCGAAGCACCAGCACATCACAGTCTACGCGAGGCAGAATATCCTCGGCAGTATTACCCAGCCAAAAGGCAGCAAACCCCGATCGCGCTACTGTTCCCAATAGCAGGCAATCCACCGACTCTTGGCGAACCAGCTCGGGCAGGGCTACGTCAGGTCGGCCCGGCAGCACCTTGACCACTGCTGCCGCAAGACCAAAGCCCGCCGCCTGCTTCTCGATAGACTCGCGATAAGTAGACTCCAAGTCTGCCGCTACGTAACTGGCTGCATAAGCATCTCCCATCAAGGGAACCAGCTCTGCTGGGTTGGGCAAAGCAGACAAGACGCGTATCTGGGCATCAAAACAGGGTGCCAATGCCTGCAGATGCTCGATTACCACCTGATTCAGCAAGCGATGCGCCGCATCTTCTGCTCCTGCGCCCAATGCTGCCGCCAGAATACGAGGCGCCGCCGCACGTCGGACTAGCAGCATTGGACACGGCAGATGCCGCAGCAATGGCCGCCAATCCTCCAAATAGTCGCTCGCAATCAGCAGCAAATCCGCCTCAAAGCGCCGTGCCTCATGCAGAATTAGCTCGCCGGGATGCGTCGTCGCTACTGGCGAAAACTCGGTACCCTCCGGTGCTTCGGCCTGCATCTCATCCCGCCACCAGTGCTGAGCTGCTATTTCCGCATTATGTTCTGCCATGCTTTGAAGACCCGGTGCAAGCTCCAATCCTGGCTTCACATCTGGCGCAACCGGCACCAGCACTTGTAACACTGCGCCAGTTGCTTTCGCCCAAGCCTGTGCCTGCAACCAAGCTGGCTGATCGGCACGTTCCGCAGCCAAAACCACCATAATTGTCTTAAAAGGCAACATCAGAACTCTCCTTGATAAATACGGTACTGCCATAACTCATAGCAATGGCAGCTCTTCTTCGCCCCTTCAAGTGCTGTGTTCAGCTTCTAAAGTGGCTAGGCTCTGTTATGATGAAACAATACTAATTAATCGCCTTACATGTGATCTAACTATGTCTGACAGCCCCAGCCACACTACGCCCATCATCGTTCGCACCCTGCGCGAGTCGAACTGTGCCGATTGTGCGCTAAACCCAGTTTGCCTGCCTCCTGCGGTTGAGGATATACATCTGGATAAGCTCGACAACATTATCGAGCGTAATCGCCCGCTTCAACGGGGCAACCACCTGTTTCACGAGCGCCAGGCCTTCGAGGCGGTTTATGCAGTGCGCTCCGGCGCTATCAAAGCCTATACCACGCTGCCCGGCGGTGAAGAGCAAGTGACTGGCTTCTACCTTCCGGGAGAGATTGTTGGTCTGGATGCCATCAATAATCGCCAGCACGCCAGCTCGGCGGTTGCGCTGGAAACTACTGCCGTCTGCACCATCCCTTTTGGTGATCTAGAACAGCTGTCCATGGAGATTCCTGGCCTGCAACATCACCTCTTTAAGCTGATGAGCCAGGAAATTCAGAGCGATCAACAGTTGATGGTTTTGCTCAGTAAGCGCACAGCAGAAGAACGTATCGCCTCGCTGCTGCTGTCACTTTCAGCCCGCCACAAGCGTCGTCGCTTGTCTGACGCTAACTTCCGCCTGCCCATGTCGCGCTCCGACATCGGTAACTATTTGGGCTTGGCCGTAGAAACGGTCAGTCGTATTTTCACTCGATTCCAGCAGATGGGAGTTCTTGGGGTCGTCGGCAAAGAAATCACCATTCTGAATCGCCCACAGCTCTGCCTTTTGGCCGAGCCCGCTAGCGAACTCAATCAGGCCAGTGGCACCTGACCGCGGGATCACTCCCGCTGCCTCAATGAGCATCAACGCTTGACCCTCCCTAGCCTGCACATCAAGATAGCCCGTGTGATGACACGGGACGAGATGACTGCATGAACCCACCCGAAACCAGATTCTCCCGCTTTAGCGATTTTTACCCTTATTACTTAAGCGAGCACGCAGACCAGACCTGCCGCCGGCTGCACTTTATCGGCACCACGCTGGTCATTGCCATCTTAGTAACCACCCTCATTACCAGTCATTTTATGCTGCTCTGGTTTGCCCCTGTGACAGGCTATGGTTTCGCGTGGATTGGCCACTACGTTTTCGAGCAAAATCACCCTGCCACGTTCAAATACCCCTTTTACAGCCTTTGGGGAGACTTTGTGATGTACAAAGACATGCTAACTGGCAAAATAACCTTTTGATTCATACTGCCCGCCTTGTTACGCGGCAGCTTATTCCGAGTGGATATACAACACATGCTGACCACTGGACAAAAAAAAGAACACCACGTCACAGTTACACCCCAAAACACCCGCATGCTGGCTTACATTGTGGCCGGCTGTATTTTTGCAGCGGGGATTTATAAGGGTTACTACGGCAATAGCGTCATTGCCATCATCCCGCTGACCCTGCTGGTGCCGTGGGGAATCCGCTGGCTAAGTGACTGGCTTGCAGACCGCCACCCTGACCAGCAACAAGGCGCCCTTCTATTGGTAGATGCCTCTGCTACCGGCATCGCTATCGCTGCCGCCGGCTACAGTCTTGTTCCCACACTCACACTTCTCGGCATTCTGCTCGCCAGTGCCATGGCCTTTGGCAATCTTTTCTTGGTTACGCTGGCGGCGTTTACCTGCCTAACGGCCAGCCTGCTAGGGGGACTAATTTTCGGCTTCACCATCGCCCCCTACGCCAGCACACCTATCGAAATGACCTTCGTGGCCATTACCGGATTTACCTGTTATGTCGGTCTTTCCGCATTCTATATCCGTGAGCAGTCACGAAACCTGCTCTATGCCAAGAACCAAATCCTTGAGCAGCAAGAGCAAGCCATACAGCTTTCACGCAAGGTCATGAAGTACCTGCCGACTCAAGTGTGGGAATCCATCTTCTCTGGCCGTCGTGAGGCAAAACTGCAGAATCACCGTAAAAAGCTGTCTATCTTCTTTTCTGACATCAAGGACTTCACCGAAACCACGGATGAAATGTCCCCGGATGCGCTGACAGAGATGCTCAACTATTACTTTGACCAAATGTCGACCATCGCATTGCGTTATGGCGGCACTATCGACAAGTTTATTGGCGATGCCATCCTGATTTTCTATGGCGACCCAGGCACAAAAGGCGCTAAAGAAGATGCCGTCGCTTGTGTCTCCATGGCAATTGATATGCGCAAGCAGATGCAGGTAATGCGCCAGAAGTGGAAAAGTATGGGCGTAGAAAAACCGCTACATATTCGTATGGGCATTACGACAGGCTACTGTCATGTCGGCAATTTTGGCTCAGAGTCTCGCATGGATTACACCATCATCGGCCGTGACGCTAATCTGGCCTCGCGCCTGCAGAATGCCGCGGATGTAGATGAAATCCTGATCTCGAATGATACCTACCTGCTCGTCAGGGACCGCATCATGTGCCGCGAAAAAGGTGTGGTACGCCTGCGCGGCATCAATAATCCCGTTCAGGTGTGGGAAGTTATGGATTTCCGATCTGACATGGGCGCACAAACGACTTGGATTGAATGTGAGCTCGATGGTTTTGCGATGCTGATGGATACCAATAAGATCAAAAACTATGACAAAGAGCGTATCGTAAAATCGCTGGAAGCGGCTGCGCAGAAACTCAAGGATAAGCGGATCGTCTGATATTTTGATATTGCCGCTTGAACGGCAATATCAGAGAAAGTTGGTGAGCAATTTCGTCGCACGTTGTTGCTCATCACTGATGCGTGCGAGCAAGCCATCCATTCTTTCTGGGCTCTCTCCCATCACTGCCTCTTCAAGCTCACGACAGACATCCGTCAAACACTCGAGTCCTAGATTGGCACTGGCACCTTTCAGGCTGTGGACGGTCAGACGTAACGCTTCGTTATCACCTCGTGCATAAGCATCATGCAGGCCTTTTACGCGCACAGTTGAATCCTGAATATAGGTAGATACAAGCACAGGAAACTCGTCATCCAATATTTCCCGTAACTCTTCGAGCAGATCCTCATCCAGATAGCGCACAACCCTCTCCTTGCCAGTGCCAGTCAATATCCATTGTCGTTAGTGCGAGTATTCCATGCCTGACACCAACATGGCCAGCCATGCCGCGAAGAAGTCACCTGTCTTCTCCTCATAATGCCTGCAAAAGAGCATTGCACTAGAGATCAAAAACACGAAAGCTTGCAGCAACCCGAAGGAGGCTCCATGCCCACCGCATTACCTGCACCTGATATCGAGATCTACCTGCAAGCGGCCGACTCCGCCGTCATTAAGGACTGGCTGGAGCAGCGCTTCAGCCAAGGAGAAGCTCTCATCTGGCGAACTGCCGGAAAAAAAAGCTGGAAGACAACGCTGACTCATCAGGACCAGCACATTCCCGTACAGATCATTGAAGGAGCCAGTCCCGGCTTTGTCTCCGTCTGGTTTGATAGCCCTCACACACCTTGGGCCAACGACCACGACTGCGCACGGGAAGTCTTTCAGTCGCTTGGTGGCGTCATCCGCGCAACAGTCGGTAGCTGGCAAGAGGGTGACGATCCTGACCTGTGGTGGGAAATCAGTGACTCTGGCGAATGTGAGTTGCACTGGCCTGGCTAACCTTCCGTCCCGCTTTTTACCACCTTGGCGTCTTATGCCTTTGCATTCATGCCCACACTGCTAGACTGAGTACTTGCGCAGAGGGAGGCCCGCGTATGAGCTCGCTCAACAAAAAAAGTACCGGTCTTATCCTGTCTGGAGGAGGGGCTCGAGCCGCCTATCAGGTGGGTGTACTACGAGCGATTGCCGAAACACTTCCCCCTGGCTGCCACAATCCGTTCAATATCATTTGTGGCACTTCTGCCGGTGGGCTTAATGCTACCGGACTTGCCACGCATGCTGAGTGCCTGCAAAACGGAATCACCATGCTGGAAAGTGTGTGGGGCCAGTTTCGCAGTCATCAGGTCTACCGTACTGACTGGCCAGGTGTGATTCACCGAGCAGTACGCTGGATTTGGACCATGGCCTTCGGTCGCCTGCGCAGGGATTTACCTGTCTCACTGCTAGACAACAGCCCCTTACGCGAGCTGCTCAGCGCTCACTTGCCATTAGAACGTGTTCAGCAGTCCATCGATAACGGATTTCTTGATGCGCTGTGTATTACCGCCTCCGGTTACTCTACGGGCGAATCTGTAAGCTTCTTTCAGGGAGCACCGCACCTCAGCGGCTGGAATCGCTCGCGCCGTGTCGGCGTTCAAACCGCCATTTCTATTGATCACTTGCTTGCATCAGCCGCCATTCCGATGCTGTTTCCGGCAGTACGGGTAAACCGTGAGTACTTTGGCGACGGCGCCGTGCGTCAGCACACCCCGATCAGCCCTGCTTTGCATCTGGGTGCCGAGCGCGTCATGGTCATTGGTGTGGGCGGCCACCCTGCCGGGCCAAGTCGGGAAAAAACACTGAGCTATCCCAGCATTGCCCAAATTGTCAGCCATATCCTAAGCAGTTCTTTTACCGACAGCCTGGAAGCAGACATCGAACGCCTGACTCGCATCAACCGCACGATCAGTCTCGTCCCAGAAGAAAGTCGGCACCTGCTCTCTTTGCACCCTGTGGATGTTTTGGTCATTACACCGTCCGCCCAAGTGCTTGATGCCATCGCCATGCGCCATGCCGAGAGCCTGCCCAAAAGTATTCGTTTTTTTGTGCAGGGATCAGGAGCCACCAAACGTTCAGGCTCTGGCGTACTGAGCTACTTGCTGTTTGAGGCGGCCTATTGTCAGGACCTTATGCAACTTGGCTATACCGATGGTTGTGAACGCAAGGAGGAGATCCGAAGGTTTTTCAATATTGAAGAGGCCGCAACACCAGAGCCATCAACCTCCAGCACGACTGCGAGCAATGTCGTCGAGTTCAAGCGTAACGAAGCTTAAAATGGGGCATTCCTTTGCCCTTACAACTCAATACTTTTCTGGCACCTCGCGCAGACGCATCAAGCCCTCCTGTGCGGTACTGGCAACCAGCCGACCATCCTGAGCATAAATAAGCCCACGGTTCAGGCCTCGTGAACTAGCAGAATTCGGCGCATCCATTTCATAAAGTAGCCACTCATCCATGCGGAATGGACGGTGAAACCACATAGCATGGTCAATGCTCGCAGCCTGCAGGTTGTTCTGCATAAACGAGACGCCATGAGGCAGCATGGCCGTACCCATCAAGGCATAGTCTGACGCAAACGCTAATATGCACTGATGCAGAAAAGGATCATCTGGCAAACGCGTTTGTGCACGCATCCAGTGAAAGCGCTTAGCCTCCTGTTTCACGGGCGCAAATGGATTAACCGGATTGATCGGACGAATCTCAATCGGCCGCTCACGGGCAAAAACATCACGAATCTTTTCCGGGATCATCGGGGCCACTTTTTGGCGTAACTCTGTTTCACTGAGAATGCCATCTGGCCCATCAACCACCGGCATCTCAGCCTGATGCTCCAGCCCTTCTTCCATCACCGCAAACGACGCCGACATGATGAATATGGTTTCACCATGCTGAATGGCTTTTACCATACGCGTGGAAAAACTTTTGCCATCTCGAACCCTGTCAACTTGGTACACAATAGGAGCCGTGGTATCACCCGCGCGCAGAAAATAACCGTGCATCGAATTCGCTAGCCGCCCATCTGTTGTCCGTCCCGCTGCCATAAGAGCCTGCGCCAAGACCTGACCACCAAATACATTCTTGCCCACAATATTCAGGCTGGAACCCCGAAATAAATTGGCTTCTATCGCTTCCAGATCAAGAAGGTCCAACACCTCCTGCATCACCTGAGTCATTCCAATACCTCACTATCAAACTGGTCAAAAAGCCTAAATCAGATTCTGTTTGAGGGAAATACCTTTACCCCAACCGATTAAAGCCAGCCTGCCTTGCGCAAACGTCTAAACAAAAGCACACAAAGCAGCATCATCACGCCGAGTGATGTCGGATAACCATAATGCCAACGCAACTCAGGCATGACATCAAAGTTCATCCCGTAAAAACTGGCAATCATGGTAGGAACAGCCAAGATGGCGGCCCAAGAGGCCAGACGCTTCACTACCTCGTTCTGACCCACCGTAATCAATGCCAAATGAACTTCCAATGCTGCGCTCAGCATTTCATTAATTGCCACCACCGCATCATTAATGCGAATGACATGATCGTAGATATCCCGGAAATACGGATTCATGTCATCCGAGACCAAATCATTGTCGATATGCATGAGTTCGTTACAAATGTCTTGCATCGGTGATGCTGACAGGCGCAACTGTACAAGGTCTCGCTTCAGGTCATAAAGACGGCGAATAGTGTGACGGCGAAACGACCCCTCAAAAATATCTCCCTCAAGAAGTCGCAAGTGCGATCGGTACGCCTCAACCACAGGAAAATAATTGTCGATCACAAAGTCCATGATGGAATGCAGCACATACCCCGGGCCATGCATCATCATCCGGGGATGAAGCTCACAACGCTCACGCACTGAGGCATAAGACTGCGAAGCACCGTGACGAATCGACATCACAAAACGCGGCCCCAGAATGACATGCGTCTCACCTTGCCGTGATTCTTCTCCGACCATGCGTGCGGTATGCATAACGACAAACAAAACATCATCATGCAACTCCAGCTTGGGGCGCTGGTGGGCTCGATACGCATCCTCAACCACAAGATCATGCAAACCAAACTCGGCCTGCACCTGCTTCATTACAGCGACATCTGGCTCATGCATCCCCAGCCATACGAAGGTATCCTGCTCCTCCAGACTTTCGCTGATTTGGTCGATAGGAATATCGCGCAACTTCAAGCCGCTGCGTCGGCTGTAGACAACACAATTGACAACCATGGTCATGACTTACGAATTCCATTAGGGCTCATGGCTAAACAATAGCAGGAAGCACCCCTGTTTTACCCGTAACAACTGAAATCACCCGCCTGATCCCGCCGCTAATCTGCCATCCCATTCTTTGACAAATCTGTAGCCATCGCGTACCACTCGCACTTTACTACCGGGAGGCCATCATGAGCTGGCAAGGCAACCTACTGAACCGGGTGCTTAAGCGCACCACCAAACCGCTGATGTTTTCAGGTCGGCTAACCCGTGCTCGCATGGGCATTTCTGCTTGGCTTATGGAAGCGTCTGCCGGAATCGTACCTGCCCCTGCAGCTCAGATCACTCCGCTTCGGGGAAATATCCGTGGTGAATGGGTAGAGCATGGTGAAAATACTGGCCGCGTCATCCTCTACTTTCACGGAGGTGCTTATATTGCTGGCTCTCCCCGCACACATCGCCCGCTGACCGCTGCACTGGCTCGCGATGCCGGTGCCCGCGTACTGGCACTGGATTATCGCCAAGCCCCTGAGTTCGGCTTCCCCGCATGGCTGGATGATGCGGTTGAGGCTTACCGCCACCTTTTGTCTACCCATGAGCGCCCTCACCAGATCGTGCTGGCAGGAGACTCGGCCGGCGGCAATCTGGTGTTAGTGACACTGCAGCGCCTGCGTGAACTGGGCTTACCCATGCCGGCAGGTGCCATCTGTCTGTCGCCGTGGGCAGATCTCACCTGCAAAAGTCGCAGCTTCAAGCAGAACAGGGGGTCAGAGGCCATGCTCAACGCGGATGCCATCGCCGCCCTCGGTCTCCACCATATCGGCACTAACGACCCAAAAGATCCACTTCTATCGCCTGTGCATGCCGACTTCACTGGCTTCCCCGCACTGATGATTCATGTTGGTAGCGGTGAAATCCTGCGCGATGATGCCCGTGCCGTTAAAAGGGCTGCCCAGAAAGCCGATGTCTCCGTCACTTATCGTGAGTGGAAAGACATGCCCCACGTCTTTCCACTCTTCCACGCCTTCCTGCCCGAAGCACGTAAGGCGCTGCAAGAAATGGCCGCCTTTGTGGTGCGAGTGACCCGCCCAGACTAATCGCGAGCCGGTCACTTTTTGTTACACTCGCCCAAGCAGGCGCTCCGCATGAGGCAGAGCGCTTTGCTACCATACGCCAACTTCTTCAAGCCAATCAGTGTCTTAAAAAAATGACCCAATGGTTCAGCGCGCTCTTTACTGCCATCGCACGAAAGCTTCTTTTTCTTTTTGTGCGAACCAACGTCATTCCGGAAGACCTGTCTTTATTGCAGCTCGATCCGGACAAACCGGTTTGCTATGTTCTGCAAACTCGCTTCTTCTCTAATCTGTTGGTACTCGAGCAGGAAACACGTCGCGCTAATTTACCCCGAGCGCTAAGACCGATGCAGGGCAACATCAAAGAACGCCGCTCGATGTTCTTTCTCATGCGCAGCGATAGCCCGTCGCCGTTCCAACGCAATCGCTTCGCTCATTCTCCGCGCATGGTGCGCCTGCTCCAGGCTGTCCGTGAAAATCCACAGCTGGATGTTCAGCTGGTGCCTGTCACCATTCTCTGGGGGCGCTCACCCGACAAAGAAAGCTCAATCTTCAAAATTTTGTTTGCCGACTCATGGGCAACCCCAGGCATATTCAAACAGTTCATCACCATTCTTCTGCATGGCCGCCAGACACTGGTAAAGTTTAATGCGCCAATCTCTGTTCGCGCATTGGTAGACGAAGGTCAAAGCGAAGAAATTACGGCACGTAAACTGGCACGTGTGCTGCGCGTGCACTTCCGCCGCCAACGTGAAATTGCTATCGGCCCCGACCTTTCACATCGCCGTATTCTAGTGCGCTCTCTGCTTAACACGGCTCCAGTTAAAACCGCCATTGCTCGCGAAGCGGCCGAAAAGAACATACCCACCGAGAAAGCCGAAGCTAGGGCACTGGCTTATGCAGATGAAATCGCTGCCGACTACTCACACCCCATTATCCGTATCCTGCACATATTCCTGACTTGGCTATGGACACGCCTGTATGACGGGGTCGAAATCCATCATTTTGATGATGTGCGCAAGACTGCACATGAAAATGAAATCATTTACGTGCCCAGTCACCGCAGCCACATTGATTACCTACTGCTGTCTTATGTCATCTACAGTAAAGGACTGGTTCCTCCACATATTGCCGCTGGTTCCAACCTTAATATGCCGGTCATTGGTTCCATCCTCCGACGTGGCGGTGCCTTCTTCCTCCGTCGAAGCTTTAAGGGCAACTTTCTGTACTCCGCGGTATTCAATGAATACATTCATCTGATCACCTCCAAAGGGTATTCAATCGAATACTTTATTGAAGGGGGTCGTAGTCGCACTGGCCGCCTGCTCTCCCCCCGTACTGGCATGTTAGTGATGACACTGCGTAGCTACCTTCGTGACCACGCACGCCCGATCGTTTTTGTGCCCACCTACATCGGCTATGAAAAGCTGATGGAAGGCAAAACCTATGTAGGTGAACTCTCTGGCAAGCCCAAGAAAAAAGAATCAATCCTCGGCCTCGTCAGCACCGTGCGAAAAATTCAGAAAACCTTTGGAAAAGTGCATGTCAGCTTTGGCGAACCGATCTCGCTGGCGCAATTGCTGGATGAGGAATACCCGCTATGGCGTGATACCGAATTGGCTGAAGATGACCGCCCAGAATGGATGATGCGCACCATCAATCGACTGGCACAGGGGATCAATACCAACATCAACAGCACAGCGGTCGTTAATCCGATTAACTTGCTGAGTCTGGTTCTGCTGGCCATGCCAAAGCATGCAATGGACGAAAATGCCCTGATTCGCCAGATTGATCGCTACCGGGTATTACTGCAGCAGGTCGCATACAGCCATCACATCGTCATTACGGATCTTTCCGGTCGTGATGTCATCGCTTATGGGGAAAAGTTGAAGTTGCTGCAGCGTATTCGCCACCCACTGGGCGACATGATTTGCCTCGGCGAAGAAGAGGCAATGCTGCTGACCTACTTCCGTAACAATGTGCTACACCTTTTCACACTGCCATCCCTGATCGCCTGCCTGATGCTGCACAACAACAGCCTGCATCGTGATCAGGTCGTACAACTTGTGCGTAACATCTACCCTTTCCTGCAGTCAGAATTATTCCTGCCTTGGTGTAATGAGAGCGTAGAAGAAATTATTCACAAGGTGCTCGATGCCCTAACGGAAGCCCAGCTGCTAACCGTCCTCGGCGATGGTGTCATTGCCTGCCCAAGCCCAAACAGCGAGGAATATACTGAGCTGAATGTGTTGGGCCAGAGCGTGCGCCAGAACCTGGAACGTTACTACATGACGGTCTCCTTGCTTACCCAGCAAGGCTCAGGCGGCATTACTCAGAAGCGTCTGGTAGATCTTTGCCAGCTGTTGGCACAGCGCCTATCCATCTTGCACGAGTTCAGCGCCCCCGAGTTCTCAGATAAATCGCTATTTCATACCTTCGTGGAAACGCTGCGTAATATCGGACATATCCAGACCGACGATAGCGACCATCTTAGCTTTGATCACCGTTTGATTGATGTGGCCGAAGGGGCTCGTCTGATTTTGCCCCCTGACATGCGCCAGGCCATTCAGCAAATCACTCGTGTCACTGATGAAGAAATCGAAATCGCCATGGCGGCAAAAGAGCAAAAGGAAAAGAGAGGTAAGCGCTAAGTGTTTAGTGCTAGGCGCTAAGCGCTTACCCGATAAAAAGGCCGCAAAAGCGGCCTTTTTATCGGGTACAGAAAGATGAATTACTGCTTGTGCTGATTGGCAGGCAAATACACATCAAAGCGACCACTTTTACCTTCGATAACGAAGTCTGGCTTCCGCCCAGCCAAAGGAGGAGCCAAACGAGGGCGCTTCACCACTACCCGCTTTCGCGCCACCCGTAGTGCCGGCAGAAGTAGAGCATCTGCATCCATGTCCTCGCCTACCAATGCCTGAAAAACCTGCATTTCTTTTTTAACCAACGCACTTTTTTCGCGATGCGGAAACATGGGGTCCAATACAACCACATCTGGCCTGTCATCCGTATCTGCCATGCCTTGAAGCTGCTCCAGAGCATCCCTAGAAACAAACTGCAGCCGCTGGGCCAGTCCCTGCAAGTGCACATGCTGTGCAGCCCGTCGTAGGCCATCCTCAATCAACAAACCGATCACAGGCGATCGCTCGGCTAACGATACACGGCACCCCGCCATGGCCAACACCGCCGCATCACGCAGCAAGCCTGCCGTTGCATCAAATACGGTCGTTTCGATGCCAGGCTTTACGCCACAGGCTTTCACAATCATTTCATGACGTACGCGCTCCGCATCCAAACGCCAACCGATAACGCCCTCGCCTAACGCGACACGCACCGGGCCAGAGCCCGGCAGAGCTAAGGCGTACAGCGCCAGCCCCTCTTCATCGCAAACCAAAGCCACATCTTTCTGTGGCAAGGTATTCAAAGCCGCCTTAAGAGAACCAGAAAACCGTGCAGAAGGGAGAGCAAGGGTCTGCGATAGCACGCCTTCCTGCGCAGCACAGGACTCTGCCACCAGCAGATGCAGTGCCATTAATGAGCTGCCGACCAGTCCACCATGCCGGTGAATGCTGTCAGTAGAATTACCCCGCCAAACACAATTCGATACCAGGCAAAAATAGTGAAGTCATGGTTCGATACATAACGTACTAGCGCCTTTACCACCCACGCAGCGACCAGGAATGCGCTAACAAACCCAACAGCAAATACCGGAAAATCCGCAAGTACGAACTCTGCGCGGTGTTTATACACGGAATATACCGTCGCCCCAATCATGGTGGGTATGGCCAAGAAAAACGAAAACTCAGTCGCCGCCTTGCGCGATAAGCCAAAGAAAAGTCCGCCAATAATCGTTGCACCGGAGCGTGATGTCCCCGGAATCATGGCCACACACTGAGCAAATCCAACCTTCAGCGCATCCTGCCAGCGCAAATCATCGATGGTTTCCGCCTTGATCACATGCTCACGACGTTCCGCAAATAGAATCAGTATCCCGCCCAGAATTAGTGCCGTTGCCACCACCATTGGATTAAACAAATACGTCTTGATGTAGCCGATCATCATAAAGCCGATCACTGCTGCCGGCAGAAATGCCACCAGCACATTAGTGGTGAAGCGCACCGACCCAGGATCTGCAGCCAGCAGCCCCTTGGTTACCGTCATCAGCTTCAAACGATAATCCCAACAGACGGCAAGAATGGCGCCTAACTGAATGGCTATTTCAAACACCACGCGTTTGTCCGGTGTCCAGAAATTCATAAGGTCAGCCGTGACAATAAGATGCCCGGTACTCGAGATCGGCAGAAACTCAGTTAACCCCTCCACAATCCCCAGAATCAGCGCCTGCAGTAACAGTAAAAAATCCACACTCACTCCTTAATCTGTAATGGCGACTGATACGCTGCCTGAAACTCAGGCGGCATGCGCCGTACTTTGCCTTCTTTTATATCGACACATACCAAGTGCGTACGACCACGCAAAACCGTCTGCCCATCGCTTACCCGTACAAACTGGAAGGCACGACGAGTTGATAAACGATCGTTATCAATAATCCATGTTCCCAACAAGAGTTCATCGCCAAGGAAGGTAGGCATTAGATAGTCCAGCTCATGACGGCGTGCCACCATGCCGTACCCTAGGCGCTCATAGTCAGCCGCGCACAGACCGAGTTGCTGGGAGTGACTCCACGCCACATCTTCTAGCCATTGCAGATACACCACATTATTGGTGTGCTTCATGACATCAATATGCGTGGCATCCACCTGCACTTGCATGATGTGCGGCTCAGGAAAATCCCATGTTATTCCAGCCATCATTTAGTCCTTAACGCCCAGGCAGTTTTTTCCACGCGTCGTCACGCAAATACACCGGCAGTGCTTGCTCTGGCGGTAGCGCCCCACCCTGCTGCTGTAACTGCAGTGCCAGCGGAATCACATCCTCAGCCGAAGGGAACATAGTCGCATCTATACCGGCAAGCTCTCGCTGCTCGCGCAACAAGGACTCGTAAACACCCGCCCCATTTCCTGCAGCAAAAAATATGCCGGACAATGAACTAGGCAAGGCCCCCGGTGCACACAGGTGTTCGATATCCAACGGTTGCATCAAAGCGCCATCCAAGGCATAGCCTCCGAGATAGACTTCATCCATACGTGCATCAAACACAGATAACACACGTATAGCGCCATGTACGCGCCATGCACCCTGTGCCAGGGTTTGCAAGCTGGATACAGGCAATACCGGAAGATCACGAGCATACGCAATCGCCTGCACAGCGGCCGCCGCAATTCGCACTCCCGTAAAAGCACCCGGCCCACGGCTGTATGCCAACCCATCCAGTTGCCCAAGCTGAATAGCGGCTTCGGCCAACACCTCTTCAATCATTGGCAGCAACAGCTCTGTTTGCAGGCGCGGGGCATGCTGAAAGCGGACACAGATCTGACCATCCACCCAAAGGGCGGCAGAGCACGCCTCCGTTGAGGTTTCCAAGGCAAGAAGTTTCATTCAGGTGATTCACTCATGCTATCAATCAGTGCAAAGAACTCACGTACTTCGTCAAGAGCGCGCGTACGTCGCATCGGTGGCAAACTTTGTAGGAAAAGCTGCCCGTAAGGACGGCCCACCAAGCGAGGATCACACACCATCAGTACGCCGGTATCCGTTTCATCACGAATCAAGCGTCCCGATCCCTGCTTCATCGCAATAATGGCACCCGGCAGCTGATAGCTCATAAACGCATTACGACCCCGTGCTTTATAGGCATCAATCCGGGCCGAAACAACGGGATCACCGGGAGAGGCAAAAGGCAGCTTGTCGATAATAACGCAGGACAGCGCCTCACCTCGAACATCTACTCCTTCCCAAAAACTCCCCGTCCCCAGCAGCACACCATTGCCGTGCTCACGGAAGCGCTTCAGCAACTCCGCCTTGGCCATCGTGCCTTGCACGAATAGTGGGTACTCCAGCCGGCCGCGATACCACTCCGCGGCCTCCTTGAGAGCCCTGTGGCTGGTAAACAGCACAAAGGCTCGCCCTCTACTGGCTTGCAACACTGGCAGACTGGCCTCAAGCACCGCCTGTGTATATCGAGGGTCACTGGTATCGGGCAAACCACGCGGCACATAAAACAGTGCCTGCTTTTCATAGGCAAAAGGGCTGGGTAACTGCATTGAATCCAGATCACTCAAGCCCAGCTGACTGGAGAAATGCTTAAAATCCTCATGCACCGCCAAGGTGGCGGAGGTAAATATCCAAGATGACTTTCGACCAGCCACCATGTCACGAAAAGGCTTGGCAACATCAAGTGGCGTCCACTGCAGGACAAAGCCCTTCTTGAAGGTTTCAAACCAGTGCACCTGATTTTCGGGAGTATCACCCGTCAGCTTTTCAAACTGTAAAAGCAGATCTTCTGCACGACGATGCGTACTCTCCAGGCCCTTGCTACGGGCACTGGCGGCATTCAGACAGGCTGATAGATGGGCCATTGCCAGACGAACTTCCTTTATGGCGTCTGGCATTTTCTCCAGCGAGGATACTTCCGTCCAGATTCCCTTACGTGACTCATCGCCAAACACCAGGCGCATATCTGCCACACGGTTTTCAAGCTGAGTGGACGCATCCAGGATGGAGCGCATCTCTCCAGCCGACATCAACATCTCACCAACAGAGTCCTGCGCCAACTCCAGCAGCTGCCGGGATGAAATGCTTTCGCCAAAGAACATTGACGCCACTTCGGGCAGTTGGTGAGCCTCATCGAAAATTATTGCCGTCGCCTCCGGCAATAATTCGCCAAAGCCTTCTTCTTTAATAGCAACATCCGCAAAAAAAAGATGGTGGTTAACCACCACAAGATCAGCCTCGCTTGCCTTTTTACGTGCACGCGCCAGAGGGCACTCTTCAATCATCGGGCATTCCTGCCCAAGGCAATTATCTGCTGTGCTGGTTACCAGTGGCCAAACACTGGCATCTTCTGGCAGGTCACTCAGCTCGGCAATGTCGCCGCTCTTAGTGGTATGGGCCCACTCCGCCACTCGCTGTAACTCATGCACTGTTTGTTTACTGGCAAAGCGGCCATCTTCAAGATGAACATTTAAACGATAGGGGCACAGATAGTTGGCACGCCCCTTAAGCAATGCGGTTTGCACCGACACGCCAAGCCCGGCAAGAATAGTGGGCAAGTCACGATGGTAAAGCTGATCCTGGAGATTACGGGTGCCCGTAGAAACAATGACCTTCTCTCCTGACAATAATGCAGGAGCCAAATAAGCATAAGTCTTGCCGGTCCCAGTACCCGCCTCAACCATCAAGATTCGCTTTTCACGAATGGCAGCACCCACCGCATCACTCATGAGAAGCTGCGGTTCGCGGGAGCGAAAGCCGGGAATATGTGCAGCAAGCCGTCCCTGCTCACCGAGGATGGCTCGACTATCAAAACGTTCCGTCATGCGTCACAGCCAAGATCAATATCAAAACAGCATTCTAACCGTTCACTGCCGGTGTCGCATGCCTGATTAACTGTCTCCGATAGTTAACTTGAAGGCAAAAAAAACCCCGCCGAAGCGGGGTTTTTCATACTTAGGCTTAAGCCTTCGCTTTCTTAGCAGGGCGACCTGCCTTCTTAACAGCAGGCTTACGAGCAGCTTTCTTAACTGCTGGTTTAGCCGCTTTCTTGGCAGCAGGCTTAGCAGCAGCTTTCTTAGCAGCAGGCTTGGCCGCTTTCTTGGCAGCAGGCTTACGCTTTGGCTTCGCCGCAGCAGCCGCCTTTTTAGCCGCCTTCTTAGCAGCAGCAGCAGCCTTACGAGCAGCAGCACGCTCAGCAGTCTTGGCAGCTGAAGCTTCTTTCTTGGCCATTGCCTTCATTTTGGTAGCAGCCTTTTTAAGGGCAGCCTTAACCTTGGCAGCAACCTTCTTCTGAGCAGCCTTCACCTTGGTAGCATCAGCCTTGGCGATACGCTTTTCAGCAGCTTTCTTGGCACGTTCAACAGCAGAAGCACGCTTCTTTTCGAGGGAGGCAGCCAGCTTGGCAACGCGAGCGTCAGCAGCAGCCTTTACCTTCTCAACAGCAGCATGCACTTTGGCTTTAGCCAATACAGCTTTAGCTGTACGGGCAGCAGCGCGAGCAGCCTTCACCTTTTCATTTGCTTTTGCCTTAGCAGCCGGAGTTTTGGCAGCTTTAGCAGCTGCAGTAGCAGCGGTAAGAGTAGCAGCGGTCTTGGTAGCAGCATCCTGGGCCTTGGCAGTAGCCGCCGAGCTCACAACAGGAGCAGCGCGACGAGCAGCAGGCTTGCGAGCAGCCGGTTTCTTAGCAGCAGTTTTTTTTGTGGTGCGAGCCATTGAAGGTTCTCCCTCATAAGAGTTTTGAAAAGCAAATATGCCTTACTACATTTGAAAAAATAACACAAAAAAAAAGTAGGTGGTAGAAAATACAATCACTTGGCGTTGTTTTTTTGGTATTTTTATTAAAAAAACACCAAAAAAGTCATTTTTGAGGTTTTAGAAATCATTTTCACTGGTTATTACTTTCGAATTTATTCAACTTCATCAATCTGATTATCTCATTCCAAACTCGACAAACGGGTTCGAGGAAGGCCCGAAAAGAATATTCATCGCAAAGAAAAGCGAATCAGATGCGCTATTCATCAACACAAAAAAGGGAGTAAACCTGTTCTCAACACCCTTATTAATAAAAATTAAACATCGTGCTGACAGCCTAAGCCCTAAACAACATGTCAGAACAACATGAATGTTATCGGCATACAAAAGGCATTACAGGTATCGCCAAATTGATGATCAATAATTACGTTTAATAGAATAAAATTAGATTAGCTGTCCATCCGTACAGCTAATCTAATTAATAAATGGTCTCTGAATACCAGCCAGACTCATCGCTATCAGAACGCAAAAACGACAACGCCCCACTTTTGCGGGGCGTTGTCGTTTAACGAAGCGATCAGTTGGCTAAAAATGCTTCCAGATGCGGCCTGACCAATGCGGTCATCATGGCGATATGATCCGGACGAACATTAAGGGCTGGAATGTAGGCGTACTCCTTTCCTCCCGCATGAAGGAATATCTCTTTATTTTCTTCTGCAATCTCCTCCAACGTCTCCAGACAGTCTGCTGAAAACGCCGGACACAGCACCTGAACACTCTTTACGCCCTGTTGTCCCCAAGACTCAAGGGATGCATCGGTATATGGCTTAACCCATTCCTGAAAACCAAAACGTGACTGAAAACTGCAAAGCCAAGCATCATCGGGAAGATTAAGCGCAGCCGCCACTTGTCTGGCAGTTTCATGGCAGCGCTCTGGATAAGGATCGCCCTTGTCAGCATAGGGCTGGGGAATGCCATGAAACGAAAATAACAGTTTTTCAGATGTCCCATGCTTGAGCCGGTGACCCTGTATCGATGCAGCCAATGCCGCGATATAAACTGGATGCTGGAAATAATCCTTAATGATGACCATAGAAGGTAGATTGCGTCGGCCAAACTGCCAGCGTGCTACGGCATCATAAACAGGGGCTGTTGATGTTGCCGAAAACTGAGGAAATAAAGGCAAGACAATAATCTGGTCCACACCCTCCGCCATCAACCCATCCAACGCCGAGGCCAATGAGGGATTGCCATACGTCATGGCGGGCACCACACGGATGTCTGCCGATGGTACAGCAGCATCAAGTTGCTCCTGCAGCTTTACACTTTGCTCGAGCAATATGCGACGCATTGGCGAGTTACCATTCGTCTCCCAGATCGACTGATACAGGCGAGCCACTCGTTTAGGCCTGAACGGCAAAATGAATGCATTAAGGATGAGCCACCAAACTGGCTTCGGTACCTCGATCACGCGCGAGTCAGACAGAAACTCTCGCAAGAAACGCCTGACCGCAGACGCGGTTGGAGCATCCGGTGTTCCCAGATTGGCTAAAACCACCCCTAAACGTTTTTTTGGCGGCGCTGACATAAACTCAATCTCCTGATACGAATAGCCCGATTTAAACAAATTCGCCGCCTAGCTTGAAGTGAACACCCGCTAGGTCGGCACAAAGCAAAACGCCGTGCATTGCACGGCGTTTTGGGGAAAAGAGCTAACGCTCTCTTCAGTAATACAACCTAAAGAAGACGTTAGCTCAGAATGGCAATGACCTTGGCAGAGATTTCATCAACCTGGCCCACGCCAACAATACAAGTATAGGTAGGTGCCTTAGCCGATCCGTTCTCAGCCAGCTTCTGGTAGAAGGCGACCAGCTGCTTTGTTTGCGTATGATAGATATCCAGACGCTTCTTTACGGTTTCCTCAAGATCATCGTCACGCTGCACCAAGTCTTCACCAGACACATCATCTTTACCCACAACCTTTGGTGGGCTGTACTTCACATGATAGATACGGCCTGATGCAGGATGAACACGACGACCAGAAAGTCGCTCAATGATTACGGCATCCGGCACATCGATCTCAATAACGTGATCAATATCGACACCTGCCTCTATCATGGCCTCAGCCTGAGGGATGGTGCGGGGAAAGCCGTCAAACAGAAAGCCTTTGGCGCAATCTGCATGGGTAATACGATCCTTGACCAATCCAATGATGATCTCATCAGACACAAGTCCACCCGCATCCATAATTTTCTTGGCAGCCACACCCAATGCAGTGCCGGCCTTGACCGCGGCGCGCAGCATATCGCCCGTCGATATCTGGGGAATACCGAACTTCTGCATGATGAGTTGGGCTTGTGTGCCCTTACCTGCTCCGGGAGCCCCCAGAAGAATGATACGCATAGTGGTGTAACTCCAAAATCAGCGGAAATTTAGCTTCCAAGGCAAGCAGCCCATGACAACGTACGGTCTTTTTTAAGGCCGAGTGGGTCTGTATTTGCCAATGACGGGAATCGGGCAAAGATACACTCGACACCCACCAATCACAAGCAGACCCGTTTAGTCGCGCTATGCGACATGCACTTATGGAATAACGGAGTTGAGCCGCAACGCTACCTTTTGAGAGTCTGCCCCCTGACGTACCGGTACCGCGACTGCCTCTATATCGCCAGTGCGCTTTTCCGGTGAGCCGTGCCGCGAAATCCGTGCCTCAATGACAATTTCCTGCACCGATGATAAAGGCTGGTCAGGCAACATGCTTGTTGCATCATCCAGCTCAACCGTAATCGGAAGCTCGCTGGCTTTACGCTTTACCACGGCCAAGGGCATGGGGGGCCCTTTCAATGCCCGAGCAAAAATATATACCACGTCATCAGGAGCAAACCGCTCACTGACCCCTTTATCTACCTGAACCGTAACAGTCAGTCTGGCCGAGCGAGTAACGGGACCCGCCTGTAAACGGGTGCGTGCATCGGCCAGCGCTTTGGCGACCTCCTGCATAGCCACGGATGTGTCATTTGGTTCACGCTGCTGACGCACTTGAATTAGTTGCTCCAGCACCGGCACAGCAAGAGCATATTCTTCACTGCGCCATGCCCCCAGACCAAGCAACAGTAGTGCACCTTCATGAGCAGGTTCACGCTGAACAATACTGGAAAGCAGGCTACGGCTCAGATCATCCAGTTGCCCCTGATTACTAAAAATACGTGCTTGGGCAAAGGTAAGGGCATAACGGGTTTCCTCCGGCTTCAAGCGCCATGCGCGCTCAAACGCCGTCATGGCAGGAGCCAGCATTTCTGCCTGCACGTAGGCAACCCCCAATGTGAACCAGCCCTCTGGCTGCTCAGGATTTTGCTGCAGTTGATACTGCATGCCCTGAATAATTTCTTGAAGAGAGTGCTTGTTCTCACCATCTGATGGCGGCTTGCCCTCCATCAGTCGCTGTGCGGCAGGGCCAACTGATTGCTGCACCTGCCACCATTGAGATACTTCAGGCGAACGCAGTACGGTCGAGTAGAACAACAAAGAGCCTGCTGTTGTGACAATCGCTAGCACAAGTGGCAAACGCCATGAGCGTGTTTCGTGCAAGGCAGGGGCGTCTATATCCAACGTCAACAAGTTGCGCTGCAAGTCTGTCTTCAGGTCACGAAAAGTATCCGTATCAATACGACCTTCGTCGTGATCAGCCTCAAGCTCTGTCATGCGCTCTTGGAAAACTCGCCGATTAAGCACTATCAGAGAGGCTTCATTATTACGAGGCGCACGCCACAATGGCCACAGTACAGCCAGAATCACTGCTACCGAAAAAATGCCGGCGACTATCCAGAAAGAAATCATATTCGCGGATCAACCTTTTGAAGAGAGATCATCATTGAGAATCCGTGTCAGTCGCACCTGCTCCTCTGCAGACATGGCGGCAGAATGCTCGGTCGGACGACGGCGTACCCGCCAGATAATGACTACGGCCACCAGCAGCAACAGCGTAAAAGGTCCTGCCCACAACAATAATGTCGAGCCCCTTACCGGCGGTTTATAGGTAATGAAGTCACCATAGCGCTCCACGAGATATCCCCGTATCTCTTCATCGGACTTGCCCTGTTGCAACAGTTCAAAAGTCCGATTTTTGAGATCCGTCGCCACACCAGCATCCGAGCCGGCAAGATTTTGGTTCTGGCATTTCGGGCAACGCAGCTCCTCGATGAGATGCCGATAACGCTGCTCCTGCTCCGGAGACTCAAACTCGTAAACATCGATAGCCGCTATGGCCTGCAGGCTTGTCACCATCAGCAGGATGGAGAGAAAAAACTTCATCATTCCGTCTCCTCTGGCAAAGCCTTACCCGCCTGCAATGCCTCGAAACGAGGCTTGAGGTCCGTCTCCCATTTTTGAAGATCGAGCACGCCAACAAGGCGGTACCGGATATTACCTTCACGATCCAGAAGATATGTTTCTGGCGCACCATATACGCCCAGATCAATGCCCAGATTGCCGCTGTCATCAACAACCGTGAATTGGAAAGGATTGCCATGCAGCTCAAGGTATTTTACGGCCGCCTCACGAATATCCTTGTAGTTCACACCAACAATACGAACCCCTTGTCGCGCCATTTCCATCAGCACGGGATGCTCTACCTGACAGGAAATGCACCAAGTGGCCCAGACATTAAGAACAGTGACATGGCCCTTAAAATCCTCCGCAGATAGCAGACGATCCGGCTCTGTCAGAGATGAGAGGCTGAATGCTGGCATCGGCTGCCCAAGCCGTGCAGATGGCAACACGCCAGGATCGGTTCCTAGCCGGCTTCCCAACAAAACAGCCAGGCCTACAAACAGGAGAAGCGGCACGGTATACAGTGCAATACGTAAGGGCTTCTTCATTGAGTGTGCCCCCCTGCCATCGCCGTCTTATCTTCTTTCACCTTGATGCGATAACGACGATCCGAGGCAGCCAAAAGCCCGCCTGCGGTCATAAACAATGCCCCCAACCATATCCAACGAATAAACGGCTTATGGTAAAGACGCACAGCCCAAGCATCACCGTCGAGTTGCTCTCCCATGGCCACATAGAGGTCACGGAAAAGACCAGCATCAATGGCGGCTTCTGTCATGGTATTGCGTTGCACAAAGTAGAAGCGCTTCTCCGGATGCATCACCGCCACCTGCTGATCACCACGATAAACATCCATCGTCCCGCGCATAGCTGAGTAGTTAGGGCCTTTGTGTGTCTCGACACCGCGGAACACAAAGCGGTATTGGTCCACCTCGGCACTGTCGCCCGGAGCCATGCGTACATCACGCTCAATGCTATACACCGACGTGAACGCCACCCCAAGTACCATGATGACCAAGCCCATATGTGCTGTTTGCATACCGACGTAGCTGCGCGGAAGACGACGCAACCCAGCCCACCAGCCTGCCCTTGCCGTACTCACTTTTCGGGCAATATCACGCAGTGCCGCAAGCACCACCCAACTGGATGCAATTGATGCCAAGATGACACCCACATTCGCTTTAGCAAACAGAACGAGAGGCAAAACAACACCAATCACCGTAGCCGCTCCCAAGATCTTGCCGAAGGGAAGTAGCAGTGTGCGAGCATCGTGTCGCTTCCAGTTTGATTGCACTCCTGGAGCCATAAAGAGCATGAGCAAAAGCGTCAGAGGAACAAACAGCAGATTAAAATATGGCGCCCCCACTGAAATTTTGCCCAGATTAAAAGCGTCGGCCACTAGCGGAAAAAGTGTTCCGAGGAAAACTACCGTTGTTGCCGTTAGCAACAGCAGGTTATTCGCCATCAAAAACATTTCGCGTGACACCAACTCATAACGAGATTCGTTAGCAAGCGAGCCCGCACGTGCGGCAAAGAGCGTCAGTGACCCACCTATTACTACGGCCAGAATACCCAGCACAAACAGACCACGCTCCGGATCAGCCGCAAAGGCATGCACAGAGGTCAGCACACCAGAACGCACTAAAAAAGTTCCAAGTAGGCTGAGCGCAAAAGCGATGATGGCCAGCATGACCGTCCATGCCTTGAACACGCCGCGCTTTTCCGTCACTGCAAGCGAATGAATAAGCGCTGTGCCTGCCAGCCACGGCATAAAGGAAGCGTTCTCTACCGGGTCCCAAAACCACCAGCCGCCCCAGCCAAGCTCGTAATACGCCCACCAAGAGCCCAGCGCGATACCCAGCGTTAGGAAACACCAGGCCGCCACTGCCCACGGACGCGACCAACGCGCCCAAGCCGAATCCAGACGCCCCCCCATCAGCCCTGCTAACGCAAACGCAAAGGGAACGGCAAAACCGACATAGCCCATATACAGCATAGGCGGATGAAAAATCAGGCCCGGATCCTGCAGAAGCGGATTGAGATCATTACCATCCGGGGGAAAGCCCGGCAGCAATCGACGAAATGGATTCGATGTCAGCAGAATAAAGAGAATGAACGCTACGCTGATGCCGCCAAGAATGGCGAGTACGCGCGCGACCATGTCACGAGGCAAACTACGGCTGAAGCGGGCTACTGCGGCGCCCCACAGCGACAGCACCAACGCCCAAAGGAGCAATGAGCCTTCATGCCCACCCCAAACAGCCGAAATCTTGTACCAGACAGGCAGCATCGTGTTGCTCTGCCGGGCAACATAATCAAGGGTAAAGTCATTACGAATAAAGGCCAGCGTCAGCATGCCGAAGGAGAACAGCAGCAGCAGCAACTGTAACCAAGCAGCATTTCGGGCTACCGACTGGGCTCCTGGGTACCCTTTCCAAACCCCTACAACAGGGACAAGAAACTGCAGCACAGCCACTACCAGGGCCAGTACAAGCGCAAAATGACCAAGCTCTACGAGCATTGCAGACTCCTGAACGGGGGTGAATTAGCCACCCTTTTTCGCCGTAGAAAACACGTAACGGCTACGGCTGCGCCATCATATACAGTGCCCCCAGCTTGTCCATAACAGGCATGTAAATCCATGCCCGCCACAAGCACCAAAGTCACACATTTGGAAACAAGTTAGCCTCCTCCAGCAACCGGCCTGTCGCAGTTCGCCTGATACAATCGCACCGCCGTCAACCAGGCGGTTTGTATCGAGGATTGGCATTACAATGCGCCCCAGCTCACTGAATCGTGATGACCTGCTTGCCTGTGCCCATGGCACCATGTTTGGTCCGGGCAATGCCCGCCTTCCCCTTCCCAATATGCTCATGATGGATCGTATCCCTCTTATTACTGATGAGGGTGGTCAGTATGGCAAGGGTGAAATCATCGCCGAACTCGACATCAATCCAGACCTCTGGTTCTTCGGCTGTCACTTTGAATCTGATCCGGTCATGCCGGGCTGCCTAGGTGTTGATGCCATGTGGCAGCTGCTTGGCTTCTGGCTGGCTTGGCGTGGCAATCCGGGGCGCGGTCGTGCCTTGGGTGCTGGCGAAATCAAATTCTTTGGCCAAGTGTTGCCTCACCATCAAAAGGTCACCTATCACATCGACATCAAACGCGTTGTTGAGCGCAAACTGGTCGTGGGAATCGCAGATGCCCGCATGCTGGTGGATGGCAAAGAAATTTACTCCGCACAGGACCTGCGCTGCGGTCTTTTTACCAGTACTGAGAATTTTTGACCTTATGCCCGTGCTGTTCCCTGCAGCACGGGTTAGCTTACGGCCTATATAAAAAAAACTGCGAGCACAAACTGCCACCAGCAGATAAGAGGATCGATCATGCGTCGTGTAGTGATTTCAGGACTGGGCATTGTTTCCAGCTTAGGTAATGATAAGGCCAGCGTTACTGAAAGCCTGCGCTTCGGCAAGTCCGGCATCCGATCCAACCCTATCTATGCCGAAATGGGTTTTCGCAGCCAGATCAGTGGCCGTCCTGATATCGATCTTGATGCGCTAATCGATCGCAAAGATAAACGCTTTATGGGCGATGCCGCTGCCTATGCCGCTGTTGCCATGCAGCAAGCCATCGCCGATGCCGGGCTGCCACCAGAACTGGTATCGCAACCCCGTACGGGTGTTATCGCTGGATCAGGTGGAGCCTCATCACTGAATCAGGTAGACGCCGCCGATATCGCGCGCAATAAAGGCGTGAAGCGTATTGGGCCGTACATGGTGCCGCGCACCATGAGCAGTACTATCTCTGCCTGCTTGTCGACCACATTCAAGATCAAAGGTGTGAACTACTCCATCGCCTCTGCATGCGCTACTAGCTCTCACTGCATCGGCAATGCCATGGAGCAAATCATCCTTGGCAAGCAAGACATCGTGTTTGCCGGTGGTGGCGAAGAAGAAAGCTGGGCTCAGTCCTGCCTGTTTGATGCCATGGGTGCCATGTCCAGCAAATACAACGACTCACCCGAAAAAGCATCCCGCGCTTATGACGCAAACCGTGATGGTTTTGTTATTGCCGGGGGCGCCGGCATTGTTGTGCTGGAAGAGTATGAACACGCTATCAAGCGCGGCGCTCATATTTATGCTGAAGTCGTTGGCTATGGTGCTACGTCCGATGGCTACGACATGGTTGCACCGAGCGGA
This sequence comes from Moraxellaceae bacterium UBA2031, assembly GCA_002333145.1. Taxonomy (GTDB): domain Bacteria; phylum Pseudomonadota; class Gammaproteobacteria; order Pseudomonadales; family Moraxellaceae; genus UBA2031. The sequence continues at coordinate 54,381 of DDBN01000075.1, forward strand.
GAAGGTGCTAAGCGCTGCATGGAGCAAGCACTGGCCACCGTCGATACGCCGATTGACTACATCAATGCACATGGCACCTCTACTCCTGTAGGCGATGCGGCGGAGTTGCGTGCAGTTCGTGAAGTGTTCGGTAGCAACAGCCCAAAGATCAGCTCAACCAAATCCCTCTCCGGTCACTCGCTGGGTGCCGCGGGCGTACAGGAGGCTATTTACTGCTTGCTGATGCTGGAAGGCGATTTTGTTGCCGGATCAGTCAATATCGAAACCCTCGACCCGGCAGCTGAAGGCATGAATGTTGTGCTGAAAACTATCGAGAACGCAGGCCTGAAAACTGTCATGTCCAATAGCTTTGGTTTTGGCGGCACCAACGCCACGCTAGTGATGCGAAAGCTCTAATATTTCGCCATGATGTAAAAAGGCCGCATTTACTGCGGCCTTTTTATTTACGTCGCACCACTCACTGCTGGCTCCAGCATAAGCTGTATTCCGTTTGGCCACTCCGGTGAGCGCAGTGAAGTTCCTGCTACCGCGACAAGTGCATCCCCGCAGAAAAGTAACGGCAATCGGTTACGCTCCCATGGGGGGATAGCTGATGCCTGCAACAGCTTTTTAAGGTCATGGGTCATGCCTCGCCCGCTCAAGCGCTCCCCACCCTGCCGAAAGCGAACACGCACGTGGATATGAATGTCGCCAGTTGACTCAACCCTCAAATACCGGCCATCCGGCAACATTAAGGGCGCCAACATGTCCCAATTAGTAGCCCACTTCTGCTCTATATCCTGTCGCGGAGCCATGGCATAGAGATGCTGACGATAGCGACGAACCTCACAACCAGTCCAAGCCAGTCGTGGTGCAGCATCTTCTCGTGCGGTTATGACCGCAGAGGTAATCTGATGAAGCACTGCTTCATCCGGTAGCCTGAAACCCTGCTGCTTCAACCAGTATCGTAAAACCAATCCCTGCTTGCCTGAAGACAACGCTTGCACCGCAGGAATGAGTAAACGCTGCTGGCCATCAATACAGACAGCCGCAAGCTCTTCTGCCAACTCCTGTAATAGCTGATCTGCTTCCTGCATACGTCGAGCAGTGGCCGCCAGTGTCGTTACCGCTGCGGGCCATTGTTGCTGCAAAGCAGGCAGGATGTCATGGCGCAGGAAATTTCGAGAAAACCGTGTGTCCGTGTTGGACTCATCATCTATCCACGTCAATTCATGCTGCCGGGCGTATTGCTCGAGAGCCCCTCTGGAGACACCCAACAACGGTCGCCATAGCGGCCAGTTATCACCTTCCGGAGCATTGATCGTTGAGACACCCCGCATAGCACTTAAGCCCGCCACGCCTGATCCTCGTAGCAAGCGGAACAACACGGTTTCTGCTTGATCATTCTGATGCTGGGCCAACAATAGGGCATCTCCTGCCTGTAGTTGCCCGCATAACGCATCACGCCTTACCAGCCTGGCCGCCGCTTCAAGACTCGCCGTCCGCATGACTTCTACCTGCCGTACCGTGCAGGGAATCTGCCATGAAGCACAAACTGCCATTGCATGATTAGCCCAAGCATCTGCATTCGAGCTTAATCCGTGATGAATATGCACTGCCAGCAACTCACGTTTGTGTGCCGACTGCATCTGCATGAGCAAGTGCAGTAAGACTGTCGAATCCAGCCCACCGGAAAAGCCCACTACAAGTCGCTGTATATACGGAGACCGGCACAGGGCATTATCCAGAAACTTTTTAAATGCTAGCTCAGGCATAACGGCAAAATAACAATCCCATCAAGAAAAACGCCGGCAAAAGCCGGCGTCTTAAATAGCACAAACGCATCACTCAATACCGTAGCTCATCAAACGCTCATAGCGGCGCTTAAGTAATGCCGGCGAATCCAAACTGCGCAATTTTTTGAGCTGACGGATCAGCGACTTACGCAGGCTATCAGAGATCGCATCCATATCGCGATGCGCACCACCCAATGGCTCTCGCACCAACTCATCAACAAAGCCGAGTTCCTTCAGTCGCTCGGCAGTCAGCCCCATGGCCTCAGCTGCTTCTGGTGCTTTTTCAGAGGTTTTCCAGAGAATCGAAGCACAACCCTCCGGCGAAATAACCGAATAAGTGCTGTATTGCAGCATGAGCAGGCTGTCACAAACACCAATAGCCAATGCACCGCCGGATCCACCCTCACCAATCACTGTCGAAATAATTGGGGTTTTCAGGCGCGACATGACCGCCAGATTTCGGGCGATGGCCTCACTCTGGCCACGTTCCTCCGCATCAATACCGGGATATGCGCCCGGGGTATCAATAAAGGTGAGGATCGGCAACTGATAACGCTCTGCCATCTCCATCAGACGCAACGCCTTACGATAACCTTCCGGCTTAGGCATACCAAAGTTGCGTAAAACTTTCTCCTTTACGCTACGGCCCTTCTGGTGACCGATCACCATCACCGGCTCACCCTGAATGCGTGCCGTTCCACCAATAATGGCCGCATCATCGCCAAATGTTCGATCACCATGCAGTTCATCAAAATCGGTAAATATACGGTCGATATAATCCAACATATAAGGGCGACGTGGATGGCGTGCCAATTGCGAAACCTGCCAGGCTGACAAATTAGAAAAAATCTCTTCCGTCAGCTTGAGACTCTTGTCTCCAAGGCGGGTGATTTCTTCACTAATGTTAAGGCCAGTACCCGAGCCAACCAACTTGAGGCCTTCGATCTTGGCCTCTAGCTCAGCGATCGGCTGTTCAAAATCCAGATAATTCGGGTTCATGCCATCCATTCCTCACACGGACGCCCCGGGATGCAAGGGCGCGATATCAAGCGGCGACGCACGGAGATTGTGGCTCCGCACCACCGTTAGTGCTCAACAGTTTACTCGGGTCACCGGCATGACGCGAATCATCCGTTAACTCGAAATTGCTGCTATTCATTTCAGGCCAAACTGCCCTATCAATACAGCACTTGGACCGATTCTTTACCTAATTGCTGGCGCAAGCGCTTGAGAAGATCCTCACCAGGGTTCACACGCCAGTCATCCCCCAGCCGTAAAGTAGCTTCAACATCGGGTCGGCGATAATGTAAACGAATCACGGCCCCCTTTTGCCCCGCCGCAGGACGGTGCCCCTCTAGCAACTGTTTCAAGTCGTGCACAAAGCGGGGGGCCATGCTGGCGGCATCAACACGGATCTCTAAACCACGACTACGATTGGTACGTGCCTCGGCAAGAGTCATCACTTTACGAACGACCATCTTAAGACCACCGGCATATTCGTCATGGCTAACCTCGCCCTCCACCACGACTACCGTATCCTTCACCATCAAGTGACGAAACTGCTCATAGGCATCACTAAACAGCGCAACCTCGATACGTCCGGTGCGGTCATCTAACGTGACAAACGCGCGCGACCCACGCTGGCCCTTTTGGATACGGCTGGCGAGAACCAGGCCTGCTACTGTTGTTACCACGCCTCGGCGTGTCGGCTGCAAATCAGACAAACGCTGCTCAACAAAGTGTGACAACTCACTCTCGTATTGATCAATCGGGTGACCCGTTAGGTAAAGACCAAGCGTGTCTTTCTCCGCCGTCAGACGTTCATCATCCGTCCACGGTGGGGCATCAATAAATTCACCACTGGGTGCCTCTTCAACCACATCGCCAAAAAGATCGACGATTCCGGCATCCGCATTACGCGCCTGCTGCTCAGCCGCCGCTACCGCTTCATCGAGCGAAGCCATGATGATGCCGCGATGAGGCCCAAGCCCATCAAGTGCACCCGCACGAACCAATCCTTCTAGCGTTCGCTTATTACTCTTGCGTAGATCCACTCGACGACAAAAATCAAAGAGATCTTTATAGCTACCATCGACCTCTCGCGACTGCACAACATTATCGATAGGGCCTTCACCTACCCCTTTGATTGCCCCAAGACCATAGATAATGGTGCCTTCATCCGTGGTCACGAACTTATAACGACTAAGGTTCACATCGGGTGGCGAGATTTTTAGCTTCATCTCGCGACACTCTTCGATAAAGGTCACAATTTTGTCAGTGTTATGCATTTCAGATGACAGTACTGCCGCCATAAACTCTGCCGGGTAATGTACTTTGAGCCAAGCCGTCTGATAAGACACCAACGCATACGCAGCAGAGTGCGATTTGTTAAAGCCGTAACCTGCGAATTTTTCCATGAGATCAAAGATATGGCCGGCAAGATCGACATCAATCTTCTGCACCTCGGCACCCGCCATAAACTTGACGCGTTCCTTGGCCATTTCTTCGGGCTTTTTCTTACCCATNNTGATACACGATCACGCCATAAGTCGGCTTCAAGATAGGCTCAAGGCACTCATGCTGGTATTGCGCATCGGGATAGGCTACCGGGGCACGGCCATGCTTTCGGTTGATGAAGTCATCGACCATGCCAGACTCAAGTGGCCCTGGACGATACAGTGCAACAAGCGCAATAAGGTCTTCAAAAGTATTGGGCTGGAGCTTTTTCAATAGCTCCTTCATGCCGCGGGATTCCAGCTGGAATACTGCTGTAGTTCGCCCTTCCTCAAGCAGCTTATAGGAGGCCCTATCATTCAGCGGCAACGCCATGATATCGAGAGCATCTTCGCCTCGACGGGCACGCTTGGCATTAATGTCTTTTAATGCCCAATCAATAATCGTGAGGGTGCGCAACCCAAGAAAGTCGAACTTAACCAGGCCAACTTTCTCAACATCGTCTTTGTCATACTGACTAACCCAGCGTCCTTCTTCATCACAAAAAACTGCCGTGAAATCCGTGAGCTTGCCAGGGGCAATCAGTACGCCACCCGCATGCTTACCGACGCCACGCGTAATGCCTTCCAGCTTTAGTGCCATCTCCCATATTTCCAGCGCATCCTCATGATCAGACATCGCCGTATTCGTCAGCAACTCATCAAGCTGAGGCTCCTGCTCACGCGCCTCCCTCAAGGAAATACCAGGAGTAAAAGGAATTAGCTTGGAAATACGATCCGCCAAGCCATAAGACTTACTTTGCACACGCGCTACATCACGTACTACTGCCTTAGCGGCCATGGTGCCAAAAGTGATGATCTGAGATACCGCCTCACGGCCGTAATTGTTGGCCACATACTCAATGACACGATCACGGCCTTCCATGCAGAAATCGACATCAAAGTCGGGCATGGAGACACGTTCCGGATTAAGAAATCGCTCAAAAAGCAGATCGTAAGGAATGGGGTCGATATCAGTAATCTTGAGCGCATAAGCCACAAGAGAGCCAGCACCCGACCCACGGCCCGGGCCAACCGGCACACCGTTTTCCTTAGCCCAGCGGATAAAATCCATCACAATCAGAAAGTAACCAGCGAAACCCATCTGATTAATAACGCCTAACTCAAAGTCTAGACGATCCGTATACGTCTTACGTCGTTCGGCATAGTCCGGCGCACTTGAATCAAGAATATCTTGAAAGCGTAACTCCAGACACTCATGTGAGTGCTGGATTAAATAATTACCAATCGTCATCCCTTCAGGCACGGGATAATCCGGCAAATAGTTCTTGCCCAGCGTAATATCCAGTGTGCAACGACGCGCTATTTCAACCGTATTCTCGATGGCTTCAGGAATATCTGAAAAAAGCTCAATCATCTGTTCAGATGTTTTCAGATACTGCTCTGATGTGTACTCTCGGGGGCGACGTGAGTCATCCAGCACATAGCTCTGTGCGATACAGACACGTACTTCATGCGCTTCAAAATCTTCTTGATAGAGAAAGCGGACATCGTTGGTCGCCACAACAGGACACTGCAGCGCATCACCCAACTCCATTGCTGCGTGCAGGAAGTCTTCTTCACCATCGCGACCGGTACGCACCAACTCAAGATAAACACGTTGCGGAAAGATTCGCATCCAGTCCGCGAGACTATCGTTTGCAACTTGCAAATCCGAGCCTAAAAGCGCCAAGCCAACGTTGCTACGCTTACCCACAAGAACAATCAGCCCCTCATGACAAGCCGCCAGCTGCTGTCGCGAAACAAACGGGTCACCCATTTCCTGCCCATTAATATAGGCATCGGAAACAATATTGATCAGGTTGCTGTATCCCTTTTCATTCATCACCAAAGCGGTGATTTCATACACAAGGTCGCCTTCGCGCACAATGAGATCGCTGCCGAATACCGGCTTTATGCCTTTGCCTTGGGCGGCATTGTAGAACTTGACCAAACCGTAAAGATTCATGAGGTCTGAAACGGCTACCGAAGGTGTTTCAGCCTTCACCGCAGCATCCACCAGCTTATCGATGCGAATGATGCTGTCTTTTAATGAAAATTCGCTGCGCACGTGCAGATGAACAAATGCCGTCATGACTATCTCCCCGGCAATCTTGCTGCCAACGCATTACGTACTGGCGCAAAAGAGCGCCGATGCTCAGGAATGGGGCCATGTGCCTGTAATGCCGCAAGATGGGCCACCGTTGGATACCCCTTGTGCTGATCAAAGCCGTACTGCGGATAACGTTCATGGAGAGCCGTCATTTCCGCATCACGCGTCACTTTTGCCAAAATACTTGCGGCACTGATCGCAGCGACTCTGGCATCCCCTTTCACCACTGCGGTGGCCGGGCAAGAAAAACGCGGCGTGCGATTGCCATCCACCAATACGTGTTGGGGATGAATAGCAAGCCCAGCAACAGCACGCTGCATGGCGAGCATTGTTGCATGCAAAATATTTAACTCATCAATTTCATGAGGATCAGCTCGTCCCAGCGCAAAGCAAAGGGCCTTCTCGCGGATCTCCATTGCCAGGTGAAGGCGTTTTTTTTCAGTGAGTGCTTTGGAATCGGCCAGTCCAGCAATGGGCTTTTGGGGGTCTAGAATGACGGCTGCCGTCACCACTGCCCCTACCAATGGTCCACGCCCCACTTCGTCAACGCCCGCAACAATAAGCCCAGAGAGATCAGGCAGGCCTGGAAAAGTGTGTATCTGACTTGCCACGTTAGCCTGCCTCTTTCTGGTGCTTTTGTAGCAGCCTGATAACGGCATCTGCAGCAGTTTCGCTCGCATTCTGGCGTAGGCTCTCATGCAAAGCAGCAAACTGGGCCAGACGTTCGTCCCGGAGCGGCGCATTCTCAAGCCAGAGCAGCGTCTCTCGGGCAATAGCTTCAGGAGATGCAGCGCCCTGCAACAGCTCAGGTACCAGAAATTTACCCGCAAGCAAATTAGGTAGGCCGACATAGGGGACCTTCACCAGAAGGCGAACAATCAACCATGTTAGCCAATGCAGGCAATACACCACCACCATGGGCTTCTTCAGCAACATTGCTTCTAGCGTGGCAGTGCCAGAGGCCAACACCACCACATCGGATGCTGCCATGACAAGGCGCCCTACACCGGCGCCATGGCTGTCATCAAAAATCTGTGCCTCGATACCCGCAACCGCTAAATGCTGTTCGATATCGATTCGCCGTGCAGCATTAATGGCTGGAATAATGAACTTTGCCTTTGGCCTGTCACTTCGCAATAAGAGCGCAGCCGCAAAAAGCTTGGGCGCTAAGCGATTGACCTCACCACCCCGGCTTCCGGGCAAAAGTGCAATGTATTCCTCTTCATGTTTTAGCCCCAACGCTGCACGGGCCGCTGCCGTGTCGTTCACCAATGGCAAGCTGTCCGCCAAGGGATGACCAACAAATACAGCATTCACGGAGTGCTCGTCATAGAACTTTTTTTCAAATGGCAGCAGGCACAGCACCGTATCGACAGCATCACGAATATCATCTACTCGTCCCTGCCGCCATGCCCATACTGAGGGGCTGACATAGTGCACGGTGGGAATACCCTGCTGCTTTAGTGAAGCTTCGATACGCAAATTGAAATCGGGAGCATCAATACCAATAAAAAGATCAATTTTCTGTTGGGTAAACTCATCCACCAGCGTGTCACGAATCGTGAATAACTCACGTAGACGGCCCAATACCTCCACCAAACCCATGACGGAGAGCCGCTCCATTGGAAAAAGCGAGCGACCGCCTTCGGCAAGCATCTGTGGCCCGCAAATACCAAAAAACTCAACGTTAGGAATGCGTTGACGCAGAGCGCGAATAAGCCCTGCACCCAAGGTATCACCAGAGACCTCACCGGCCACAATACCAATGCGCAGTGGCTTGGTCATGATGATCAGCGCGTAATGCCGCGCGTTGAGGACGTGAGTGAGTCTATAAAGATAGCCAGTTCCGGACACTCCGCGAGCATGCCATCTAGCTCCTGCAATGCATTGTCCAAGGTACGGCTTTCACGAAAAACCACTTTATAGGCACGGCGTAGCTTGCTGATAGTCTCTGGAGACCATCCTCGCCGTTTCATGCCTTCGAAGTTCATGCCATGCGCAGAAGCGGGGTTGCCACCGACCATCACATATGCAGGCACATCTTTTACGATAAGGCTGCAACCGGAGGCCATAGAATACGAACTGATCTGACAGAATTGATGTACTCCAGTCATACCGCCCAGAATAACGTTGTCACCAACGTGCACGTGCCCGGCAAGCCCGCAAGTATTGGCAAAAATATTGTTATCGCCAATCATACAGTCATGGGCAACATGTACCCCCACCATAAACAGGTTGTTGTTGCCGATCCGGGTCAGGCTGTCGTCTTGAAAGGTGCCACGATGTATCGTGACGGACTCACGAATGACATTATTGTCTCCAATCTCTAGACGGGTCAGCTCGCCATTATATTTCTTGTCCTGGCAATCCTCGCCCACACTGGAAAACTGAAATATACGGTTGTTGCTACCGATACGAGTTGGCCCTTTGATAACAACATGCGACGCAATCCATGTCCCTGCCCCGATCGTGACATCTGGACCAATAATACTATACGGCCCTACCTCGACATCGGAGGCCAACTCGGCACGAGGATCAATAATCGCGGTTGGGTGGATCACAGAAATAACCTCTTTTCTTTTTATACTGCCTGCTCGGCGATCAGGATGTCGGCAGTAGCAGCCACCTCACCATCTACAAGAGCACGACAGGAAAATTTATAAATATTAAGTTTGGAACCCGTGAACTCTGCCTGCATATCCAGACGATCCCCAGGAACTACCTGACGCTTGAAACGCACTTTATCAATACCCGCATAAAGATAGATAAAGCCATCAACAGGACGCTTTCCCGTTGTGTAAAACCCGAGAATACCAGCTAACTGTGCCATGCCCTCAAGGATCAGTACACCCGGCATGACAGGCTTACCCGGGAAGTGCCCGAGAAAGAACTCCTCGTTCACCGTCACATTTTTGTAGCCATGAATAAACTTGCCCGCCTCTACATTGGTCACCCGGTCCACCAGCAGGAAAGGGTAGCGCTGTGGCAAATACTCTCGGATTTCCAAAATATCCATCATGGTCATACAGTCCTCAGATCACTTATTTGGCAGGCCCTACAAAGGGGCTCCCGACCGATGAAGTCAAGCCACTATTCTAGTGCCAATGACGCATCAATAAGAGGCTTGTTTTTACAGGGAAAAACAGGTTCAGGAAGGAGTGTCCGATGAGGTCAGCCGAACAATGGTCGCTTCTAGCTGCCGCAGGCGCTGAGCCATGTCATCCAGCTGACGCAGTCGAACCGCTGTTTTACGCCAATTCGCCGACGGCTCCATGCCGGTTCCCGATGAATAAGAACCAGGTGAAGTAATCGATTTGGTGACCATGGTCATGCCCGTGAACTGTACCTTGTCACAGATATCCAGATGTCCAGCCACACCGACACCACCCGCCAGAACACAGTAGGCGCCTATGCGAGTGCTTCCTGCGATACCCACACAGCCGGCAATCGCGGTAAAGGCACCGACCACGACGTTATGAGCGATATGTACTTGATTATCGATGATCACACCTTGATGTATCACCGTATCATCCAACGCGCCACGATCAATCGCCGTATTCGCACCAATGTCTACATCGTCGTGAATTACCACACGGCCAATCTGGGCAATCTTTTCCCAGCGTCCAGCGTCATTGGCAAAACCAAAGCCATCACTACCAATCACCGTACCAGAATGGATATTGACCCGATCACCCAAGACACAATCGTGATAAATCACCGCATTGGATCGGATGCGACAGTCTCGCCCGATACGGACGCGAGACTGAAGCACTGCTCCGGCTTCGATGATGGAGCCAGATCCAATGACCACATCATCACCAACTACCGCACAAGGCCCCACGGCCACACCTGGCTCAATCTGCGCCGACTGACTAACCACTGCAGACGAATGAATTTCTGCAGCAGGACGTGGCGTCCGGTCAAAGAGTCTGGTTACTTTGGCATATGCCAGATAGGGATTTGCCAGCATCAGCGCATTACCGGCAAACCCTTCCGCGTCAGCAGGCCGCAACAATACAGCACCCGCATGGGTTTGCAGCAGCTCACTTGCATAGCGAGGAAGGGCTAGAAAGCTCAGCTGTGTCGGCCCGGCAGCCGTCAAGGTATGCACACCGGAGATTTGCAACGCGGGATCACCGCGCAGCTCAGCTCCTAACATGTCGGCCAGCTCTGCCAGCGACCAGACTGCCTTCTCGCTCACAAGCAACCCCTTACTTAGCAGCGTTAAGCTTTTCAGTGATCTTGCGAGTAATATCTACTGTTGTATCCGCAAAAATCACATTTTTCTTTTCAACAATGATGTCGTAGCCATTCGCTTTACGCAGCTCATCAATCACCGCTTCCATTTTTGGCACCATGCGCTGTAGCAGCTCTGCTTGGACTTCCTGCGTACGCTTTTGCACAGTCTCACCAAGGTTGCGATATTCGCTAAGCTTGCTCTCTGCCTGCTTCTGCATATTCTTCTTATCTGTCTCGCTCAGCACGGTTGAGTCTTTCTGAAAGCGGTCTTCGATTACCTTGACCTCTTTGCGAATAGCCTCCATACGCTCGCGCTGCAATTTCATCTCGACCTGCAGCTTCTCTACTGCTTTTCGAGCGACATCCGTTGCCATTAATGCGGCTTGACTGTCTGCCACAACCACATTCGCAGCAGCCATTGCGGAACCAGATACCAAGCCGGCCACTATACCAACCACCATCAGAGCATGACGCATTGAAAATCCCCTTAAAATCACGGCCATTCGGCCTTGTTGTTATGCCCTCTACCCGTCCTATTAAAACCCTTGACCGATAGTGAACTGGAAAGCCTGCGTATCATCATCAGCCTGCTTATTTAGCGGGCGCGAGAGACTGAAGCTGAGCGGGCCAATCGCCGTCAGCCATTGAAGGTTAACCCCGACACTCGATCGTAGCAGTGAAAGATCGACACCGTATCCCGGCACACTGGTGTCGTAGGCATTACCAATATCATAAAATAAAACCGTTCTGAGCTGACGATTACCGGCTGCAAAAGGCGTTGGTACAATTAATTCTGCGCCACCCTCAATGAGAATATTGCCGCCCACTACCTCAGGATAAGGATCATTCGGACACAAGACAATCGAGCAGCTCTTCGCCCCCAACGTGTTATCGCTATAACCACGAACGGAGCCAAAGCCACCCGCAAAGTAGTTCTTGTAGAACGGCAAGCGACTAGTATCACCGTAACTATCACCATAGCCCAAGCTGGTATGTAAGCGCGTTACCCACGTATCTCCCAACGGGATAAATAGCTGCCCCTTATAACTCAGCTTGTAATAGCTCAGATCACTGCCGGGCAAGGAGAACTCCGCTCCCACCGATTGCGAAATTCCGCGATCCGCAAACATGCCACGATTAAGAGTATTTCTTCCCCACGAAAGTGAGGCAGTATAATTAAGATAACGATCACCTTCGGTGTTTACAAAATCCGTTACCAGCTTCGATGCAAGCGTTCCCTTAGTAATATCAGTCTTATCTAGGCCAATTGAGAAATTAATGGACTCATTTTCGTCAATTGGGTAACCAAAACTCATATTCCCCCCCATTGAGTTGGTTACATAATTACTGACGTTACGTGCGTCAAACTTCGTCACACGATAAAAAAGATTATAACCGCGACTCACTCCATCCAGAGTAAAATAGGGATCAACAAAGGATAAGTTATAGGAATCCTGGGTCTCTGAACGATTCAGCGCTATCGAGAAACGATTGCCTGTTCCCAGAAAATTTGTCTGACTGACATTGGCACTGAAAATCATACCTGCGCCTTGTGAAAAACCAATGCTGGCGCCAATAGTGCCAGATGGCTGCTCCTTCACAGACACATTTACATCGACTTGATCAGACACACCAGGCACACGCGGCGTATCAATTGTTACTTCCTCAAAATAGCCTAACCGTTGTAAGCGCAGCTTAGATAGATCTAGCTTTTCACTGGATGCCAAAGCCCCTTCGAACTGACGCATTTCACGGCGCAAAACCTGATCATCCGTTTTCATGTTGCCGTTAAAATTAACACGACGCACATACGCTCGCTTGCCCGGATTCACAAAGAAAGTGACGTCAGCTACTTTTGTGTCATCGTGAATATCCGGCACACCATTCACTTCACCAAAAATATAGCCGTCATTCCCCAGCCGTCGCGTCATTAGTTTGGATGTATTAGTGATTCCCCCCTGATTGAAAATATCGTCTTTGCGAACCAACAGAAGGCGCTTAAGAATATCTTCCGACACCGTTAACTCACCAGCAATACGAATTTCACCGAAACGAAACTGCTCTCCCTCGCTGATATTAAGATCAATAAAGACATCCTTCTTATCAGCCGTCAGCGTGACTTGCGTGGAATTCACCACAAAATTCACATAACCACGATCCATATACCAAGAACGTAAACGCTCCAGATCACCTTGGAGCTTTTCACGAGAGTACTTGTCATCGTTCTTGTAAAACGAGGTAAAGTGAGTTGGCCTCAGCTGAAAAATACTGCGCAACTCCTCATCGTTGAATACCTTGTTACCAACAAAGTTAATACCACTGATGCGAGCAGGCTTACCCTCCTCAATCTGAATATTAAGCGCCACACGATTTCGTGGCTTTGCTTTAGCCTCTACTACAATGCTTGCACCATACCGCCCTTGTGCGATGTACTGACGTTCCAGCTCACGTTTGACGTGATCAAGAACGGAGCGCTGGAACACCATGCCTTCGGCAAGACCTGCCGACTTAAGCCCCTTCAGCAGATTATCTTTCTCAATGGACTTATTACCCTTGATGTCCAAGCTGACAATCTCTGGGCGCTCGGTAAGCCGGATAACCAATACGTCACCATCCCTGCCAACCTGCACATCCTCAAAGTTACCCGTCTTGAATAAAGCACGGAGAACTTCGGCCAGCCGCGTGTCATCCACGCGATCTCCGGCACTGACTGGCAAAGAAGCATAAACACTGGCCGCAGAAAGTCTGGCCAACCCTTCAAGACGGATATCCTGGATGACAAAGCGCTCATCGGCCTGCGCCGTGCCAACGACACCACACATCACAACAGTTATCGGTAAAATATGCCGCAAAAAACTCATGGGATAACAGACTCCGCGTTCTAGAGGCGGCTTAAATCATTGAATATCGCCAGCAGCATCAGGCTCATCATCATGGCAATGCCAATTCGAAGACCAAACATCTGCACCCTCTCTGACAAGGGGCGACCCGTAATACCTTCTATTGCGTGATACACCAGATGCCCACCATCGAGCACCGGGATCGGCAGTAAATTCAAAACACCTAGACTCACACTCAGCAGCGCCATGAAACCTAGCAACGCCTGCCAGCCTAACGCTGCCGATTGGCCGGCGACTTTAGCAATCGTGATGGGGCCGCTCAAGTTTTCCACACTGATCAAGCCGCGTAACATCTTGCCCATGGACTCAAGCGTAAAAACAATCAACTTGCCTGTCTTGTGTACTGCGGCAACTGCTGCATCAACCGGACCCAGCTGTATGGTCTGACGATAGGCCGCAGGCACTTCGTATGGCTGTTCTTTTAGTGCAATGCCAAGGCGGCCTCGCATTATCCCATGATTATCTTTTTCAGCCGCAGGAGTCAGCTCCAACTGAAGGCGTTCCTCACCGCGCAATAAATCCACCGTCAGTGGCAATTCGGGGCGCACACGCACCACATCAACAAAATCAAACCAGGTATCTACCTGACGTCCATCGACAGCAAGGATGGTATCTCCTGCCTTAATGCCCTGACGCTCGCCAACACTGCCAGAAACAACTTCACCAATGATCGGCTTTAAAACTGGCTGCCACGGGGTAAAACCAATCTCCCGAAATGGATCAACTTCTCGTCCACCCAGAAAATGATTCAAGGTCAGGATACGATCTTGGCTTCCACTTGTTGCACCAAAAGGCCTGACGGATACGCGCATCTGGCCCGTTTCGCCCATGCGATCAATCAGTGCGTAATTAATAGCTTCCCAGTCTGCGACTGGTGTGCCATCAATCCCGGTAATTTCATCCCCGGACTGCAAGCCCGCCATTGCGGCAGGAGAATCCGGCAAAACACGACCAACAACTGTTGTGAGAGTTTCAGTCGGCTGCAGAAAAAGCACCCAGTACAAAAGAACCGCAAAGAGAAGATTGATCACTGGGCCGGCGGCAACAATCGCCATACGCGCCCATACTGGCTGGTTGTTAAATGCTTTAGGTACATCCTCAGGAGGCACTTCGCCCTCGCGCTCATCCGCCATGCGCACAAAGCCACCTAATGGAATAGCGGCAATCTGGAAAAGGGTTCCATGACGATCCGTCCACTTCAGCAAAGCAGGGCCAAAGCCGATGGAAAAGGTAAGCACCTTTACACCCACACGCCTAGCTACCCAGTAGTGGCCAAACTCATGAATAGCAATCAACGGGCCAAGCACGATGACCGCCGCCAGCACCATCAACAAAATAGAATTCATTGGCCCACCCTCAGACAAAAGCCGGCAGTAGCCGGCAGGCATGATCACGAGCAGTGCGATCTGCCTCGAGGATTGTGGCGAGCTCGTCGGCTGCCATCATTGGCAATTCTGTAAGTGTGCGCTCGATAAGGGCGGGGATATCCATAAAACGTAACCGGCCATCCAGAAAGGCCGTGACCGCAATTTCATTGGCAGCGTTCAGAACTGTAGGCGCCGTGCCTCCCGCACAGATAGCCTCCCTGGCAAGGCGCAGACAGGGAAATCGTGTTTCATCCGGCGCTTCAAAATTGAGGCTGCCTGTTGCAAACAGCTCCAGCGCAGGCACTCCTGCTGAAGTGCGCTCGGGCCAAGCCAAACCCAGAGCGATGGGCGTGCGCATGTCGGGGTTACCCAACTGGGCCAGGGTAGAACCATCCACATACTGTACCAGTGAGTGCACAATGCTCTCTGGATGCACAACAATACGAACATGCTCCGGCGTCGTCCCGAACAGCCAGCACGCCTCAATAAGTTCCAAGCCCTTATTCATCAGTGTTGCTGAGTCCACCGAAATCTTGCGACCCATTGACCACTTTGGGTGCTTGATGGCCTGTTCAGGCGTTGCATCCTGCAACTGGGCAAGGGTCCAGCTTCTGAAAGGACCTCCAGAGGCCGTCA